>NZ_CP056199.1:305544-611089 GCF_013782625.1 Enterobacter sp. RHBSTW-00994 | reverse complement strand
TTCACCAACCTCAATCTGGAAATGGGTAAATCCTCATCTGGCGTCTATGCAGAAAGCAACTGGCTAAAAAACACCCAGGACGGGACGCAAACAGGTGGCGTAGGTGCGGGTTATAACCTTGAAGTGGGCCCGGTGATGCTGAATGCCGGTGCGAAAGCCATCTATATCGGTCCAAAAAAAGGCGATAACGGTGTGGCGTTCCCTATCGGCGGCGGTGTTAACGTGGCACTGACCGACAGCATCCATGTATTCGGTGAAGGCTATGCCGCACCAGAAGGGCTGAATAACAGCGTGAAAAACTACGTTGAAGCCAATGGTGGCGTAAGCTGGACGCCAATTACACCAGTCACCCTGAAAGTGGGTTATCGCCATGTCAGCGTTGATGGCAAAGATGGTCGTCCAAACCACACTCTGATCGATGGCGCTTATGTTGGCGGCGGCGTCTCTTTCTAATCCTGCCCCACGTAATCCACAAAACCTGCCCTCTGGCAGGTTTTTTTATTGCTTTCAGAATGCGCAACAACACGATTGTGATATAAAAATCAAAAAACGTCTGGACGGGCCGATGACAACACCGCGTGATATTAATCAGACCTTCACCCGACAATCCGGTTTAGAGCTGCGTAGTACCAGGCAAAGCCGTCAGGCCTACAAATGCCATAGCCATGCCCAGTTGTCGATCGGCGCCATTGTGGAAGGAAAAACACACTGCGTCTGTAACGGCCAGGAGTACCTTCTTTCGCCTGGTGATATCATCGTGATACCCGCCCATGTCCCGCACAGCTGCAACCCGCATAACGGACACCCCCGCAGCTATCACATGCTTTATATCGAAACCACTCTCCCGCTCGCCCGGCAGGTCATTCGCAGTGAGGCGATTTTCAGACTCTATCTCAACGTCGTGGACACAATGACTCCCTCATCGCTCAACGCGCTGCTGGCCGCTTTTCCCCATCGAGAGCAAGAGGAGGACATATTGCGTCCAACCAGCCAGCAACTGCAACAGACGATACTTTCCAACCTCCTCACCCCGCCGACGCTGGATGAGTTTGCCCGGCGATTTTCGTTACGCAAAGAGACCCTGATACGCACCTTCAGGCAAGACACTGGCCTGACACCCGGAAGTTTTCTTAATATGTCGCGTGTGGAGTACGCCAAAGCACGTCTGCGAGCCGGAGATGATATTGCCGATGTCGGCTATCAGAGCGGTTTTGCCGATCAGAGTCATTTCCATAAAACCTTTGTACGCTATACGGCGGCAACGCCTCGTCAGTACGCTACGGGTCGATCAATATCTGACAATAAATACCCCTCGTAATACCGTAGTGTGACCGCAGATATTCTTCTGAGGTGACTATGGAACTGTTATCGACGCTTTTCCCTTCCACGTTTCTTGCTCTCGCGCTGGCGCATTTTGTTGCCCTGTTAAGTCCGGGGCCCGACTTTTTCCTGCTGACAGGATATGCCGTACGTTACCGACTGCGTGGCAGTATGGGGCTCTGTTTTGGCATTGCGGTGGGCAACGGATTGTATATTTTGCTGGTGGTTATCGGCTGGCAGGTGCTGCGCCAGTTCACCGGGGTATTTACCCTGATCGAACTATTAGGGGCACTGTATCTGCTCTGGATTGGCGCGCATCTGGTACGCAGCCCCCCACAAGCTCTGGCGCTCAATGAAACCCATCGGTGCTGCCCTTCGGTGTCCAAACAGATACTGCTCGGACTGGGCTCCGCTCTGCTGAACCCCAAAAATGCGTTGTTCTATCTGGCGCTGATGACGTCGTTATTAGGGCCAGATGTGACACTCCTTCAGAAATCCGTCAGCGGCATCTGGATGGTGATGGCGGTGCTGGTGTGGGATCTCGCCGTGGTGTCACTTATTGGCTTGCCCGCAGTGCAACACAAACTGAGCCACGCCGTGTGGCGGATTGAACGCACAGCAGGCAGTGTGCTGATGGTATTCGGCGGCTGGGTTTTGTGGCGGGTTTTATACACCATCAGTTGACGGCTCTGATTGGCGTATTTGAGATATCCCGTAAACATATTCATTTCGTGAACACTCTGTATTCCTCTACAACCTTTTGCATTTTATCCAGCGCGGCCTCTATCCTTAACCTCATGGACAAAATAGCTGAACTCAAACGCGCCAAGTTGCTGGCACTGTCGCTGCTGCTGATTGCCGCCGCAGCGTTTATCACCACTCTCTTTCTGCCGCAGACCTTCTGGGTGCGCGGCGTCAAGGCCATTGCCGAGGCGGCGATGGTCGGCGCCCTGGCGGACTGGTTTGCCGTGGTGGCCTTGTTTCGCCGGGTTCCGATCCCGTTCATTTCACGCCATACGGCGATTATCCCGCGTAATAAAGATCGGATCGGTGACAATCTCGGCCAGTTCGTGCAGGAGAAGTTTCTCGATACTCAGTCACTGGTGGCACTCATTCGTCGTTATGAACCGGCAAAGATGATGGGCCACTGGTTCAGCCAGCCTGAAAACGCTCAGCGCGTTGGGCAGCACCTGATTCAGGTGATGAGCGGTTTTCTGGAGCTGACCGATGACGGGCGTATTCAGCGTTTGCTAAAACGCGCGGTGCATCAGGCTATCGATAAGGTCGACTTCACCGAAACCAGCGCGGTGATGCTGGAAAGCATGACCAAAAATAACCGTCATCAGGTACTGCTGGACGCCATCATCAACCGTTTGATTACGCTTATTCAGCGAGAAAGTACGCGAGATTTCATCGCCACACAGATTGTTCACTGGCTTGAGACGGAACACCCGCGCAAGGCGATGGTGCTGCCGACGGAATGGCTGGGCGATCAGAGTGCGGAGATGGTCGCGAAGGCGGTGAATACTCTGCTGGATGACATCAGCCACGACCGTACTCACCAGATCCGCAAGGCGTTCGACAACGCCACGCTGAAGCTTATCGACAGCCTGAAGAACGACCCTGACATGGCGGCGAAAGCTGAGAACATCAAACACTATCTGAAGAATGACGAAGCGTTTAACCGCTATCTGGGGGAGATGTGGACCGACCTGCGCCAGTGGCTGAAAGCGGATATGCAGAACGACGATTCACGCGTGAAGCAGCGCATCGCCCGGGCCGGATTGTGGTTTGGTGAAACGCTGACGAACGATGCCAGCCTGCGGACGTCGCTGAACGAGCATCTGGAGCAAGCTGCACACCGCGTCGCACCGGACTTTGCCGCATTTCTTACCCGCCACATCAGTGACACGGTGAAAGGCTGGGATGCGAACGATATGTCGCGCCAGATTGAGCTGAACATCGGTAAAGACCTGCAGTTCATCCGCGTTAACGGTACGCTGGTCGGCGGGACGATCGGTTTGATCCTGTTTTTACTCTCACAGCTGCCCGCCGTACTGCACATTTAATCCTCTGTTGGCGGCGCAATGACGTAACGCGTCGCCTCAAAGCCGTTGAGGATCAAATGCACTAAAAAGACCAGGGTCAGCGTCGCCACCAGCGCAAACGTCACGGAGGTGATCCGGTACAGATCGCTGAACACCAGGTCGCTATCCGGGTGCATGTTTTGCCCGAACATAATGCCGATGGTGGTAATACTCGCAAACCCAACGCCCGCGCCGACTTTCTCCATGACATGCAGACGCGCGCCAAACGCCAGCCCCAGCCCAATCAGCGGCATCATCAGCAGCATATGACTGCTGTGATCGTACAACACCAGTTGCACCACCAGAATGTACAGGCAACCCAGCACCACACCGACCACACGCCAGATTGAGCTCATCACCGAACCGCGGTAATGCATCGGAAACAAAATCAAAATTCCGGCCATCAGCGCTGACAGCGAATCACTTAAATCACTGAGCTGAAAAACCACGAAGATGAGCGTTGCGACTGTACCAGAGAGCAGCGACTCATGGCGCACCCGGGCCGCGTCTTTCTCAATCAGTGGTGGGGGGTTACGCGGCTCAACGTCCGGCAGCAGGTAGTTCATCAACGCACTTAAACAGACGGCCATAACGCTGGCTTCGATATTGGAAAACAGCAGCGTATGCCAGTTCGTGGTGGGGTAGCTCATAAAGTTGAGCATCACGCTCTGACACACCACGCCCATCGAACCAAACAGAAACAACGGTCCCTGGCTCATAAAGCGAAAACGCATCACGTACAGGGCAAACACCACCAGCGTCATGATCAACGGCCATTGCGACAAATAGCCGATAATAATCACCATTTCGACGCAATTTAGTGATGCACTGAACACGAACTGCTTTGCCACATGGCGGTTGAATACCGGAACCAGCGACAACAGCATGATGGGGTACACCACATAAAAGACGCCGTAGCTGGTGTTGTAAAAGCTCGATACGCTAAGCGCAATCATCCCGGCAAAGACAATGCGCAGCGTCTGGCGAAAGTCATTTGCCGTATAAACGATGTTGCCGTGCGGGGTAAACACCCGCGCCAGAGTATTAATAGACATGATCAATAGACATAGTGCAGCAGGCTGACGAGATGGATTTGCAGCCTGGAAAAGAAACGCGCAAACGGCCCTTCACTGTTGTAGAGCTGCACCGTCGCACGTGCTCCGCCAGGCAAATGCTTCGGCAGTGCCTCATCCAGTGCCACATGGATCCGCATACGCTGAGCGTCGCGCACCCAACGGTTAGACGTCTCAGGTTCAGAGAGTTCGCCATTCACCGCTTCCTGACCGGCCAGGATACCTGCATCGCTGCTGGTAACATGCGCGCGGAAAACCTGCCCTGGGAAGGCGTCAAATACCACGGCGGCATCAGTTCCCTGATGAGTATGACGCAGGCTTTTCTCACGGAAATCGGCCACGATATCGGTCTGATTATTCACCAGTGCCAGCGCGGCAGAGCCCGACGAGGCGTAAAAACCGGGGCTTAACTGCAGGTTACTGACCGTCCCGTCAGCTTCCGCGTAGACTTTCGTCCAGCTGAGGTTCAGTTGGGCATCATCCAGAGCATTACGGTATTTTTGCAGCGTTACGTTGCGGTGCTCCTCGCGCTCTCCGCGCTGAATACGCAGGTTGTGAATGTTCGCCTTCAGCGAACTCACAGACTGCTCGCTGCTCTGCCAGGTGGTGCGGACTTTATCCAGATCCGCCTGTGAGACATTTTGCAGAGTACTGAGCTTCTGGTAACGGTCAAAAGTCACCTTGTCGTTACGGGCGGTTAATTGCGCCGTTTTCAGGCTGGCCTGCGCAGCGGTAATTTGAGCGTCAAGCTGGTCGTTAGAAAGACGAGCCTGCTCAAGGGCGATTTGCGCGGCTTCAACTTTGTTGCGAAACGGCGTGTCATCAAGTTCAAACAGCAGATCGCCTTTCTTCACCTGACTGTTGTTCTGTACGTGTACCGCAGCGACATAGCCCGCCACGCGTGCAGAGACCGGTGTCACGACGCGCATCACGGTGGAATCCGGGGTCAGCGGGATCCAGATATCCGCGACGATAAAATAGACAAACATCAGCAGGAAAGAGGCAATACTCACCCTTACCCAGCGGGCAAACTTTTGTTCAGGAGTCATTATTTTTCGGTCTTGTTGTCTTCTTCGCGGATTGTCCGCAAATTGCAGGCGAATTGATTCAATGTGGCACTGAAAATCTCAAGATGCTCAGGCGCGATATTCTGTGACACGCGCGCCTGAAAGGTTTCTATCACCTGGGTGAGCGTCTTGAGTATGGCGTTCCCTTTGGGTGTCAACGCCAGCAGCCGGATGCGCTTGTCATAAGGCGATGTGGTACGCAGTAAATATCCCTGCTTTTCCAGTTGGGTGAGCGTACGCATCAGCGGCGGCAGTTCAATGCCCTGCACTTCCGCCAGTTCGCTTACCGAAACATTATCGCCCAGTTGCTGAAGCTGCATCATCACCGTCCAGCTCGACTGGGTTAACCCGGTATCGAGAATGGCATCGTCAATCACCGCACGCCACTGACGCACGATCATCGCCATCCGCATGCCCATTGGCCGGCGGCTAAACAGATCGTTTTCACTCATGGGAAATCCTCTCGTATCACGCGGCCAAGATAATAGTTATCAGGGTAAGTATCAAGAAACGAGAAAGGAAAGAGCAGGAATTGTGAAAGGGACAACGGTGTCACCGGGCATGTTTCAGCCCGTAAAGTGCCTGACGATAGCGACTCTTCCGGAAGCCGTCACCACCACCTCCCGAAAACCCGCCACGCGCTGGATCCATCCTTTGCTTTCGAGATGAATGAAAAGCGCCGCCCCTGCTTCCCCCCCCAGATGAAACCGCCGTTCACTCCAGTCCAGACAGGCGCAGCAGGCCTTACGGCGGGGTTTGTCGCTGAGAGAGATCCCCGCGCGCAGGAACGCCTCGCGCCCACGCGGAGTTAACGAGGAGCCATCCGGTTCCAGCCAGCCATCCGCCTGCATAAACTCGTAGATTTCTACAGCAACCGAACCTGCCAGATGATCGTAACAGGTGCGGGCTTCGCGCATCGTTTTTGGTGCTGTGGTTTCTGGTGGAGTGATTCGGCTCCACGACAACCCCATCATTTGCTCCACGAGTTCCGCCACGTCATGCCCCGCCAGGCGATAGTAACGATGGCGTCCCTGGGAAAGGCAGGTGATCAATTTACCGTCCACCAGCCGGGTAAGGTGACCGCTGGCGGTCGAGGGCGCTACATCCGCGGCGGCGCTTAGTTCTGTGGCCGTCCACGCCCGCCCGTCCATTAAGGCGCAGAGCATTTTGACGCGCGACGGGTCGGACATTGCGGCGGCAACCGCCGCGACTGCCTGTTCCAGCGCGGTGTTATCCGCTGTGAGTTGGCGCGTTTTCAGCATCGGTGATCCACTGTCGGGTGATCTCAGCCGCCAGAGTATCATTATCTGTCAGCAGAATGAGATGGTTCGCGTGATCGCTGTATTGCGCAAGGATAGACACCCCCTGTGAGGCCAGCGCAGCGGCTATTTCCCCCAACTCACCGGGACGCTCCTGCTTCAGCTTGCGGATCAGTGGCTTACTGACAGATTGCACGTTAAAACCGGCTTCGCCCAATACGCGCATGGCCTTGTCGCCTTCTGCAACCAGGAAGTGTGCGTTAACACCAAACACACCGCCGCCCTCCAGCCCTACGCCATGACGCCCGAGCAGTTGACCAAACCGGGCCAGCTCACCGGGCGTCTCCCTGAAAATTACATGAATGTCATACATGGGCATGGCCTCCGTTTTCGGAGCAATACTCCCGCACCACCTTCGCCACCCGAATGTGGTAAAACGCAAAAATCGATTCTCGTCCTTCGGCCTGAGCCGCTTTATGGAACACATTCTGCTTCCAGTTGCGGATGGCGTCTTCATCTCGCCACCAGGAGAGCGAGAGGATTTTGCCGTCGGTCGTCAGGCTCTGAAAACGCTCAATATCAATAAAACCGTCAATATCCGCCAGCAGCGGTTTTAGCCCGGCAGCGAGTTGCAGGTAACGCGCCTGGTGTTCAGGTTCGGCTTTAGCTTCGAAAAGGACTGCGATCATGGTTGTCTCTCCGTTGTGAGGTTCAGGAGAGCATGAAGGAAGGTAAGATGCGATGCTTCGGTGAGGAGCGAAATGTTTTTGTCTTATCACCATAGCTTAACTCGCTATCAATATTTAATGCTGGATATATTCATATAAACAATAAAAACAGAAAGTCTTTAAAATAAAAATCAATGAAATATTGTTTTTTCCATGGAATGGAAACATATCCGTCACACTCAACTAATAATAATATCTGACGCCAGTCATATCTCTTTCACTTTTTTGATTAGCCATATAGCCACAGCATAAAATGCGTAAGAATGAAATAAGACTTTATCATTACTAACATTCACCACATCAATAATTCAGGCTACACCCTGCTGAAAGATGAGAATGGAGAGACCAGATGCTTAATGAATTCATTGCATTTCTAAAAAGAAAACTGGTACTTAGTGATTGGGATGAAAACAGCTCTCTGAGAAATCTAAGAATTGCAGTTAGAATGATTCGACCGATAATATTCATTGGGTTCATTTCGCTAATTTTCATCAGTATTTTGGGAGACTACACGCGCTATCGTTATATGGGAGCCTTGTTATTATGGATGTGCGCATGTTTGGCCATTGGTGCAGCCCTCGGATTTCTTTTTGGCGTTCCTAAAACTGGACTCAGTACTAATGGCAACAAAGATACACAAATGGGCACACAGCAATCAAGCCAAACCCGCCCCAACACAAACCTTGAAGAAATTTCTGACTGGCTTACAAAAATTATTGTCGGGTTAACGCTCGTCAATGTAAAAACAATTGGATCAACGCTCTGGCAAATCAGCGAAAAGATGGCATTAGTGGCAGGTAAAGATCCCTCTGGCATTAATACATCTGTATCATTAGCTATTCTCATTACGTTTTTAACGGCGGGATTCTTAAATGGCTACTTTTGCACCCGACTCTTTCTCCAACAAATATTCATTTTCTCGGACCGAAAATTAACTGAGATCTTTAACGCCGTACTGAGTAATCCAACGCCAAACGTTGCGCCAGCAGGTTCACCGGTCATTCCATCCAAAGCAGAAATCAGCAATGCTGAACAACTCGCTAAACTCGCGCAGGACAACCCTCCGGAAACGGTAAGTGTTGCAGTGAATCAACTGGCAAGTGAGTACAAGCAAACCCGTGAGGAGATGGAAAAAGGTGATGAAAGACTACAACGAATGTCTGCCGTCGCAAGCCGCCTTCGCCAGTTTGGTAAAGCGGCGCTATTTATGCTACCAGCACTCACAAAAAGCCAGGATCCGGGAGAAAAGCTTGCCGCTGTCAATATTTTGCAAATGTGTTTCAAACCAGAATATATAAATTTCCTGGCAAGCATTATTGCTGGTGAGCAGGGATTCACTGCTTATCAGGCAGCCAGTGCCCTCTATGTCAGACTTATTCAGACCGATACTATCGAAAGAATTAAAATACAAAATGCAGTAAAAGATATTAGCGAAAAAATAAAAGATGACAACACCCCTCTTAAAGCACTCGTGGATAAAATTCTGAATACACCAATCCAGTAACACTGAACAGGAGAGATATAATGCCCGCAACAGTTGACTCTATTATTAATGCCGCAAAGAAAGAGTGGATATACTGGGGAGAGTCCACCTGGGATCTCACCACCCACTCGAAAAAGATCGGTCATAAGGATGACGAAGATGATTACGCCCAATATGTCATTGATCATTACTGTAAAATTGGTGGGGGTTCACCGTCGAAATGGGCAATCCAGGATGATAAATATGCATGGTCGGCGGTGGGAATGAGTGCCTTCATGGCACAGGGTGGGTTTAATAAACAGGAATTCCCTTTTAATCAGAGCCATTCTGTTTACATTCGAAAATTTATCACCGCGTTACAGCAACACGATAAATCTTCTGCCTATTGGGGATATCGAATTAACACTCAAGGCAAAGCACCAGACATTGGTGATCTCATTGCTTATGCCAGAGGGAAAAATTTAACTTCAGAAAAAGCAAATGCTTATTACGATAAAACAACTGCTTATGAGAGCCATACTGATTTAGTCATCGATAAAGGGAAAAATTACATTGATGTCATCGGTGCAAATGTTATGGATTCGGTCACGTGTAAACGGTTAAAAATAGACTCAAATGGCCACATAGTAGACGATCAGCATTTATGGTTTGCTGTGCTCAAACATAATTTCAATTAGTGCTTGTCCACTCGATATTGACCCGGCCTGCAATATAGCGTCATGCAGGCCGGGTGAACGCGGAATTATTCGAGGTTAGCGCGGTTCAGGCCGTAAGCCACATCCAGTGAGCCTGGCTCCATGCGGGACGTAATCCCCAGGCGGTTCCAGGCGTTGATCGCCACAATCGCGAAGTTCAGCTCTGAAATCTCCACATCTGAAAAATGCTCTGCCACGCTGCGGTACAACGCATCGCTCACGCCGTGGGCACTGATTTGTGTCAGCGCCTCGGTAAATTCCAGCGCAGCTTTTTCACGGGCGCTAAACAACGGTGATTCACGCCAGGCCGCCAGATGATACAGGCGCAGTTCGCGTTCTCCGGCGATTTTGGCTTCTTTTGAGTGCATATCCAGACAGAAAGTACAGCCGTTCAACTGCGAAACACGAATGTCGATCAGGTGCTTCAGCGCCGGGTCGATGGAGGTCCTGGCGACCGCCATACTCAGGTCTGACAGCGCTTTGGCGAGTGCAGGTGTCGCTTTATGGTGGTTAACGCGAGTGCTCATTGTCTTTCCTCTTTTGTGTGCGGCATATGAAATGCGATGAGGCAAATTTACGCTGCTCATGACATAGTAAAAAGATACAAAAATGATGAAATGAGGTAGGACATGAAGCCGGGTTATCACGACATTTATACCCGTTACCGCGATAACATTACGCGGGGTGTGCTGAAACCCGGAGACAAAGTACCTGCCATTCGCGTCCTGGCGGAAGAGCTGAAGGTGGCACGCAAAACCGTCGAAACGGCCTATGCCATTCTCACCGGTGAAGGCTATCTGGTCAGCCAGGGGGCACGAGGAACGCGGGTCAACCCGGATCTCTCCCTGCCTGTTAAACAAACCGCCACGACAGACCAGACGACCGGCCTCTTACCGGCTTCGCTTATCAGCCAGCGCGAACGGGCCGGATTTTTACGGCCAGGTATTCCCGCCCTGGACAGTTTTCCCTATAAGAAATGGTTGCTGCTGGCAGGCCAGGCTTCGCGCGCTATGCGCCAGGAAGAGATGCTCAACCCACCGGTTATGGGCTGGTATCCACTCCGCCAGGCCATCGCCAGCTATCTCAATATCTCACGCGGTCTGTCCTGCACAGCGGAACAGGTGCTGATCACCAGCGGCTACAGCGGCAGCCTGCGGTTGATCCTCGATACCCTTGCCAGCCGTAGCGACAAAGTCGTATTTGAAGATCCGGGCTATTTTATGGGCCAGCAATTGCTTAAGCGCATCGTGCCACACCTGCACACCGTACCAGTAGACCGTTCAGGAATGGATACGGATTACCTGCTGCGCCATCACCATGACGCCCGTTTTGCGATTGTGACACCCTCACACCAGAGCCCACTGGCGGTGACGCTCTCTCTGCCGCGCAAACAGCAGTTACTTGACTGGGCCACACAAAATGAAGCCTGGATCATCGAAGATGATTACGATGGCGAGTTTCACTACACCCGCAAAGTATTGCCGTCGCTGAAGAGTCTCGACTCACATGACCGGGTGATTTTTATGGGCTCATTCAGCAAAACAATCATGCCGTCGCTGCGTATGGGCTACATCGTTATGCCCGTAAGCACCGTGGATGCGTTTACTGACTGTGCCGACATTGTTGCCAGCGGCCAGCCTGTATTGACGCAAAAAATCCTCACGGCATTTCTCAGCGAAGGGCACTTTTTCCGCCATTTGAAAAAGATGCGAACCCTCTATCAAACCCGCCGTGACTGGATGATTGCTGCACTACAGGAGGTGTATGGCGACCTGTTTTTCACCGAGCAAAACGATGGCGGAATGCACATAGTGGCATTTCTCACCAAAGGCAGTTGTGACCGCGAAATTGCGCAATGCTGGCAGCAACAGCAGTTGCAGGTCAATGCCTTGTCCGAATGGTATCGCGGGTCTGGCAAACGCTACGGGCTGGTGATGGGCTACAACAACGTGCGGACATATGAGGAAGCGCGGGATCTGCTGAGAAGACCAAAACAGCAGACGCTGGATTTACTACTCTGAATTCAGATAGCTATCCGCACAACACCAGACTGTGATAGAGATACACCCTTCGCTATTTTTTATATTTCTAAGGAAAAGAAAAATGAAATCAATTCTGGGATTCGACTACCTGTTAACGCCACGTGTGCTGGTCTTTTTCTACTGGATCGCCATGGCATTTATTTTAATTGGCGGCGTGTATTCCATGTTCACTGAACATCTGATCACCGGGTTTTTCGGTATGATCTTCAGCCTGATCGGTTGCCGCGTGATGTTTGAATTGATCATGGTTGCCTTCAAGAACAATGAATACCTGCGCCGAATTGCAGAAAACACGACAGTGAAATCTGTCGAGTAATCTTTTAACGTTGCCGGGTAGCAGCTATGCCTGCCCGGCCAACGACCTCAGACATCATATCGCGACAGTCCGACATCTTTCAGTTGCTCATCGCTCATGCGGCTTAAAATGCGGCGTGTACGGTTGACACGATACCAGTGTTTGATCGTTTTCCCGATCCAGATAAATGCAATAAACGGACGTTTTGAACGATTTTCAAAGAATTCCATGATGCTCTCCTCACTTTGCCAGAGGCTTTATCATCGTGGAAATGCCCGCCTTCAATACAGATTCAAAAACAACTTTTGTTTAACATACAGATCCGCTAAAACAGTATCTGAATGCTATTTTTACGCACAATCTGTACTGGTCTTGTAATCTGTATGGTGAAAACAAAGGATACAGCATGACGCGCTACCAACATCTGGCCAATCTCCTGGCAGAACGCATTAAACAAGGGCTGTATCGCAGTGGTGAACGCTTACCCTCTGTGCGTACCCTGAGCCAGGAACATGGCGTCAGTATCAGTACCATTCAGCAGGCCTATCAGATCCTTGAAAACCTTCAGTTGATCACCCCGCAGCCACGCTCTGGCTATTTTGTGTCACCGCGCAAAGCTCAGCCGCCTGTTCCGGCGATGACGCGCCCTGTCCAGCGCCCGGTGGATGTGACCCAGTGGGACGAAGTGATGATGCTGCTGGATGCGCGCGGTGACCGGGAGATGATCTCCTTTGGCGGCGGCTCTCCCGATCTCACCCAGCCTGGTCTGAAGCCGCTCTGGCGTGAAATGAGCCGAATTGCGCAACATAATCCGTGTGAAATGCTGAGTTATGACGTGCTTGACGGACGCCTTGAGCTGCGCGAGCAAATCGCACGTTTGATGCTGGACGGTGGGTCAACTGTCGCCCCGAATGAAATTGTGATCACTAACGGTTGTCACGGGGCATTGTCGATTGCCCTGCTTTCCGTGTGTAAGCCTGGGGATATTGTTGCGGTCGAATCCCCGTCGTTTCACGGTACGATGCAAATGCTGCGCGGATTTGATATTAAAGCGATTGAGATCCCTACCGATCCGGAAACGGGGATCAGCATTGAAGCCCTGGAGTTGGCACTGGAACAGTGGCCGATAAAGGCTGTGATCCTGGTTCCCAACTGCAATAACCCACTCGGTTTTATCATGCCTGAAGCGCGCAAGCGGCAGGTGCTGGCGCTTGCGCAGCGTCACGACATCGTCATTGTTGAAGATGATATTTATGGCGAGCTGGCGGCAGAATACCCTCGGCCGCGCACTATTCACTCTTTTGATATTGATGGCCGCGTGCTGTTGTGCAGTTCATTTACCAAAACCGTGGCGCCCGGACTGCGCGTCGGCTGGATTGTGCCGGGGCGTTATTACGACCGGGTGATGCACATGAAGTACGCCGCCGGTGGGTTTAATGTCCCGGCAACGCAAATGGCGGTAGCCGCCTTTATCCGCGACGGCCATTACCATCGTCACGTTCGCCGCATGCGCCAGATTTATCAGCAAAATATGGAAACCTACACCTGCTGGGTGCGGCAGTATTTTCCCGCTGAAATCTGCGTGACACGTCCGCAGGGCAGTTTTTTACTGTGGGTAGAGCTACCGGAAAAGGTGGATATGGTTTGCGTGAGTAAACAACTGTGCCGTCTGAAGATTCAGGCAGCGGCAGGTTCTCTGTTTTCGGCTTCAGGGAAATACCGCAACTGCCTGCGGATCAATGTAGCATTGCCACCGACGGACAAAAACCGGGATGCGCTGAAGAAGATGGGCGAGGCGATTGTCATCGCGATGGAAGAGTAGTGCGACCCGATGCCCTCTCCGCGTTGAGAGGAAGAAAAAACTAAAAACGGCAACCGTGGTTGCCGTTGTGCTCTCATCCCGGATTCAGAACTTCCAGGACACGCTGCCTACAATGCTGCGTTCTGCCCCGAAGTAACAGTAAGAGAGCGAGTTACAGGCAGCCACATAACTCTTGTCCGTCAGGTTATTGACGTTAAGCTGCGCACTCACCCCGGTCAGCCCCACTTTTGACAAGTCATACCCGACGACCATATCCACCAGCGTATACGATGGCAGGGTATGGGTATTCTGGCGATCGCTGGTCACGCCATTGACGTAACGCACACCAGAGCCGACGGTCAGGCCATCCAGTGGACCGGTTTTAACGTCATAACTCAGCCAGGCACTGGCCATGTTACGAGGGGCGTAAACGGCACGTTTACCCTCTTCTTCCGGGCTGCTTTTCTTGTAGCGAATATCGGTATAGGTATAAGCCGCCTGCATACGCAGACTGTCAGTCAGTTGCCCAATCGCTTCCAGCTCCACCCCTTCAGACTCAATTTCACCGATGGAACGATATGGATCAGTCGGCTCCTCTTTGGTGGCAATGTTTTTCTGGTTGATGCGGAAGACAGATGCGCTGAACTGGCTGTTCATCCCTTCTGGCTCGTACTTAACACCCGCTTCCCACTGCTTTCCCTTCATCGGGTCGAGAATATTGCCGTTCTCATCAGCAAAGCTGGTCGGTGTGAAAGCTGTGGAATAGCTGATGTAAGGTGCAATACCGTTATCAAAGAGGTAGAGCAACGCCGCGCGGCTGCTGAAGTTGTTCTTATCCAGATCGCCGCGGGTGTTGTTGAGTTTATCGATATTCGACACGCTCACCTGATCGTAACGCCCACCGAGCGTCAGACGCCATTTATCCAGTGACATCTGATCCTGCAGGTAGTAACCCGTCTGGCGTAGCTTGTGTTTTTCCTGGCTGTACATGGTGATGTAGTCAGGCTTCGCACCGTACACCGGATGGAAAGCATCGATCGCCGGGAATCCACCGTAGTAACCCGTTGTGTTGTTACTACGATCCTGATAATCCATACCGATCAGCACACGGTGGTTAACTGCCCAGGTGTCAAAGCTGCCGTCGACCTGGTTATCCAGCGTCACCGCGTTCATCTTCTCGTCAGAGCCGGAATAACCACGATTTAGCTCTGTTTCGTTCAGCCAGCCCGCCGCATAGACCTGATTTAGCTCCACTTTGGTATGCAGATAACGCAGCTTCTGCCGTACAGACCAGCCGCTATCGAACATATGCTCAATGTTATAACCGACCATATTCTCGCGACGATCGTATTTGTCGTAATCATCCTCACCCTCAAAGAAGGTATTGGAGATCTTCTTCCCGTCATGCGGATCAACAGTGCCGTCATACGGCAAGCCGGAGTGGCTACCGCCTTCCGGATCGCGGTGCAGGTAGGCCATCAGATCGAGACGCGTGTTGTCGGTGATGCGCCAGGTCAGGCTGGGCATCAGGGCATAACGTTCCTCTTTCAGCGGATCAAACTGGGAATCGGCGTAGCGGGTCATACCGCTCAGGCGCGCCGCCACACGATCGTTATCGTCCAGCGCACCGGTAACATCAAACATCGCCCCGCGCTGATCGTTATTCCCGGCGAACAGCTTGATCTCCCCGCCAGGATCGAACGACGGTTTACGCGATGTCAGGGCCACAATACCGCCCGGCGAAGAACGGCCATACAGCACCGAGGCAGGGCCACGAACCACTTCAATATTTTCCAGGAACCACGGGTCAACCACCAGCGAACTGTGGGAGTTGGTATCCCCCATCATTTTCAGGCCGTCGAGGTAGACGTTATCCAGGCTGCCATCGGAGAAGCCACGCAACACCATGTAGTCAAAGCGGTTTGAAGCACCTATCTGGTTGCTGTACACCCCCGGCGTGTAACTCACCGCCTGGCGCACACTGGTTGCCCCCTGCTCTTCAAACTGCTCGCGGGTGACGATAGAGACCGCCTGCGGGGTTTCAATATCCGGCGTTTCAAGCTTGGTCGCGCCGCTCTGCATTTGCGAGGTGACCACCACGGTTTCGGTTTTTTGGGCATCCTGCGCCAGCAAAGGAAAAGCGACGCTACCGGTAACCCATCCTACCAGCAGTGCCAGACGCGATTTAGCGAACATGAACATCTCCAAAGGCATTTCTAATTGTTAATAAGAATTATTACCTTTTTGAGTTCGCAAACAGCTATGCGCACCGCCAGGTTACGTATGCGGAATGACAAACCGCGCAGATGCGGTTCGCACGACAGGAGAAAGTAGGTTAGCGGGGCTTACGCAACTCACCCGGAGAGATACCGTAGCGGCGGCGAAACGCGGTCGAGAAATTCGTGGCATGTTGATAGCCGGACATCCACGCCGCCTGTTGCACGCTGTGCCCTTCCAGAAGAAACCGCCGTGCCAGCTCAAGACGACAGTCCCGCAGGTAATCAAACAAGGTACAGCCGTAGCGCTGACGGAACTTACTGCGCAGGCTGCTTTGGCTCATTGCAGCGAGTGTTGCCAGTTGACCGAGGGTATATTCCTGTTCCGGCGACTGCTCAAGCATGGCGCGTATACGCTCAAGTCTGGCGTGCTCCGGCCGACAAGGGAGAGTGTGCTGGCGCTGATTCAGACCATGCCCCAGCAACTGATACATCAGCCCTTCCAGTAACAGCTTGCGTGATAACGCGCTGATCCCTTGCTGCTGCGCATGCTGGATCCCCGAGAGCACAAAGCCCGGAACCTGCCAGATAAAAGTGGGGACATGCAGGGTTTGCCACTCCTGAAGCAGTGATTCCAGCAAACTTTCACGTGTTGCATCATCAGGATAAACACCGAACGAGAGCGTTTTCAGCATACCGCCAGCATCGTGACGCGCGCGCATTACCTGCTGCGTGCTCAGACGAGAGCTGAACGCCATGCCAGATCGCACTACGTACTCTTCACCGTTGAGTGCCAGGGTCACGCTCCCTTCCAGCACCACCAGCATATATAAGGGGCTACTGTGACGGGAGGTGGTTTCATACGGCTGTAAAACGCGCACATCTGAATGCGTCAGCGAAATGCCCGAAGAGAGCGTCATCTCTTCAACATCCCCGTGCAAAACGGGGCTGGTGATCGCATCGGCGTCTGTCAGCTGCGGGAAACGGTAATCAATGCCGTAACGCTCGCCGAAGCCGATAAAATCTTCCACACAGAAGAGGCGTTTAGCGCAGAGTTGCAGATTAGCGGCATTGTTCATAAATAAACCCGGACGGTGAATAAGCGGCTCAACCTTAACATTGCCGCAGTACGGCAACAATTATCCGTATAACCGAAGGAAAAAAATAATGTAAAAGCAGGGATGCCGGTGGCAAAAAAAATCATAAAACGGGAACCATGTAATACCCCAAAAAACCATAGCAATCAGACGATTCCCATTGTTATTGATATCCATTAGACTGCCAAAACACGTTATCACTTCACCCTTTTCTCACAGTCTTTGATATGACCATTCTCAGTAAAAATATAGTCACGGTAAAAGCGGCTCTGGAAAAATCACTTTCTATCCCCGATTACCAGCGTCCCTATAAATGGCGCGAATTTCACGTCAACCAGCTCATTGACGATATTATTCAGCACCGGCATCAATCACGGTATCGTCTGGGAACCATCGTGTCGTATAAAGCCAGACACGACAGCCCGACAGAAGAGGTTGTAGACGGGCAGCAACGGCTACTCACCCTGAGCCTTCTGTGCGCCCTGCTTGATGAAAAGCAGATACACTGTTCTCCCTCCCTTCTCCAGCACACATTCAGTAACAACATCACCCAGCACAATGTCGAAAAAAATGCCGAACTGATCCGTCGTCGCCTGAATCAGTTAACACCTGAAGACCAGCAAAATATTTATCAGTACCTGCTGCACAACTGCGAGCTGATCTGTGTGACGCTGGATAATCTCAGCGAAGCATTTCAGTTCTTTGATTCGCAAAACGCCCGTGGAAAACCACTCGAAGCCTACGATCTGTTAAAAGCATTCCATCTGCGTGAAATGGATGAGAATACCCCGGAAGAACGGCAGCGCTGCGTCAGAAACTGGGAAAGCAACGTCACACCGAAGAAAGATCGGCCTGCTCGCCCAGGGCTTGATCTGTTGATGAGTAAAATCCTCTTCCCCCTGCGCTGTTGGACAAATGGTGAATCCGGTCATTCCCTGACCAAAAGCCAAATCTCGATTTTTAAAGGGGTTTCGGCGAATAAAAACACCTGGAACTACGCTGCGAATCTGGTGGCTCTGGATGATCTGGTGGATCAATTTAACCGTGATCCTCAGCGGCAGGATGATAAGCAAACGATGGTTTTCCCGTTTCAGATCGATCAGCATCTGATCAACGGGAAACGCTTTTTTGAATATATTGATCATTACGGCTCACTGTACGAATCCTTGTTCCATCCTGATGTCTCTCCGGTTAAGCCGCTGCTAAACATTCTCACCCAATATGAAGGGAACACGCGTATTGGCGATCGCTACGTGCGTAATCTCTTCAACTGCGCGCTGCTCTATTATCACGACAGATTTGGCCATGAAGGGCTCGAAAAAGCGGCTGAAATTTGTTTTGCGTGGAGCTACAGGCTTCGCCTCAGTTATCACCGCATAACCGTCGAGACCATTGAAAATGCCGCCGTCAGTCCACAGGGACTGCTGCGTAAAATTAAGCTGGCTCACCGGCCCGGCGATGTTCTGAATTATCTGGTTCCTGTGATCCATACCAACGATATCAAAGGGACAAAAATTGATCTGCTTACCGAGGCATTAAAAGAGAAAGGCTATGTCAAATAACTCCCCTGTCCAGAAGGACGTCGCCGCGCTAACGGTCAGCCAGCTTTTCCAGACAGGCCATTATACGATCCCGATTTATCAGCGTAATTATGCCTGGGGACAGGAAGAGATTGAGCAGTTAATCCAGGATATATGGGATGTCGCCCTGCTAAACCGGGGCGATAACCACTATTTCATCGGGAGTCTGGTGGTTGCGGAAAGAGGCCCTGGCCGTTTTGAAACCATCGACGGACAGCAACGGCATACGACACTCAGCATTTTACTCGCCGTGATGAAACACGCCTTCTCTCTGCCACTGCCCAACATTGGCGAAATTAATCTTCACTTTGACTGCCGCGGCGAATCAGACATTACGCTGAGTGCGTTGTTTGAAAAAGGCGATATTCCCGACAACGAAAATGATATTGAACAGGGGATCTATCACGCCTGGCGCATCATGGTGAACTTCATTCAAAAAATGAAAATCGACCACGCTATTTTCCTGCGTTTTTTACTGGAAAATGTCGTTGTTTTACGTGTCACGGTTCCTGCTGATACCGATTTGAATCACTATTTTGAGATTATGAATAACCGTGGTGAACAGCTGGAAAAACACGAAATTCTGAAGGCCCGCCTGATGGATAAGTTAGGGGAAAACGCCAGCGATATTGAACGCATCGCGTTTTCCACGATCTGGGATGCCTGCGCCAATATGCAGCGTTATGTGCAACTGAGCGTCCATCACTCCCTGCGGGATCTGTGGTTTAACCGCAACTGGAATACCATCCCGGATGATTTTGACACCCTTTTACACCCCCATCTGAAACGTGATGAACATGCAGAAAACCGCACTCTTCGCGATATTATCTTCAGCCCAAGAGGAGATATTCCGGAGCCGGTAATCTCCCGTGAGCCTGACGAAGCCCATCCCGGCACGTTTGGTTCGGTGATTACCTTCCCGAATTTTCTGTTGCAGGTACTCCGCCTGACGGAGCGCAATACACCGCTGGACGACAAACGCTTGCTGGATACCTTCACCACCAGCAACCCGGAGCCACGGCAGTTCATCATGCAATTACTGAAATGCCGGATGCTCTTCGATCGCTACATCATCAAACGTGAAAATGACGATGACTGGAGCCTGCAAGCGCTGACGCGTTACGAGAAAAGTTTCAGTTATACCAATACGTTCGCGGTCCCGGAAAAGCTCTCACACAGGGAGCGTAATATTCCGCTCAACGAGAATGCGATCATGTTGCTGTCCATGTTCCATGTATCGTTCCCGGCGCAAATCTACAAATACTGGCTGAACGGTGCATTGTACTGGCTGAATAAATACGCAGAACCCGGCCAGATGAGTATTAATGGTCGGGATTATCTCAATTACCTCGAAAATATGGCCAATCACTTTTTACTCGAACGTTTAACAGACGCCGGTAGCGAGCAGCCCTATGATTTTGACGTGATGGAGAAAGCACCGGTCATCTTCCCTGTTGAACTCGACGAAGCACCGCTGCATAAAGGTACGGGTGTGCAAAACTATATCTTTAACCGCCTTGATTACCTGCTGTGGCTAAACCTGAAAAATAAACGCCAGTTTGCGGGTGTCGACATGCAATATATTGAGAATCGGGTGAAGAATTTTACCTTCACCTTCCGTACCTCGGTTGAGCATTACTCGCCACAACATCCGATGAACAACGAATTACCACTTGAAGAAACTCAAGGTTTAAAAAATGGCGTCGATAATTTTGGCAATCTTTGTCTGATAAGCCCTGGCAATAATTCAAAACTGAGCAATTACTCTCCGGTGGCGAAGAAAGAGCATTACGAGAAATCGACCCATGCAGAAAGCCTGAAGCAGGTATTTATGATGAGCTACGGCAACTGGGACCATTCTTCAGTGGCGAATATCCTTCATCATAAAAATATGATGATCAATGTTCTGCTGTACCGATATTAACCGCACAACGACAAAAGGAAATGCACACTGTGACTCATCCGACAGCATCACTGAAGTTACATGCCAGCAAGGGGCCAATGCCCACCGTTGAAATCAATATCGACAAGCTGGACAACGCGGAGATCGCTCTTGATGAATTCGTCTGCCCGACGCTAGCCGCCCTTGCGCGTCGTGCGCCCGATCAGAGCTGCACGATTTATCAGTTCATGACGCAAAGCGTTAATTTTATGCACAACTGCTGGTCGGTCTTTCTCATCATTGACGGTAGCGAACGATTTTTAACCGGACTTGCCGATGGCATTGGTTATCGAAAAGAGAGCGAATCACGCATCAGCGATAGCATTCCGCCTCTCGCTGGCACGCCGCTTTATCATCTTCAGGATGGCGAATTGTGGACTCATGAAGACGGTGAATGGAAACGACTGGATGCCTATGACGACGTGACGGAATACGACGAAGAGGAGCTTACAGAAGAAGACCCCGGCGACGAAGAAGACGACGACTGGAACGATGAAGAGGAAGAGGAAGAGGAAGAGGAAGAGGAAGAGGAAGAGGAAAACGAAACAACAACCGTCACCCGCGCGAAACCAAAAGGCCGTCAACGCGCTGCACGTAACGATGCGCGTGTAGGGAAAATTAAAACGAAGATTGAAACACTCTTCGGCCTGCCGGAGGGGTCTGTCGTACTGCAAGGCCCGGACGGACGACCTTTGCGCGCCGATGCATTCATCCGCACCCTACGAGCCCGCTGGGGTTACGATAATTAATCCTCGCGGTATCATCAGCAGCGGGCACTGCGCCCGCCGCTGATAGCAGATATTACTCTTCGAAGAACCAGTAACCCTGGTTAATCAGCCCGGTTAACTCTTCAACAAACACCGGGTTATTCAGGGCCTCGCCCAGTTCAGCCTGACCGAATTCCGTATAACGACACAGCACATCTGCGGCTTTCGCATCCACCGTTTCCAGCAGTTCGCTGTTGATAAAGAAGCGCCCACCGATGTTCAGTACGCGCAAACCACTCAGGCGAGTGAGCGTTTCACCGCCCTGAAGCGCATCCAGCACCTCTTCCGGCTCATAGGCCGGTTCCGCTGTCGCAATATCCAGCTCGTGGCGCGGCGTAGAGACAAAGCTGCCAAACCATTTCGTGAAGTCATCCGGTTTGCTGATCATGTCGATCATCATCTGACGAATGCGATCAAGCTCGTACTGTTCCACGCGCCCAGGGTGTTCGCGGCAGGTCAGATCCGGATCGCTGTAGTGTTCACCCCCCAGATCGTTTTCCAGTGCGTAATCGGCAAAGCTGCTGATCAGGTCACGGCCATTTGGCCCACGGAAACCCACGGAGTAGTTCAGCGCGGTTTCATGGGTGAAGCCGTCGTGCGGGAATCCAGGTGGAATGTAGAGGATATCGCCCGGTTCCAGATCTTCATCGATGATCGGCTCAAACGGATCAACGTGCAGCAATGCAGGATGCGGACAGAACTGACGCATTGGCAGCTTGTCGCCTACACGCCAGCGGCGGCTCCCCATTCCCTGAATGATAAACACATCGTATTGATCGATATGAGGACCGACGCCGCCGCCAGGCACAGAGAAGGAGATCATCAGATCATCAAGACGCCAGTCCGGCAGAACACGGAACGGGCGAACCAGTTCAGCAGACGGCATATGCCAGTGGTTAACAGCCTGGGCCAGCAGCGACCAGCCGGTTTCACCTAAGCCCTCGAAGTCCTCAAATGGACCGTTGCTCGCCTGCCACTTGCCGTTGAAATGGCTCACCAGGCGGCTATCGACTTCCGGCTCCATTGCCAGCCCGGCCAGTTCATCCGGGGTAATCGGATCGATAAAATCGGGAAAGGCATTTTTCAGCACAACAGGTTGTTTTTGCCAGTATTTTTCAAGAAATTCCGGCCAGTTCAGGTTCAGTTGATACGCCATAAGTTGCACCAGTAAGGAGGGGAGACAGGTGCGATTATGAAAGAGGCACAGGCAGGCTGCCTTGTCGTGGGTCAAACGGGGATAAAAAGCCTTGCCCGTCAGCCGTTCGTATGACACAGCGTGACAGTTTAACGCTTTATCGTGATCGCCAGATTTACAGCAGCTTATATCGTTACGTTAAGAGAGAGTGTTGTCATGAGGCCTGAGATGAGCGATTTCCCCGAACTCCCGATTACGGGCAACGTGAGGACCACCATTGGGGTCTATACGCGCAAAGATAATCCGTCCGTGTTTTCACCTGTCGCCCATGCATTACCCGCCGGAAGTGATGTCAGGGTTCAGGCCGCCGTGGTGGGGGATGCGGTAGAAGGTAACGCGCACTGGTATCGTATTGATGACGAGACGTTTATCTGGGCGGGAGCCTGTACGCGGCCTGATCCGTATCCGGCATTCCCGGAAAGCACCCGAATAAACTGGATGGCGGTGGTATTTGATGTGCGTTAGCGCCCGTTTCCGGGCGCTTTTGACCTGAATCAGTCCAGCTTCAGCTCGTCATAATGGGTAATAATTTTCCCCACAATGCCGTAGTCCAGTGCTTCTGCAGGCGACATCCAGAAATTACGGTCGGTGTCTTTTTTCACTTTTTCCAGCGGCTGACCCGTTGCGTCGGCAATCAACTTATTCACGCGATCCAGCATGCGAATGATTTCGCGTGCTTCGATTTCGATATCCGTCGCCTGACCCCGCACGCCACCCAGCGGCTGATGGATCATAAAACGGGTATTTGGCAGCGCATAGCGGTGCTCTTTTTTCGCCGCCAGGAAGATAGTGATCCCGGCGCTTGCCACCCAGCCTGTCCCGATCACATGCACATCCGGGCGAATGAACTTAATAAAATCGTGGATGGTATCGCCCGCTTCCACGTGACCGCCCTGGCTGTTGATGTACAGCTTGATCGGATCGTTACTCACGCTTTGCAGCAGGATCAACTGAGCAATCACTTTCTCGGCCAGCGCCTGGTCGATTTCACCCGAGATAATAATCGAGCGTGACTCAAGCAGTTTTTGCTGCAGAGCGCCCGCGCCGTTTTTCCCCTCTGCTTTCTCAGTGTTGTCGCGATCTTTCTGTGTGTAGTGCATTGTTCTTATCCTCGGCTTTTAGCGCTCAAAACCAGAGTGTAGCCTGTTTTGCCTGTCAAAGTCCTCAAGCGCACACAATGCGAACATCCTGTGCGGCAAACGCGGCGGAAACCTCTTTCTCCATCGGCTTTTCGACCACCAGCACATCGATATCGCGGCTCTTTGCCACCACAAAGCGCGCCACGCCGGGAAGCTTGTCCGTCATCAGGGCCACAATGGTCTGATTGCTTTGTGCGATCACCGCTTTTTTGAATTCACAGTCGGCAAAATCAAAACCGGTCAGCCCCATATCCGGGTCCATCGCGCAGCCACCAATAAATGCCTGATCGAAAATAATGCCCTGGATCTGGCCGGCTGCCGTCGCCCCAACCGCGCCACCGGACGCCCGCTGGATCTGCCCACCTGTCATGATCACTTCACAAAGAGGATGCCGCAGCAGCTCGGCCGCAATCGCCGGGGAGTTCGTCACCACCGTGATGCTGAGATCTGCCGGGAGTGCTTTCGCCAGCGCCAGGTTGGTGGTTCCGGTATCGATAAAAATGCAGCCGCTGGCTTTGATCAGGGTTGCTGCTTTCTGCGCGATTGTGTCTTTTTTTGCACTATCTTTTTGCTCACGGCTGAAAAAATTTCCCGCATCCGGAAGCTGAAGGACTGCCCCACCGTAGACCTTTTTACAGAAACCTTCTTTGCTAAGCTCATGTAAATCACGGCGAATTGTATGCTCAGACACCTTCATCTGCGTGGCTAGTTCGGCGCACACCACTCTTCCGTTCTCCTGAAGGATTTGGCGGATCAGGTCTTGTCGTTGTTCAGGAAAAGCAGCATAATCGAGCATAATAAATCCTTTTGAAAACGTGAATCGAGCATCAATGCGCATAATGTTGCATAGCGGCTCATTCTGTCAATCGATGTGGTCAGAGGAAGCATCATGATGAAGAGCAACGATCGACACCAGGATCAAGTCGTCCCCAGTAAACCCTATGACGGCTTTTGCGTTGAGCCTGTCATCCACACCGAGAGATGCCGGCAAAAGGTACTGCATGAAGAGCTACCGGCCAGTTTTCCGGGGATCATCAACACCACACCGAACAAACAACGAGGGTTAATATGAATATTGCACATGTCGCACTCTGGACCCGCAACCTTGACGCACAGGTTCAGTTCTGGGAAACCGTTTTTGGCGGGCACTGTAACGAACGCTACCTCAGTAACAACCGCGCCGGATTTGCATCGCACTTTATGACGCTGAACGACGGGCCGACCATTGAGCTCATGACCGTTCCTCAACTGCCCGATGCCCCCGCTTATGCTGAATTTGTCGGTTGGGCACATATCGCCATCAATGTCGGCAGTAAAGGTAACGTGGACAAAATGGCAGAGCAGGCAAAGTTAAACGACACACTGCTTAGCCCGCCGCGAATGACGGGAGATGGGTTTTATGAAGCCGTGATTGCCGATCCAGACGGAAACAGGATTGAACTGGTTGGGGCATAATCCGCTACACTCACTCTCCATTAGCCCACATGGATAATTGCGATGGAACTGACTGCCGTAAGTGCCCTTCACTTCAGCGTTGCCGAACTTACCGGTATTCTGGAACGCTGCTTTCAGGATTATTTCGTCCCGTTCTCGCTCACGCCTGAAGCCTTTGCCTTACGATTCAGTTCCGAGGGCGTCAGCCTGGAGGCTTCCCGCGTCTGGCTCAGAGGCGATGAACCGGTGGCTATCGCCCTTATCAACCGACGAGCCAACACCGCCAGACTGGGCGCATTTGCTATCATTCCAGCTTATCGCGGCAAAGGGCTGGCACGTGGCCTGCTGTCCCCCTTGTGTGAGTCGATCAAAGCGCAGGGCATCACCCACTTTTATCTGGAAGTGCTTCGCGAAAACAGCGCCGCCATCGCGTTGTATAGATCCCTGGGCTTTCACCTCACACAGGGGCTGTGGGGATTTAAAGGGGATGTTCGCGGGGTCCATATCAATGGAGAACTGAACGCCGCAACCACTGATGAACTGCTCAGGGCGGTCTGGTCTGCTCCTGCGGAGCACATACCCTGGCAGCTCGATCCGCTCTCTCTGCCGTTGCTGCCTTGCCAGGTCTTCAGAGAAGACTCTGGCGCCTGGGCTGCTATCACGACAAACGCTCCAATACCGCAGTTGCGCTTTTTATTTGTCGAACCTACGTCGCGCGGCCAGGGGCATGCACGTCAGATGCTGCAACATCTCAACGCCCGTTACCCCGGAATCAGCACACCCGTGGCAGTACCGGAACATTTCGCCCCGCTGTGCGCCGCCGCCGGATACCAGCCGCTGGCGATCACACAGTATGAGATGGTGCAGCGTTAGTCCTGCGGATAAAACTGCATTCCTGCATAGGGCATCTCGCGACACGCTGCCAGCCGTGCCGCGAGATTGCCGACATGCAGTTCCAGCTTGTGCCCGTCCGGATCCAGAAAGTAAAACGATGCCCCTTCGCTTTTGTTCTGCTTCCAGACGCTAACACCCGCCTGTTCCAGCTTGTGCGACAACGGGCCAAAATCGTCCTCTGCAACGCTAAATGCGTAATGGGTGTAGTCGCTCTCCTGCGGGGGAACCACGCGTCGCGCGTCATCATATGAAAGGCAAAGCCAGAGATCGCCACAACTGAGATATGCACCGGTATACCACTGCGCATGAAGCGTAAGCCCCAGGAGATCGCGCCAGAAAGTGACGCTTTTTTGCAGATCGCTGACGGCAAGCGTCAGATGGTTGAGAGATTGCAGCATGGGATGCCCTTTTGTTTTTCGCGCCAGACATGATACGGTAATGGGATGAACATAAACCACGCCGTACTCACCGTAAACCGTTGGTGGCTGCCTTCTTAAAGGCGGCACGGAGTAGTTTTTCCCACATTCAGATAGCCGCCGAAAGGCGGCTATTGCATTTCCAGAACCCCTTTCGGCACTCACCCTTAAGGAGTTTTTATGAATACCCAAAGCACCATTCTCACTGGTGACCGTCCAACCGGCCCGCTGCATCTGGGTCACTATGTCGGCTCGCTGCGCCAGCGCGTTGCCCTGCAACACAGCCACCAACAGTTTGTCTTAATCGCCGATCTTCAGGGACTGACCGACAACGGCAGCAATCCGCAGAAGATCCGCGATAATATCCCCGAAGTGCTGGCCGACTATCTCGCCGCCGGTATCGACCCGAACCTGACCACGATCTGCCTGCAATCTGCCCTGCCCGCCCTTGCCGAACTGACAATGCTGTACATGAACATCGTCACCGTCGCCCGCGTGGAGCGTAACCCGACGGTGAAAAATGAGATTGCACAGAAAGGGTTTGCCCGCTCGCTGCCGGTCGGGTTTATGGCCTACCCCATCAGCCAGGCGGCGGACATCACCGCATTCAGGGCCGAGTGCGTACCCGTTGGTGACGACCAGTTGCCGATGATTGAGCAGACCAACGAGATCGTTCATAAGATGAATAGCCTGCTGCCCGCCCCCGTACTGCGCCACTGCAAAGCGATGCTGAGCGACACCAGCCGCCTGCCCGGCATTGATGGCAGCGCAAAAATGTCGAAATCACTCGGCAACACGCTGCACCTTTCTGCCAGTGAAGAGGCCATTCACCAGGCCGTCAGCGCCATGTACACGGACCCAACTCATCTGAAAGTGAGCGACCCAGGGCAGATAACGGGCAACGTCGTGTTTACCTACCTGGATGCGTTTCATCCGGACAAAACCAAAGTGGCGGCGATGAAGGCGCACTATCAGGCTGGCGGGCTTGGGGACCGGGCATGCAAAAACGTGCTGGAAGCGTGCTTACAGGAACTTATTGCGCCGATGCGGGAACGAAGAGCGATGTATATGCAGGATAAGGGGGAGCTGATGGCGATGCTGAAACGCGGAACGGAACGGGCACAGGGGGTGACGCAGGGGACGCTGCGGGAGGTTAAGGCGGGGTTGGGGATACCTGTGATGTAAAGGCGTGCATGTTGTAAATATTAATCCCGGCGCAGGGTCGGGATATTTCTCAGACATTACGTTTAATCACCGGGATATCGCCAGTATCATTCAACGATCCCGGAAATGTTTTTAACCACTACGCGACGTTCTGTTTATTTATATTCACAACGCCCATGTTTTCCAGGCATCCCCATAATTCTCTTGTATGTTGCGGCGTAATAACAATGCAGTCTTTCATTACCCGTTTTTTTACAGGAATACCGTTGATAAAACCCACCAGGGTTAACCAGTCGTCCGCCAGAGGAAGATATTTATGGTCTACTCTGGAATACAGCCGAACGCTCTTGCGCTGTTCCCACTCGAGGATGAGCCGGCGCGATATTCGTCGGGTTGCCGTAAAGGCGGTGAATACTTTTTTTGCATATCAGATCGCGATTTTCAATCACCACCATAAAAGCATCTGATTCTGTTTGAAAAGAAAAAACTCTGCCTTAAAATTCGTCAAAGCTATTTTCAACTCCTCTTATTTTTTGTGGTCAGCGGTATGAGGGTGTTGTCGCACCTTCATATCGCGTTTCTTCGTAAATATATCCCTTGATATACCTCTTTGCCAAATAGCATTATCTCTAACGCCCACTACACTGTACCAAATATAAGCACAGTGGTTTACGGTGATATTAAATTGAAATTTGCGAGGCGGATTCAGGAAATAATGCTGGATGTGTAAGGTGACGTTTTTTCAGGGGGTGGGTTGATTGGCCTACGTTTTGCGAGCATCATCGCAATTATTTATCTTCTTCCGTAAAGCGATGGCTTCCAGCAACATTCTCGAACAGGCAATTGCCGATATCACCATCTGGCGCAAAGGTGAACAGCGTGCGCCACATAAGCCTCTTTTGCTTCTGTATGTGTTGGCAAATTACCAGCAGGGGCATGCTCGCCTGTTCGACTATAGTACGGAAGTGCGCGATCAGCTGCATAGCCTGCTGGAACGGTTTGGCCCGCAACGTGCCCAGTATCGCCCTGACATGCCGTTCTGGCGCCTCAAAGGCGATGGGTTCTGGGAACTGGAAAATGACGAGTTCTGTTCGACATCAGGAAACCGACAGCCGCCTGCGGGAGAACTTGTTAAACAGCGCGTTGCAGGTGGGTTTGATGAAGAAAACTATGCATTGCTGATTAAAAGCTCAAAACTGATTGGCTCACTCGCGCAACAGATCCTTGAAACGCACTTCCCTGAAAGCATCCAAGAAGAGATCGCGGATGAGATGGGTTTTGATATCCAGCAGATCCGCAAGGTGCGCGATCCGCTTTTCCGCCAGCAGGTACTGCGTGCGTATAACTATGAATGTGCGATCTGCGGATTCAACATGCGGCACGATCATTCCCCAGTAGCCCTGGAAGCGGCCCATATCAAATGGAAACAGTATGGTGGGCCATGTGAAATTCCGAACGGGCTGGCACTGTGCGCAATTCATCATAAGGCGTTCGATAGAGGCTCGATTGGGCTGGATGAGAATATGCGGGTGCTTATTTCTGAGGCAGTAAATGGAGGTGGGATTGTCGCGAGGCTGTTCCGGGACTTTGCCGGGAAGCAAATTTCACTGCCGATGATGAAGGGGAATTACCCCAATGAGACCTTTTTAGAATGGCATCGGCGAGAAGTATTTTTATGAAAATATAGGTATTTATTTTCTTATGAAAAGATATAACCCGGTTATTTTAAACTTTAAACAATACATGATCAAAAAAAATAAGGCTGATTTCATCAGCCTTATTTTTACTTTAAAAAATATTATTATGGTTCAGTAAGTCCAGAAATATATTGCGAATCACAGGCACACTTACGGCGTTACCCAGTTGTTTGTAAGCCAATACATCTTTTGGGTGCAATATATAATCATCTGGATAGCCTTGTAATCGAGCGGCCTCTCTTGGTGTTAACTTTCTCAACCGGTTATTATAAAAAACACCAAGTCGGTTTGTATCAGAAGCCGTTAAAGTGATGGATATTTTTTTCGGATCAAGAAACTTGAAAACTTCAAAAGACATATTTCCGCATACTGGATTATATTTTCCGTCGATATTTTTCAAGTATCCTTTGGACAACAGAGCTCCTATCACCTCATCAAGATCATTAAATTCATAAAACGTCTTGATCTGCTCAATGGAAAGTGCCTTACCATCCTGGTGAGTACCAAAAATATGTTTTCTTCTGTTTGCAATCAGCAAATTCATAAACATAACTTCGTTTTCAGTACAATCCCCCTTTAGACCCAAATCCCAGGAGTGAATCGAATTCCCGTTTCTGGTATCAATAAGTCGAATGCCATGAACCTTATTGAGGTCCCCCTCGAATATACTTTCAAGGCGTCCTCTGAACCAATCACTACAATCGTATTTGGGATCGGGATCTTCTTCTAAAATATCTTCAACTTTAGATGCTTTATAAGTATGGTGCGATAAAATCCCAGGTGCATAGTTATGAGAGTCTTTAGCACCCAGATCGTTCGGGATCGTCACATTTAATTCTTCATTCAGGGATGCAACAATGTAAATACGCACCCGATTTTGAGGGATGCCGAAATTACTTGAGTTGAGCAATCTATACTCAACACTGTAGCCCAACTGATGTAATTTGCCTATGATGGTCGCAAACGTCCTGCCTTTATCATGACTTGTCAGCCCACGAACATTTTCAAGTAAACATAATTTTGGGCGATTCTTTTTTATTATTCTTTCGACCTCAAAAAAGAGTGTGCCCCGAGTATCTGCAAACCCTAATTGTTTACCTGCATACGAAAAAGCCTGGCATGGAAAACCAGCCAGGAGAACATCAAAATCTTCTTTTATATCAATATCATGAATGTCATGATAAGAATCTTCTTCAAAATTTAACTTGTATGTCTCACAAGCATTTTTATCAATCTCAGCACTCTTTATACAGTGAGTTTCAAACCCTTTCTCTTTCATAGCCTGTTCAAAACCCAGACGTATCCCCCCAGTTCCAGAGAAAAGGTCAACAAATTTAATCATTTAAGTGTCTCACATATAAATCCAGCTAATTCATTGATCCCATTATCTGAGAAATTCACAGTCATGTCACTATGCGAAATAATGCTTCTAATCGCATTAGCCCTTTGAAAATTCCCTGAACCATCAATAACATATGCAACTTTATGGCCTGCTGAATTTAACAAATCTTTCCTGCTTTTTGCTAATCCAGCCTTACGCTCAATTGTCGAATTTGTTGTCACCTGAAAACTAACTTCAATACCAATGCTTTTTTTTGTTTTTGTATTTTTTGCAACCAGATCGAATGTTGTCAGATCTTTATCATTATGTGTAATACCTTCGATGGTATGACCATCTAAAGAGATATAGCTATGAACCTTTTCTTCTAATTTCTCTTTAATATACTTTTCGCAAATATGTCCCAAATCATTCGCAGTTGAGCCACCAGTTTGACGACTCACCATAATATACCGCTCTCTGACAAACTTGGTAATCTCCTCTTTATTACCAATCATGTTCCCAATAATACAATTATCAATCATTTCTTTAGGCAAGGCAGTATTATTTATCGTATTTGCAGCCCAAAGAATCAGCATACAAACGTCCATCATCTCATCACTGAAATCATCAATATTTTTAAGCAAAAGACTTTTTTCAACGTTCAGATTCTTTGTATTCCAGGATCTTTTACTTTTAAATTCGTATGAATGCTCTTTACCATTCGTTTCAAAGACCATTTTCCCATCTGGGAATATTCTTTTAATATCTTTTGAGTAACGCTGTAACCTCTCCCCTCCTACATCTGAAAGTACCATTAAATGCTTTAAGAATAAATTTGGAGAAATAGCATCACAAAGCTTAATCGCATCAACCCACGATGTCGGCGTATGGCTAGAGATCTTTAAAATTGATAAAAACTCTTCTTGTGTTTCAATTAAAGGGCTAATCAAGCTTACTGAAAGTGCCTCTTCCGCCAGTTCTTTAGGCCAATAAAGACAAGCTGATTTTGAAAGTTCTGCAAATTCCATGATAAATCCTTAATTCAAATATTATCTTAATATTTTTCATGATTAGATATCAATAACACAATAATTTATTCATATCTACCAGAATATTTCTTATTAGACATTTTATCTGCCATCTAGTATTTATTCAAGCATTATATTTAACACTTATTAAATTATTTAAACAAATACTGCTTAGAATGACTTCTCTATTAAAGACTACACCTCGTAAATATTTTTATTGATTAAGTTAGAGGAAAGCGTCGTGCATCTGGCGTCACTGGAAGAGGTTGAGATTCAGGCCATCGAAAATGCCTGCCGCGCCTGCGACTGGAACCTGAGTAAAGTCGCGGGGATCCTCAAAATTGGCCGTACTACGCTGTGGCGTAAACTGAAAGCCTATAACCTTGAACCTAAATCTGGCGTGGTGGAATAAAAAGATAGCCACTGTTTCATTATGAAAATAGCATCCACGAAAAAATGTTTTAATTTGAAATGGTCTGTCAGGTGGCTCGTTGATTTGTGATTATGTCATAACTTCGATACCACTTATTTTTCATAAAAAGAAAGAATGCGCCAGCCTTCAGAAATTAATAAAAAAGCCGGAAGAATGCTTTTTCCAGTTTATTTTTATGCTTAGCATGGTTTTTGCAATTTTAACAAATAACGTAAACATTCATCGGGAATATTTCTCATGAATATCACAACGATTATCTGATTACGGAGAGATGGCATGAATTACTATGTTGAGCCTGCCCGTCAAATACCAGTGATGTTACAGACCGAGGTGCTGGTTGTGGGTGGTGGTCCGTCCGGAATTGCAGCGGCTATCGCTGCGGCACGCCAGGGGATCCCCACGACGTTGATTGAGCGTTATGGCTGCTACGGCGGCATGATGACCACTGCTGGCGTTGAATCCATTGCCTGGTGGCGCCATGAAAGCACCGTCGAAGCCAACGGCCTAGCTCGTGAAATTGAAGAAACCGCCAGAAAAATGGGGGCGACTGCACCTGAGCCTCAGTCTTTAAGCCAGGCGATTAACGCCGAGAAATTTAAACTGGTTGCCGATGTCATGCTGGAACAGGCGGGTGTGCAAAGAGTGTTGCATATTACCGCCGTGGACGTAATTAAAGAGCAAAATAAAATCACCGGGGTCATCACTGAAAGTAAATCAGGACGTCAGGCGATACTGGCGCAGGTCATTATCGACTGTACAGGTGACGCCGATATTGCGGCATTTGCCGGAGCGCCATTTCATAAGCGTTCCAAAGAAGATTTAATGTGCGTCACCACAGTATTTAGCTGTTCGAATGTCAATAAAAATAGATTTATGACACATATCAAGGAGACCCAACCGAAATACGGCGACTGGGGGGCTGACGAAGAAAATAAAAACTGGTCCTACGACATTCATGATTCCTGCAAAGCCATGTTCAGCCCTTATCTGGGCAAAGTGTTTGCCAAAGGTAAATCGGCGGGGATGATCCCGGCGAACGTCACGCTTGGTGGCTCATGGAGCACCGTCACCGACTATGGCGATGCGAATTACCTGAACGTGGTGAGCATTCCAGCCGTTGACTGCACGGACGTGCTCGACCTGACGCGCGCCGAAATTGACGGTCGTAAACAGGCGATGCAGGCCATCGAGGTGCTGAAAAAATACCTGCCCGGCTTTGAAAATGCTGAACTCAAAAACTTCGGTATGACCGTGGGAACGAGGGAATCACGCCACATTATCGGCCGCTGCCGCATCACTGGCGACGACATCTGTCATCAGGGCCGTCACGCCGATTCGATTGGCGTTTTCCCGGAGTTTATCGACGGTAATGGCCGCTTACAGCTACCGCTGAAACCGCACTATTTCCAGATCCCATACGGCTCGCTGGTGCCACAGAACGTCGAAAACCTGCTGGTCTGTGGGCGTGCCATTGACGCTGATGATTTCGCCTATGCCACCATCCGCAATATGGGCTGCTGCATTGTCACCGGCGAAGGTGCGGGCGTGGCGGCTGCCGTGGCGCTCCAGTCCGCAACGGGAGTTTCTCAGGTCAATATTCACGACGTGCAGGCTCGCCTTGAAGCCAGCGGCGTGAAAGTTTTTTAAGCGGAGGCGATATGAGAGAGCAACCGAGTTTTTATGTCGCGCTGACCCCGATCGTCTTTATGGTCGTGGTGCTGGTGCTGGGAATTGGGGTGATGGGCTGGCCTGCCAGCGTTTGCCTGCTGCTGTCAGCGGCGTTTTCCGCCATCATCGCCATCACCCGTTTAAAATATACCTACGAGGAAATTCAGGCTTTCGTGATTGAGAAAATCGCCGCGGTGATGGCGCCGGTGCTGATTGTGATTTTTGTTGGCTTTATGGTCGCCACCTGGAGCTACGCCGGCACGCTGCCGATGCTGGTGTATTACGGCATGAAACTTGTCGATCCGAGCTGGCTGTTTGTTATCGCCTTCATCCTTAACGCCGTGCTGTCGTATGTTTCCGGGGCATCGTGGGGATCGGTGGCTTCCATCGGCGTGGCGCTGATGGGTATTGGTACAGGCCTGCAGGCCGACCTGCCGGTACTGGCGGCGGCGATTGTCACCGGGGCTTATTTTGGCGATAAGCTCTCACCGCTGAGCGACACCACTAACCTGACTTCTGCCGTGACCAAAACCCGGCTCTACGATCTGATTAAATACCTGCTGTGGACGACGATTCCGTCAACCATCATCAGTATCGTATTCTTTATTTTCATGGGGTTGTCACATACCGCGCAGGGCGAAATTTCAGCCGACAGTCTGAAGATGCTGACGCAGCTGGCTTCGCTGTACAAATTTGGCTTCTGGCCTCTGCTGCCGATGCTGATCGTGCTGTGCTTTACCTTCCTGCGGCTGCCGACGGTCCCGGCCCTGCTATGCAGCGCGCTGACGGCGGTGGTAATTGGCTGGCTATATCAGGGTTTCCCACTGACAGAAGGTATCAAAGCCACCATGGGCGGCTTTAAGCTGACGATGATCGGCGTCGGGAATGGTGCGGTGCTGCCTTCGGTGCGTGAACTGCTCGAACAGGGCGGACTGAACAATCAGGGCGGTTTCATGGCGTTTATCATCTGCGCGATGATGTTCGCCGGGATCCTCACCGGCACCGGGATGATGGACGTGGCGCTGCAAAAAGCCGCCAGCAAGATCAAAAGCGTGTTCAGCGCGATCCTGTGCAGCGGCGTACTGTGCGTGATCATCAACCTGCTGACAGGATCCGACGGTCTGAACAAAATTGTCGTTTCTGAACTGATGCAGAAGAAGTTTGAGGATCTGAACCTGAACTCGCTGGTGCTGGCCCGCCCCCTGGAAGACTTCGGCACTATGACGGCGCCAATTATTCCGTGGTCCGCCGCTGGGCTGTATATGGCGACAACGCTGGGTATTCCGGTTTACAGCTATCTGCCATACTGCGTGTTCTTCTTCAGCTCGATGGTCTTTGCGCTGATTTATGCGTCCACCGGATTCCGACTGCTGAAACATCAGCCAACAGCGGTGCTTAATCCTGCCTGAACCCTACCCAGCAGCACTACGCTTGCCGGGTCTACGAAGAACGGTTATCAGGTAGGCCGTAAAACCCCGTCCTTCGGGGCGGGGATATAAGGCACGGTTTTCCGATTGACATCCTCCCCGCCCTAAAGGGTGAGGATTCCCACATCATCTGGCTGGTTTACAGACGCGCCGTTTGCAGCTCACCATTTGGATATAATATATTTGCCAGCTGGAGATGTGCCATGAAAACATTTAGCTTATCCACAACGCAGGCCTGGCCGCCACGCTTATGGCAGGCGGCCGGGCTGAGCAATTCAGATGGGGCAGCAATCCAGCATGGGCTGGACGGCAAGGTGGCAGCCCTGATCACTGGCTGGGCGAAGATTTCCCAGAACGACCTGTGCAAAATGTCAGGTATCCCGTCAACGACCTTAGTCACAACGTGAAAACACTGTTTAATGCTGACCAGAGCGAACGCCTGGTGCGCATTATCCATGTTATCGATCGCGCGCTAGAATTGTTCGAAGGCGATAAGGTAGCGGCGCAAAAGTGGCTGCGTATTCTGATTGTTACCAACGGTGCAAAACTGGATCTTCCACAACTTGGGTGGAACTTTTTAAGCCAGAGGACTCATCACTCGTCGCCTCAGTAGCTCGAACCCTGCCCGACCATACATCTGGCGTTTCAGCATTTTTAGCCAGTTTACATGGCCTTCGACTACACCATTGTGAGGGTTGGTATCGTAAAGGTGAGGAAATTAGCCTGGTAATCGAAAACCTGCTTCATACCCGCTCAGCGGTTGCAGATGATATACAGCAGATCCTTGAACAACGACACGTGGATTTTGAAGCGGCCACGATGGGGATCGAAACAGATTTTTCATCCGAATCGCACTACGAAGAACGCTGGAAAGTGGATACCGATCGTCTGGATACACCGTGGGCTAAATAGCCCATATGGACACCTCCCCGATGCAAGCACGGACAGAGCTTTTTCTGACAAAGTAGCCACACACATATATCCGGCTTCGTGAGCCCTGATGAACATCCGTACTCTCTGGCCTCATTAGCGTCATGGCTTATTACAGCCCGGCTATTTGCCAGGTTCACAGAGAGTCGGTTCTACCTGTCAGCACATCAACTTTCTGGACTTATTAAAATCAGTGAGTTACCTGGTTATATACTCTGTTTTCTGGTTTACCAGTGCCCAGGCTATCTGGGCATTTTTGTTGGCCAGCGCCACCACCGCCTTATTTACCCCCCGGGCAATGATACCCTTCAGCCATCGCTGGAGACCGTTACACCGCTCTTCCGGGAGATTAATGACGCGGTAGACTACCAAGCGGGCACCATGAATAAGTAGCCCCCGCAAATATCCATCTCCACGTTTCGTTATGCCCAGAAGTCTGACCTTGCCGCCACTACTGTGCTCTTTTGGCACCAGCCCCAGATAGCTGGCAAAGTGTTGACCATTATGAAAGTCGTTGCTGTCACCCAGAGCGACCGTCAGGGCTGACGCTCCCATCGGCCCAATACCAGGAATGCTTTCCAGTCGGAGAGTATCCTCATTTTGCTGACTGAGATGCGCAAGACGCACGTACAGCTCTTTAATCCGCTGCTGACTGGCCTGTAGCTCCTGAAGCATTTCGTGAAACAACTGCCGACTGAGTGCGCTCAGGTCATTTTCCGCATCTTCCAGATAATCAGGCAGACAGGCCATTATCTTATGAGCCCCTTCCGACATGGCAATACCATATTCCCCCCCCAATCCCCTTATCTGGTTGATGAGGGCTTTGTTGTAGATGAGCCAGATGGTGATTTTGAACTTTTGCTTTGCCACGGGGCAGCCTGCGTTGTCAGGGAATGCGTGATCTGATCCTTCAGCTCAGTAAAAGTTCGATTTATTCATAGATGGTTTAAAGGTGAGAATAAAAAAAAGAGTCCATAAAATCATGGACTCTTCTTCAGAAGTTTCTTTATTCTGCTCTTGCTCTAATTGACCAGCACAGTTGAAAAAATCCCTATGTCTACATAACTGCTCGGAATAGTAGATCACTTAGGGGAACTCATTCCGGTTTATGCGATCTGATTAATCGCTGAATATCCCAAATCACCAGCCGGACTAAGCAATGCCGATCATAGCACCAATACCCAGAACTGAACGACGCCTGATGCAGAAAACGATCCATAAAACAAAGGACAAAAACCACGCCCGGCGGCTCACAGCCATGCTGATGCTGCATCGTGGTGACACCATCAGTCATGTTGCCAGAACGCTCTGCTGCGCCCGCTCATCAATTGGTCGCTGGATTAACTGGTTCACGCGGTCTGGTGCTGAAGGCCTGAAGTCACTGCCGTCAGGACGTAGGAGGCGCTGGCCGTTCGGGCATGTTTGCGCATTGCTGCGTGAGCTTGCTAAGCATTCTCCCGGCGATTTTGGTTATCAGCGTTCCCGCTGGAGTACCGAACTGCTGGCGATAAAAACCCGTGATGTCATCGGTTGTTCGCTACATGCATCAACCATCCGGCGATGGTTACCTGCAGCCGGACTGGTATGGCGCAGAGCAACACCAACACTGCGTATCCGGGATCCGAATAAGGAAGAAAAGATGACAGCGATTAATGTGGCGTTAGCCAGTTGTAGCACAGAACACCCGGTGTTTTACGAAGATGAAGTGGATATTCACCTCAATCCCAAAGTTGGCGCTGACTGGCAGTTACGCGGGCAGCAAAAGCGCGTTGTCACGCCGGGCCAGAATGAAAAATACTATCTTGCCGGTGCGAAGGCCGGACTCGCCTTTTCTTTTAATTCATTGAAAATTAATGGATTGTGAGATTTTATTTTGGGGATTTGCCCCCAGAATGGGACATAAAATTGAATACTGCGTGGAAGATCACAAAGTTGCGTGATTATTTTCCAGGTCCGAAACGCATTCCAGAGTAAGGCTTCTCACGGCATTGCACCAGTCGAGATGCTAAATCTCCCACATGCAACTCCAGCTTGTGACCATCCGGGTCAAGAAAATAGAAAGATTGCCCTTCGCTTTTGTTGTCTTTCCAGACCGTCACTCCTGCCTGTTTCAGCTTATACGAGAACGGTTCAAAATATTCTGGCGCGATGCTGAATGCGTAGTGGGTATAGTCACTTTCCTGCGGTGCCACGTAATTACGTGATACGTCGTAAGAAAGGCAAATCCAAAGATCGCCACAGGTAAGATAAGCGCCGGTATCCCACTCAGCATGTAGCAGCAACCCCAGCAAATCACGCTAGAATATCTAGGCTAGTTTGCAAATTACCGACAGCAAGCGTTAAGTGATTCAGAGATTGAAGCATAGGGATACCTATAAATTATCATGTCTTAACAGGGAATAATCTATCTCAAAAATAATGAAAATTGAGATAATTTTAAGTAGTGATCTATACTATCTCAAACTCATAAAATTTTGAGATAAGTGCGCCTCTAATACTGCAGAAACAGCTCGACGAGTATAAATCTGTATACGCCGTGATTAACTCTCCTGCCGCCAAAGTTCAGCCAAAGGGAAGCCATCATCGCGCTCATAGAACCAAAGAATAAGGATGGATCCATGCCACAAAAGACGCCTACCAGTGTAGCAAGCTATATCTATCAACTTGCGAAAAAGCATAACGTTACGGCTACCCGCGATAATATAAGTAATATGGCAACTGCCATTACCGCTCTATCTGCCGATACTATAGAGCTTGATAACGTCGAACAATTGCTTGTTAACCTTCAAAGAAAAGGTGTTCTGACTAAAGCTGAACTTTTGCAGCTAGAAGGACGTTACTTACGTGAGCAAAGATATTTGCTCGGAGAGTAAGCAGGTTTGACGAGTAAATGGTTTTTTAAAAAACATCTGGGATTACTACTGGAATTAATCAATTTATCACCAGTATACGTGGAAGATATAACCCGTCTTCGTCAGGACGATTCACGCTGTACGATTATGATTGAGCAAACCAGCTTTGTGTTTGATTACGGGATTGGTAGTATGAAGCATGAGAATTACCTTGTGTTTTGTATAAAGATTCGACACCATATCAAAACTGGTAATTCTCAACCTTTAAAAGTCATATGTCAGTGCAAGTCGCGACTAATACAAATAAATAAAAGAATAGTCATGCTTACAATAAAAACACGGACTAACCTCTTTACAGTAGTTAGCCCGCTATTGATTTAACTAACGCACGATATTCATCAAACTATTAAAATTATCCACCACATTGTAAGTTACATTTTTTGCAACCAACTCTGCGTTTAATTTTTCAAAGAAGCGTCTGGCACATTCAATTTTTGCCTCTTCCATTCCCTTAAGTTGAAGCGATGACATTGATCCTTTTGTTTCAGCCACAAAGTAAACATGCTTTACTGCATCTTCTTCAAATGCAATTGCCCAGTCAGGATTATAGTTACCAACTGGAGTGGGAATGAAGAAACCTTTTGGTAATTTGGCATAAACCGTGACTTCTTTAGCCAACTCCAACCCACCTTGCTCAACAGACTTTGGATCACCGTAGACAAATTTACGCTCGATCTCAGAATCTGTAACCAAGTAATCATAAATATGTTTTTTCAACGGCTGACCAGCATGGGTAAAATCCTGCTTAATTTGCCCGGCAGTAAAAATACTTGCATCAAATTTATCCTCCAGAAGATGGTAAGTCAGATGCTCTATCACCATCGTTGCCTTTTGCTCATTAATAAGCTGAGCTGCCTTACTAATAAAATCCTCTGGATTATGTTTGAATTGTTCAAATACAGCAGGTTGGATTCCCCTGAGAATTGCAGCCACAGTGCTACGTTTAAGGCGAGTAGGCTCACCAATTTTACCCAGTAAATCATATTTTACACGCGAGTGAATAGAAGCATTATATTCTTCACGTGCGGTTTCACGGGCAACAAAACCTTGGCCAGTCATCAGTTGTTCCCAAGTAGCATCGTCTACCTGTTCGCCACGAACAATATTAAAGTGTAGTTTTTCTACACGTAGCTGTGAATCAAGAGCTTTAGTTGCCTTGCTAATGAGTTCATCCGTATCGAACTCAACCTGATAAATGGCTTTATGGTTGATCCTGGCCCACAATTCCTGAAATGCTTTCTTTTCAAAATTAACATTGAGTGGATTAGTCTTACCTTTACGATCGTTGTCCAGTGGCGGCAGATTACCATCACTATACACCCCATCAATGAGACCAACTATCTGCTCAAAGTATGGTTGAAGATCGTCAGGCAAAGGTGCAATTACACCTGCTTTTTTGGCCTGAAGCCACGTTTCAGTAATATTATCCCGATCGTCCGTATAATCATGCTTTACCAGGTAGCGATAAATTTTCTTCGCCAAGTCATCACCAACCCTGATATCACCCTGTTCTGTATGCAGTATTTTTCCAATAAAGTATTTCTCATCAGCCTTGCGCGGTCTGGCAGACAGAGACTTGCTAATATCTTTTTGCAACGCGGTGACAAAGTCTTTATAGCTCTCACTCGCCACAACCGTTAATCGATTAATATCATGCACTGTCAGCGGATCGTCCATCCGATCGCCCAACTGATTAACCGCCAGACGCAATCCTCGTCCAACTTCCTGACGACGCGAGATGGTGTTGTCACTGTGTTTAAGCGTACAGATAACAAATACATTCGGGTTATCCCAGCCTTCACGCAGCGCGGAGTGAGAGAAGATAAAGCGGGTAGGTTCATCGAAACTAAGTAGTTTCTCTTTAGCCTTCAGGATCAAGTCGTAGGCGTCTACATCATCGGCTTCCGTCGCTTTTTTACCTAATACAGGATCAATCAGGCGCTTAGACTTCTTATCAATGGAGAAATAGCCATTATGGGTTTTTTCTACCGGGATTCCATTCAGGTAATGCTGGTAATCTGGCGTCAGTAGATCAGCCTGTAACTCAAGTTCACGAAGATATTCCTCTTCGAAGATCCGGGCGTACTCACCTTTGTCATCAAGTGCACTATAGTCGCGATATTTAACAACTTCATCAATAAAGAACAGACTCAATACTTTGATACCTAACGGGAACAGTTGCCGCTCTTTTTCAAAGTGAGCTTTCACTGCTTCTCGCATTTGCATTCGGCGTAGTGCCTCCTCGCTGACATCACCACTGGCATCGCCTGCCGTCAACTCAACTCCGTTAGTAAAACTGATCGTATCAGTATTGGCATTAATGTCAGAAACGACAAAGCCCTGATATTGCTCTAACCCATTTGACTGTTCATATAGGTTGTAGCCTTTACCTACCTTACGCACATCACGCTTTATCGCACCGCTGGCGAGTTTAATCTCAAATTCCAGTCGTGCCACAGGCGGCTTACTGGCAGATATTTCAATATTTTCCAGATACAGGTAGGCATTAGTCCCCGCCAGCCCTCGCGTAGTAATTCCACGCACTGCAATTTTTTTGACCAGCTTCTGGTTATAAGCATCTAGCGCATCAAGACGGAATACTTTGTTATGCTCGGTTTTATGAGTAGCCGAATAACGCAAAATAAAAAGAGGGTTGAATTCGGCAAAAGAATCTAGTGTCTTAGCACCTTCCATCTTTTGCGGTTCATCCAGGATCATGATTGGGCGGTTAGCCTTGATCACGTCTATTGGACGACGGGTCTGAAAGTCATCTAACTCTTCATAAATGCGACGAGCATCAGCACCACGTGCGTTAAAGGCCTGCACGTTGATGACCATGATGTTAATACCACCATCAGAAGAGAAACTTTCTAACTGATGCAGCTCTTTCGAGTTATATATGAAGAAACGAGCCTGACGGTGATAATCCTCAAGAAAATGCTCAGCCGTAATTTGCAAAGACTTATAAACACCTTCTCGGATGGCGATGCTCGGCACCACAATAATAAACTTACTCCAGCCGTAATGTTTATTGAGCTCAAAAATGGTTTTCACATAGCAATATGTCTTACCAGTACCCGTCTCCATCTCAATATCGAGATTAAGTTTGGCTCCTGGATGATATTTGGTCTGCTTATTACCATTCGCATCCCGGTAATTATCTAGCGCCGTTGACAGTTGCAGGTTTTGACGCGCCTGTACCGCCTGAATATTGGTCAGTAACTGCGACTCACTTAGCTGAATATCGGCGTTTTTGAACCCAGCTTCAACATAGGTTGTTGAGCCTGAGCGACCTTGAGCAGATGTACCAGGGTCGATTCTGTAGCGACGAGCAGCCTCATCGGGTAACTGGCCTTTAAAGCAGTCGATAACCGCCTGAACTGAGTCCGCCTGATATGCCTGATGTTTAAATTTTAATTTCATGCTGATTCCACCATCAGCGCCTCAAACCGCGCAATCCATGCATTAAATAGCGGGCACTGTTCTCTCATTCTGGTAATTCCAATCCGCTTTGCTATCGCAATTCCTTGCGTCGTTTTGCCAAATTTCCCTTCTTGCGTCCATCTGTTTAACCGCTTGGACGGCGCGGTTTCACGACCATTATTTATCGCTTCGGGTTCACCGCACTCAGCCACAACCGCCTCCACATTAGCGACAGGTATACCGAGCTCTTCCGCCAGGATTGAACTGTCGCTAAACAACAAAGCTTCAAACTCATGAAGCGCGATAAAGGGGATAAAACGCCGCGCGGACTGCTGTTCGGCAAACAGATTATTGACCTCATTCATCACTGCAGTATTCAAATGCTCAGCGATCTGCGCTGGTGCTCGCTGAGCAGGTAACGAATCCATCCCCGGCCATTCCGTCACGCCATAATAATCGACCAACGTCGTGACATAGGTATCAGTACGTTGCTTAAGATGAAGACCAATATCCCGGCTCACCCGACTAAAACGTACATCTCCACCTTTCTGGCCAGGTTTACTCACCTGCGTGGCGGTCATAAAAATCATCCTTTCAGCCAGCCAAGGGGCTAGTATCTGTTCAACGAATACCTGCTCAGTCTTACCTTCAACAATGGCAATCACGTTAATATAACTATTCATAACGTGGGCCTCCGGCGATGACATTCTTGGTCCAGAGCTCTCCTACAGAGTAACTTTCCAGCCACTGCGCATAGTCAGACTCATTCAGCCGGGTAAACGTCGAAGCACCATCCTGGCGGTTCACCACCACAATATCGTCTATAGCAAACTGGTCGATAAGCGCCGGCGATTGAGTAGCAACAATCACTTGAGTGCGCTGCGCCGCTTGCTGAATTAACTCCGCCAGAATAACGATGGCCGCTGGATGAAGCCCCAGTTCCGGTTCATCAATAATGATTGTGGATGGCGGATTAGGCTGTAGAAGCGCCGTCGCCAGGCAGATAAAGCGAATTGAACCGTCAGATAGATGATAAGGTTGCATCGGGTAGTCAGACCCTTTTTGCATCCAGCTCAGATTGACGTTTTCTTTAGCCCCCTGCTTTCTGGGCTTAAGAATAAAATCATCAAAAAAAGGCGTGACCAGCCGCACCGCATCAACGATGGTCTTATATTGATGTGGATGATCTTTTTGTAGATTCATCAGGAAAGGTGCAAGGTTGGCCGCATCAGTGCGCAATACTTCGCAATCCTGAACGATCTCGTAATTTCGCATCGCAGCGGTGGAACTAGTGTCATGAAAATGGTAAATCCGCCACGAAGTGATAGCGTTATAGACGGGTTTTGAATAACCCGCATCTGACTTATTTTCCAGAACCTCTGCCGCGAGCCGGGATTTTCCGTCCTCGCTATCACCTAGTACCCACCATCCCGTTGTTCCCCCCGAGTAGTAGCGCCCCTCATTTTCGATGGCGCAACCGTCTGCTGGAGTCGGTACTAGCGTAAAGCGATAACCACGAGAACCAAAGTGGGTTTCAAAAAACATTTTCTGAGTGATTTTACGCCCTTGAAACAGCAAATCTCCAGCGCCGCCACTGTCTCTCACGTAGCGATTTAAATTGCCCTCAATAAGCGCATGTAGCATTCTGAAGAAAGAGATAAAATTACTTTTACCCGCCCCGTTGGCCCCGACAATGACGTTTAGTTTCTTAAGCTCGAAGTCATTAAGCTCACGAATTGACTTAAAGCCCTGAATAGTCAATTTATCTAATGTAGTCCCCATATCGGTCTCCTTAGATAGTTTTTACGTCGGTGGTAGCACTGAGCTGTTTAAGCAACTGTTCGGCATTGGTTTTTGCTGCATCAGATGCGAAGCCAGCATCACGGAATACCAGCCGCAGCGGGCTGAATGCAGCAAGCTGCTTGATAAAATCTTCATCAATTCCGCCCGTTTTATCGAAGCAAGCTACCAGTGCTCCATGGCTGTTATCCGGTTGGGCATCGACAAAAAAGACTTTTTTGTCGGCAATAGTTTCGCAGTGGATCGGCAAAGTCAGATCTACCCCCCAGTCAAGCATAACCTGGAACAGAAGATCTTCTTCACTGCGATCGGATTTGACGTTTTCTACCTGATCGAAAAGATCGTCCTGGGTTACGGCATCAGGGGCGTAGTAAATATCGGACATATTGGAGGTGTCGATTTTGAGGACACGAAAACCGATGTCTTTGTTCCATTGACAATTATAGTTTTCGTCCAAAATAGATTTACCCGAAAGACGTAATCTCTGAAGTGATATTTCAGATATCGTCTTATAACCTGATTTATAAGCCTCAGATTTTTCATGACAGGGTTCAGGTAATTGCACTAGAATATATCTTCTATTTCCTCCATCTTCAGAATTTAATTTAATAACTGCCTGAGCTGTTGTTCCTGAGCCAGCAAAGAAATCCATTATTACAAAATCATTACAATTGATCATACTGGCAAAATATTTAATCAATGATGTAGGTTTAGGATAGTCATCAAAAACAACTCCTATATCCTGTAACTCTGCTGAAGCTTTCTGCGAGCCCCCAAAACCAGCAAGCATGGAAATAACATGGCTAGGTTTACCTCTCAACTTTATAGCTTCGATAGCACCTGTTGCTGTAATTTCAAAGATTGTTTCTTGCCCTTTCGCATCATTAATAGCTTGGCAGCCGTTATTTATAAAATCTTCAAGAAGCTCTTTTGAACTCCATCCACTATAAAACTGCACCTCTGTAGTAATCTTGTGATTACTCACATTAATATCACTCAAGATATGTGGCCATGAATCATCTTTTTTCCGAATCACCCCTTCCTCAAAAGAAACAGGAAATCCCTTTGGTAAAGTAATTAGACTAGGTGGGTTTTTAGGACCATTTTTAACTATTGTATTTCTTATCTCTGGTCTAAATATTTTACTTCCTTCTGGTGTATTTGGATCAACTACTAACGGGTGCAAAAAAGATGGTTCACTCTTTGCATAAGCGAGGACATACTCATGACAGTATTTAAATTTTGCTTGATTATCAAAATTCCCATCAGTCCTCCATGCAAACATACAAAGTAAATTTTTCTCACCAAATATTTCATCGGCAATTTTTCTTAAATTAGCTACTTCCTTATGATGTATAGAAATAAAAATAGCACCAGAATCGTGTAGAAAACCATGTGCTAATTTCAATCGTGAGTACATCATAGATAACCAATCAGAATGCATTCTCCCATTAGCTTCTGTATTAGATGTCAAACGATTGCCAATTTCATCCTTTTGATTTGAAAATTTTAAATATTCATCTGTTTCAACAGCAAAATCATCTTCATAGATAAAATCCTTCCCCGTATTGTATGGAGGATCAATATAGATCATCTTTACCTTACCCAGATAAGTCTCTTGCAAAAGCTTCAGCGCATCAAGATTATCCCCTTCAATAAACAGGTTTCGGGTTGTATCAAAGTTTACGCTCTCTTCACGATAGGGGCGCAGAGTCTTAGCGATAGGTGCATTGGCTGTCAGTAACGCCTCACGCTTACCCGGCCAGTTAAGCTGATAGCGCTCCTGCGGCCCATCGACAATATGGCGCGACAACTCCTGCTTTAGCAGGTCAAAGTCGATAGCTTGCTTCAGCTTGCCATGCTCATCTTTAGACTCTGTTACGCAGTTGGGGAACAGCGCCGCCAGCTTGTCGATATTCTGTTCTACCAGATTAGGGCTGTGCATTTTCAGCTTATCCATAAATATTCCCGTAAAATTTTCTGATAATAATCAATAGATTTAGTCATCTGCAGCCTGCAAGGCTGCTAGTGCATGCCGGAGTTCCACCAGCTCACGATTCAGCTCAACCCGGCGATTAAACTGTTTTTCGCGCTGAAGTTGTTTCTGCTGCTGGCTGATACGCCTTTCCTGCCTGGCTATATCCTCTAAACGCGCCATCCACATAGTTAAGGGTTCATCACGACGAGGCGGCAGTGTAGCCAATGGTTGCAGCAACTGTCGATACAACTGATAGATATTCAACGCCACGGGTAACGGGACGAGGTCTTTTTCATCAGGTAGCGAAAACCAACCGGAAGCGAAGTAACGTATTGGTGTGACCTTATGCTGAACCTCAGTAACAGGGGGCTTATAGCCCAGCTGATATTGAATCTGTAGAACCTCATTGCACCTGCGGATGACACGGAAGTACACAGGGAACACAATCAATGAATCAATTGCACGCAGTACCGCCACATCAATATCAGACGCCCCGGATTTAAGTTCAATGTCGATAACCTGTAGTTCCGGATAATCTTTGTTTGCTGCCAGATTCAGTGTTCCATCCGCCAGTTTATATTTCCAGACAATCTCCTGCAGTTGCACCACAAATGCTTTTCTAAGGGCAGAATCTGGATTCAACCTTTGGTAAAACGTTTCTTTTGGCAAGCGCCGATTTAACTCAGCTGAAGCTGGAAAACGATAATGCTGAGTCATCATCTACAGTCCTCATCAGAATTTTGAATGATGATAAAGTTAATCAATTCAAACTGTTCTAGCCCAGCAATCTCATTGTTCAGCGCTGAAGTAGGCCCACCACTAAACAGGCTGTCAATATCGCTCTGTTCCTTAACAGCTACCATCGCGTGAATTGCCCGATCCAGCAGTTCGGAATAATGACTCATATCCCTTCCGTCCAGCGTTTTCTGATTAAAACGCTGACAGGCTGCTTCATCGGTAATCTCGCGACCTTTACAAACAGCACGAATACTGTCCAGAAGAGTCTTGATTTGAAGATGATTGATGGCCACAGATCCATCATCGGCAATATAAATAAGGTAATAGGGATGCAGACGATTCTGCCTATCTATGTTGATCCCATGATGGCGATTACGCAGCGCAAAGATGACACCAGGAACTAAGCCTTTAGCAGGTTCGGCAGATACAACTGTATGCAAGCCGTAAGGTAAACGGCGAATATCTGGATGAGTTTTCAGATACCCCAACAGGTCCATACGAAATTCGTTCAGACCCAAATCGGTAATCGAAACGCCTCCTTTCACATCTTCCAGGTCAATCACTTCTTCCTGCAGTCGTTTGAGCTGCTCCTTACGGTAAGCTACATCATTAGCCTGCGCCGTCAGGACGTTATCATCACCTGTTGAGGTGAGGTCGGTAATTACCATGCGGTTTTCTACCCGCTCTTTCAGATTGATGTATTCATCAAGGCTGATATCAGGCCAGTAATTAACTAACTGAATGTATTCATTGGTTGATCCAATACGATCAACACGGCCAAAGCGTTGAATAATCCGCACTGGATTCCAGTGAATATCATAGTTAATGAGGTAATCGCAGTCCTGCAGGTTCTGTCCTTCTGAAATACAGTCGGTACCAATCAGAATATCCAGACTGGCTGATTCATCAGGTAAGATCTGATCCTTCGACTTTGATCGTGGTGAAAACAACGTCAACAGGCTCTGAAAATCATAACCCTTCCCAATCGTCGATTTAACGGTACTGCTTCCCGTGACTTTCCCTAGATGTAATCCGTGTTTTTGCCAGCATAAATCATGTAACTGCTCATAGAGGTAATCCGCAGTATCGGCAAAAGCAGTAAAGATCAAAACTTTTTTATTACCTGGATTGATAGGATTTGCCCATTTATTTTCTAGCACACCTTTCAGATGCAACAGCTTAGCATCATGTTCCGGCGTTACTCTCGCCATCTCATCTAAGAGTTCATCAATAATGGTTAAATCATTGACAAGATGATATTCCCACGAGGGCAAATCCATATCCGCCAGATTAATTTTAACTTTCCCACCAGTCGAGAAAGCTTCTTCCAAATCATCAAGTTCAAGGTCGAGCTCAATATCCGGATCGCTAATTCCGTTATCAGGATCAACCGTCGTAAGCTCCTCTTCTAAACCGCTAGCCTTAAACGCGGCAATATTGTGCAGAGCATCACGTAATATTTTTTGCAAACTACTAAGCGTTAACCTGAATGCTTGTACTGAACTTTCCAGCCGCTTAAGCAGATTTATGGTCATCAATCGTTGTAAGGCCTTCTCGCGGTCAACCTGACGCAACGTACTGCCACCTTTTACGCTGGTATCATAAAGTGCTTCATATTTAGCCATACGACTCGGCAGAATATAACTGACCGGGGCATAAACAGCTAAACGTAGGCTGGATAACTGTTCAAAAATAGTATTAAAACCAATCACCTGCTCATGGGTTGTCAGAGAGGGTTGGAATGAAAGAGGCTTATTACGCGTAGGAAAACGACCAATGTCTTTGGTGTCATAAAAAGTTTGGATATGTTTGCGTGAGCGCGCAATAGTCACACTATCAAGCAAACGGAAGAAATCAAAATCGAGTGCATTCAATAACGCTGAAGCGGTGCGATTTTCCGGCGACAACTCCGCCCATACATTAAAACTTTTCTGCGCACGCCGAAATATTTCATCTATTCCTGATTGAGTACCAATCTGCCGATGGAGAGAACCAGGATCTCCTTCATACGCCAGAGCCAGTTGATTCTTCAGATCACTAAATTTGTTGTTTACTGGTGTAGCTGAAAGCATCAAAACCTTTGTTTTGACTCCTGCTCTAATTACCTTGTTCATCAGAGTCTGGTATCGTGTTTCGCGCTCTTTAAAAGCCTGATTATTACGAAAGTTATGTGATTCATCGATCACTACCAGATCATAATTTCCCCAGTTGATCCGATTCAGTGCAATACCGAACGATTCTCCTCGAGTGCGCTGCAAATCAGTATGACATAGTACATCAAAGTTAAATCGGTCTTTTGCAAACGGATTAGTAACGAGATTCTGATTATAGTTGGTCCAGTTATCCGCCAGCTTTTTCGGACAAAGAACCAATACAGATTTGTTACGCAGCTCGTAGTACTTAACGACTGCCAGTGCCGTAAACGTCTTACCCAAACCGACGCTATCGGCAAGAATACAACCATTATAGGCTTCCAGCTTGTTAATAATACCGGTCGCTGCATCCCGTTGGAAGTTGAAGAGTTTTTTCCAAATCAAACTATCCTGATAACCAGTTTTATCATTTGGCAGTACATCGTCATTGATATCTTCTAAAAACTCGCTAAAAAGATTATAGAGTAGTTGGAAATAAATCTGTTCAGGTGGGTTCTCCAGATAGACCGTACTCATGTAATGCACCAGGCGTTCGGTTACATCAGTCAGTTTTTCTTTATCTTGCCAGATTTGTTCAAAGAGCGTCAGAAATGTTGCCGTTGATGACGATTCATCTATGCCCATAACTAAATTGGAAACAGCGTTGCCTTTCTCATACCCAAGATCAACTGCCGTGAATCCTTGCAAAGGCTGATACACAACTTCCTTATCATTTGCTTTAACAACAGCAAAAGGCTGCATCGGTGCTGGAGTTAAGTTTGAACGAAATTGAGCTTTACGACGGATCCATTCCGCACACTCACGGGCTATAGCTTTCTGAGTCAGTTTATTTTTTAGCTGGATTTCAAATTCGCTACCAAAAAAGCTTCGCTCTTTATTTTCGCCTGGAATATGGAACTCACGTTTTTCTTTTCTGAGTTTATCAACCGCATCTTCCTCTACAAATATAGGGGAAGTAAAAATGAATTCCAGGCTATCAATATTTTCAAGTTGTTCTTTCAGCGCATCAAATGCATAAATAGAAAAGCAGGATGCTGCGATTTTAAGCTTCACACCAGGTTGTAACGTCTGCTTCAGCTCATCTCCCAATAACGCATTAATGTTATCAATAAGTTTCATGATACTCTCTCGCGGCAGCCTAAAATGGAGTCTGCCTCAGGCTATCACTCAATAACACGGGGCAATCTCGACATTATTAGTCAGGGGGCACATTACTGGATGTCGAGTTATACTTGGTCAACAGCAGCCCCTGACTGTAGCCAAAAGATTGCCTGTTTCTTAAAAGCACTAATGCATGATGGCTCTGTGAGATGGAGGGGAAATGCATATGTTGCGTTCCCCATTCCAGTCATACAACAGACAGATCTAATGGTCCTGCGATGCTATCACATAAGCATGATCAATTCAGAGCTATGTAAGTACAGTAACTGTTTACACAGAGACAATGCTGATGTTTCATGCAGGCAAGTACGTTTTCTTAAGTGGAACCAACAGCTTAGTCTCAATATCCACTTGCTCATAGTTTTCCACTAACGCGCGGACCAAATCGTCAAGCGTCCATAGTGTCAACGGGATTGTAGAACGATCGGCCTCATAGCGTGCATCCTTACTGAATCCACCGGTGCTGACATACAGCCCGCGATCGTCTTTATGACGGCCACCGATAAAGCTACGGATTTGCTGGCTGCTCATCTGTTCCCGTCGGTGCTTCACCTCAACTATAATGCGCGGATTTTCGAAGCCAAAACCGTCAGGGGAAGCAATGATATCTTTCCCACGGTCAGCACCAGCAGGCGATACCTGGGTTTTATATCCCATGCTGCGTAACACGCCTGCGACCAGATTCTGCATCTCATCCCAGTCGAGACGGTTGATACGATCCTTGATGCCTTCAAAAGCGATCATTTCCATGTCGCGCAGAGGATTAGAAACAACCTCATCCTCTTCACCTGAAACAGGTACTTCCGGCACGACATCTGAGACAGGCTTTTTGCCCTGCACTAATTCATTCACTGCAAAATCAGGCACCTGAAAAACCGTCAGCGTTGAGCCAAGGGTGTTTCTGGTTGCATCACTCAGACTATCGCGCTTAATTTCTTCCGCATTCCACTTCACTTTACGGGCAATACCCATGCCATCTTCAAGCCACTCGGCATGAAACTCAAAATCTGAGGCAATTTTCCCGATTAAATAGGTCCGATTAGAAGGTGAATAAGTGATAGCCCAGTCACCTTTCTGCATCTCATTCACAAAGCGCCAGACCTGAGAAGCGCCAGAACGAACGGTGCCAGGCTTAGTCTGTGGCTCAAGTTCCTGATACCGGGTAAACAACTGCTCTCTTGAGCATCCCGGTTTTACATAGGGAGCGAGCTGCGACCAGCCGATTGCAACAACCTGTTTGTCCCTAAAGTCATCGTACAATTTTCCGCCATCACCGCGGATCATCCACATTTTAGTCGCCACAATAATTCCTTCTGAAAATGCCTCACAACCATCTTATCCCGTAAAAATGCCGATAAGATGGCCATTCAAATTCCTACTCTAAACCTGACGCCTCTCAAGGCTATTATAAATAGCCTCAATCTCTCCCTTCAGGTTATCACCACAATAAACCATCGATGTATCGTACCGTTCATATCGAGCTTCACGTGTCGCACTAAACCAGTTGAATGATCCCACGCATAGCAAGCCATCATCACCAATAACAATTTTGCTATGAACACGATTGACCAGTTTTGTCGCAATACCAAGGGCGTTCAGTTTCTCCAGCGCCGCTTTGAGGTTCTGCTGCCTCTCTTTTCGCTTCTCAAAATCATTATGTTCAGTGTTGTAGCTTCTGTCAGTGACAATCGTGACGTTAATACCCCGTGAACACGCCGCAATCATAGAATCAAGAAAACCGGTTTGCTCCAGTTTTTGCCAGGTTAGCCATGGAGAGACTATCGTGATGTGTTTACCGATATTTTCAAACGTCTGATTCAGGAAATTATCATGCTGCTCCACACCATGGAGTGTGTAAATTTTGGTCTCGGAAGTTTTTAAATCCTTACGCTCTTTATAATCAAAAGAGAGCGCATTCTTCTCAGACTCAAAGAGATATTTTGCCAGCAATCCCCGCGGAGATGAGGATGGTTGGATCTCAAACAGATCCATATCGCCGAAGACGAGGAAACTGTCCTTCGCACGTGAAACAGCAACGTTCAGCATGCTGTTATCGCTATCAATAAACCCGCCATCCTCATGTTTTGAATAGACTGGCGAGAATATAACAATTGCCCTTTCCGCCCCCTGAAGAGAATGGACTGTGCCCACCGTGAGCGCTTTTTCATTCGTACCAGCACTGATACCCTGTTTACCCAGCGCCTGTTTGATGGTCGATACCTGCGCGCTAAAAGGCGTCACGATACCGACAACCTCATGAAGCGACTTGCCGTAATGCGCTTCAATATCTTGCTGATTATCTATCAGCCAGGCAGCTATCGTTTCAGCCTCAAGCAAATTATATCGACTTCCGCTACTTGCCAGCGCTCCTTTACCATCAATATGGAGATAACCCATGGCGGGCATTAAATTGCTCTCATCACGCCCTCTTTTAGGCAACAACTTACCGTGATAGCAGAGCGTATTGCAGTATCCAATAATATTATCGAAGCACCGACGGTGTTCATATAAGTACATTCCACGAGCCAGTTCGGGATCATATTGATAGCGTGAGGCACACTGCGCTATTTTCATGACGCTGCCAGATGCGGCGCTTTTACCAAGCTCTGCGATTGTCGTATATTTCTCAGTAATCTCTTCTTGCGTACTACCTGACAGAATTTTTTCCGCCAGCATGTTACCTATATCAATAGCGGGAGCAATACTCCATATTGGCGGGATCTGTTCCGTATCACCAATCACTAATGCCTTTTTAGCTAAGGCAAACGAGGCAGCAGCCACTTCAGGAAGCACCTGCCCGGCTTCATCGACAATGAGTAAATCAGCGAAGTCATATAAATATCTTTTCTCGAATTTACGCTGCCCTTTGTGTTCACTTATCTGCATATTGCCGGGCAGCATATAGCAGGTCATAACCACACATGGGGTAAGCTTCATTCGGCGTTGCCATCGGGAGGTTACCCCTTTAGCGCCTTTTTTCTTCTTCTCTTCCTGCAGATCATCGATCTTCGCCATATCCATTAGCCAACGACCTTCCCAGTAGTGGGTTGTCAGTAAAAATGCGGGGAAGCGGATCTGCGTATCAGCCAGTTCATCGGCCTGCGAGAAACTCATCTCGCCGTCGCCCACATAGCCTAAATCATGTGCCAGGTTCTGCCACTCCTGAGCCGCCTGCCGTTCTTTAAGAACTATTTCATGCGCGGAGTCAATCTGCTGCCGGTATGTTGCCTGCTCGCGCTCAGCGGAGTTGAGCAGTCCATCGATATTACGTTCAATGGTTTCAGGATCAGACCACTGATTCCCCGCAATCAGCGCACCTAATTTATCTTCGACAAACAATTGGATTTGGTACTGTCGCTTACTGCGAACCGCTGGAAGCCATGAAAATAATGAATAGATCAGTGATTCACTGGCGCGATATTTTTTCCACTCTGTTTTGGCACTCTTAAGTATTGTGACTTTTTGTTCTTGCCCGGAGAGTAATTTATTTAAATTATCGAGATATTGCTCAATGTCATTCGCAATAAGCTCACGCGCAGCCCTAACCTGACTTAACGTTTGCCATGTTGCGTTCAGCCTTACCAGCTGTTCGGATTTTGCTACCAACTGACCGTGCAGGAGTTCAATGACTTTTTCAGGGGATGAACAATCTTTTTCAGGAAAGGCTGCCTTAGCTTTCTCCAGATAAAACAGCAGTGCATCTTCTACAAACTCTTTCGACTCAACCTGGATGAAGAAATCTTCAGTTTGGTATTTTTTGGCGGCCTCGGCTTTACGAGTGCTTGAGGGGAAATAAGCGCCGAAGCTTTTCAGCTCTGGCAACCATCGTCCGGCCATTGCCCCAGTGCCCTGGGAAAAGTCTTTCCCGAACGCCTCGATAATGTTCGTTACAGCCTGGTTATTCGTTGACGTCGCGATAATAACCGGAGGCTCCGCTTTTTCGAGAGCCGCTCTGGCCCACTGCGTGGCGATAATAGAAAGCACCAGTGTGGTTTTTCCGGTTCCAGGAGGCCCATTTACGGCAAGAATATCGCCATGCCTCGCATCCAGAAAATGGCTTAAGGCATCGCGCTGAGCCTTTGCCAGCGGAAACTTATCCCCGGAGTGTCCAAGTCTGTCGCTGAATTTTGCTTCCGGAGGAAGTAATGACTCTGCGGCATGAACCTCTCGCGAGGCGAAGCGATTGAAAAGCGGCACGTCCTTTTTGCTAACAAGCAAATGGTCATACAGCGAGAGGATATGGAAACTGGCACCGCCAGTTTGCGCCGTTTTAACAATATAACCGTGCTCAGCGAGTTCATATTGCTCGGGATTTTTAATCCAGTCGCCGACAACGTTCTTCAGTAGCCTCTCTGAATCATCCAGATATTGACGCCAATCCTGCTGCCAGGCTGCATATCGTGCTTCTCGTTCTTCATCCGTTTCGGCAGTGTTATCAACACTTTCATCAAAGTTGATAGAGAATGACGTATGTGTCGTTTTATATTTGTCATACTGCTCAATTTCACCAATCGAAAATGCGCCTTTTGGCAAAGGTTCAAGCAGGTCTCTGGGAATGGAGGTCGCTGGAGTCGGATATAAAAAACCCTCACGGCTCAGCAGGGCTGGCGTCACTATCGGGGTAACAATATCAGGCGCACCAGCAGAACGGTCCTTTCCATGCTGCAGCAACCGGAAATAAACCTTTGGCCGCAAAATGACATCTACTGTTTCGACATCGTCTTTTTCCCCTTCAAAAAATTTATCGACGATCGCTTCGTCAAGACGTCCCGCCGCTATCCCATGCCAGTTAGTGAAATTTTTGGCGTCTTTCCGTTCAAAACTGCCCTTTCCTGACTCAGCATCTGCCAGCGAGTTGCGCCAGTATGAGGCAAACCCTAAAGCATTTTCATCCATTACCAGTCCTATGACTCAATGAAATCCATTGATTTATCGAATATAAAATCACCGTATGGATAACTATTGTCCACGTTGAAAGGCTGGCTGCAATGTTTTGTTCACGCTTCGATACAAATACTCGGGTTATATGGAGTCCAGGAGGCAACCATATCCTGCTGCATGGCACATAAAAGCTTTATAACCGAAGCAGCAGAGGGTTACCGGTTGCACAGCACGCTCCAGAAGCCCGTGAGCCCTACTGGCAGCGTTCAATGCAATATTGGAACCTGTAAGTTCAGAAAATAGCGCTGTCGAAGATGGTTCTGTATGTAGGCTCTCCAGCTATTGTTTTGTCCGATGCTTGCGAATAAAAGCATTCAAACTGTCTCCTTCGCCATGCATGACAGAAAAAGAATATTCACACTCTTTCTTTATCAAGATTCCACATAATTCCTCGTGCAAATCTACATTAACTCCCTTTCCTTTCTGCGCTTTCTTCACACCGAGCTCACATGAACTAATTAACTCAACGTTACAGGGTTTCTTCAAACAATTCACACCATCAATTAGGCTCTGGAGAATGCATCTATTTGCGGTCGTATCACTGTAGGAGAAGGTCAGATATTTTATTTTCCCTTCACACTCCAGCACAACTTCCGCCGAACCTTCACGTGTTGCAGCATCACAACTTCCTGTTGAATATATTTTTACCATCTTCATTTTGTACTTTGCCCCTTACCAAACGAATCACGATATCCTATATCAAAGGCATTCTCGTCAAAACTTAATTATCTCAGTAAATTCTCCCGATGCCACTCCAGATAACAATACGATTCGACAGAAAACGTCTTTATTTTCTCCGGCAACAAAAGCTGTTCTTTAACACTAATATCCAGCTCATTGCTAATTAATAAACGCCCATCATTCTCAAATGAAATCCATCCCTGATCGAAAAGAATATCAATATGTGCGGCCAGTATAATTCCATTAAACGGATCAAGGCGTTCATTCCCATTCTTGCAGGCAGCCCACGGTTTTATATGGCTGGCACGGAGTAACGGCGCAAACGTCGTTCCCGTAACAGGGCATGCCGGGTACAGCATGAGACAATTTTTCCGAAAGGTACCCTGCCCCAGCCGTGCCGCAATCAGCTGCTCGCGTACGGTATCTTCAATACTTTTATCCTGCTGAATAGCAAGACAGTCACGTTGCGCCTGTTCATCTCCATCAGAAGATATTAACGAAAGAACGCGCTGCTCAATCGCACTGTCTGAAAGCAGACTCAATCGCTGATGCACACGCTGCGCTGAATGAGAAAGCGCAGCGGGAGCGCCCTACTCGTCACGCCAGCCAACACGCACATCAGTAAGCCAGGAATCAAAACGGTCACGACTATTTTTCAGACTATTGTGAAACTCGCTGGCGGTTTTACCCGCTCCAAAGCGAGGATAAAACAAGGCAAAAGCCTCTTTCCATTTCTGAACACCCAGTCCCACGGGTGGTTGAGATTTACCGTACTTCGACAAATACCACGCAACTTCAAGCAAATCGTCTTCCGAGCTATTCAATGTTACATCCTGTTTTTCCAGCGTAATTCATCACCAGATTATGTCTGAAAAGATCGTTAACTAAACTGATCAGGTTAGTTGTTTTAGCAAAAACATCTCACACCGGTTTTCACCATCAACAAGCACGACACGCAACCCACAACACAAAAAGGAACACCTCATGCCCCCACACAAAATCCGCCAGGAGTGGCTGACGCTGGACGAAGCCGCAGAAGTCATCCGGCAGCACAACATCACATTGCTGCCTGCCGATCTGATCCGCCATGCCCTGCACGGCGATCTGCCTCTCTCAGTCTACTTCCCCTCGCCCGTACTTCTGAGACCACTCAATCCTCCTTGCCGCTTTGCCTGCCGATTCAGCAAGCCGCCCTTTCCACCTTCGCAGTGCAATAAACCCGGCAACCGCAAAGTGATGGCGAACTCTCCTCCATGCCGACGCGACCCGACACTGCAACTGACCACCAGCCATCTGTGGAATTTGCCGTTAATCGGCCTTGAGCGCCTGCTGCTCCACCAGCAACTGGCGAAAACGCTTAACTGTCCTTGCCCCAAAGATACCCACTGCTGCAACCAGATTGGCATTGTGGTCTGCGATGAGAACAACAGCTACTACCAACTCTGTTGCCGCAAATCACTACGGGAGCTTTTACTGGAACTGCTCGCCACGCAGAACAACCTCCAGGAAGAGTTGCATCTGCTGATTGGCCAGCTGTATGGCAACGGCCGCAATGAGCTGAAATCCCGGCTCAACATGTCAGTCTGCTACTTGCAGGACACATTACCTCCTGACGCATTGTTCGTGATCCGCCGCGTCCACCTCGAAAACTTTCTGGCCCGTCACCAACCCGAATCCAAAGAGCGGATCACAGCCGCCCTCTCCCGCCTGCTGTGGCTGGCCTGTAAACGCAACCCACAGATTGAAGATGAATTGCTGCACCATCCCTACAAACTGCTGAACATTTTCGAATGCTGGGCGCGTGAGGAAGGTATGCACTTGCCGCTGAGCGCCGAGACGTTAAAAACCGCACTCCAGCGCGGCGCACCGCCGTAACGCGATCAACTAATTCTTTCAACTAACAACTCTCACTAACCCAGATAAGGATTTTTACTGCCTGGCAGGGACGCTGCTGCTTTGATAACCACGCCCATCGTGCTGATGTGAACGAATCTGGACACAGGAGGAATGGTTATGAATAGCGACAGATTTTTACGCTTACGCCAGGTGGAAGACAAAATCGGCTTCGGTAAATCGTGGATTTACCGGCAAATCCAGTTGCAACAGTTTCCTCCGTCCATCCGACTCAACAGCCGCCACGTCGCCTGGCTGGAAAGCGAGGTGGACGCGTGGATCCACCAACGCATCCGCCTCACCCGCGATGTCTGAATGCCGGAGGAAGATTATGTGCGCTTCACACCTGCTCAACCGCTGGCTTCACGGTGCCAGCACTACCGGAGAACAGGAAATGGTCCAGGTCAGTCTGGAACAAATCCAGCCGTTCTCTCTCAATCCCCGCGTCACCCGCAACCCCGGCTATGACGTGCTGAAGGCGTCAATTCTTGCCCGCGGGCTGGATAACCCGCCGGTGTTGACCCGTCGCCCCGGCGATGAAAAATATATGCTCGCCAGCGGCGGGAATACGCGCCTCGCCATCCTCAATGAACTGTGGCAGGAGACGCAGAATGAGCGTTACCACCGCGTCTGCTGGCCGTTCAGACCGTGGCCGGAAACGCTGTCACCGCAGCAAGGTGAAGTCCAGTGCCTGATCGGCCATCTGGTCGAAAGCGACCTGCATAACGGATTGATGTTTATCGAACGGGCGGAAGGCATTCTGCATCTGCGCGATCTTTACCACGAGGCAGGCATTGAATGCCCAACGCAGCTGGCGCTGGCGGAGCAACTCACCCGCGACGGCTATCCCGTCAGCCAGTCGCAAATCAGCCGGATGTTGCAGACCGTCGACTGGCTGCTGCCCTGCATCCCTAACGCGCTATATGGCGGTCTGACCCGCAAGGTTATTGATCGCCTGCTGGCACTACGCAGCACAGCGGAACAGGTCTGGGTAAAGCTGATGCCGCTGGAACGCCAGCCGGAATTTGCCGACCTGTTCAGCACCGCCCTCGCCACCTTCAACGGCGAGCCGGAAGCCGTGGTACCGCAACTGGTGCAGGACGAACTGCTCGGCGAGATGAGCTGTCGCAGCGGCATGAGCTGGAATACGTTGCTGGCAGAACTGACTGATGGACAGAGCAAGCGGCAGGTGCTGCTGGGGCCTCCGGCCGAAAAGGTCCTCTGGCCGCCACCGCCGGAGGCGGAAAAAGCACCACTACCAGAGCCTGAGCCACCGACTGAACCCGCCGCGCCCGGCGAACCAAAGCCCTCACCGTTGGTGCATACGGCACGGTCGCTGTGTGCCTGCTGGGGACTGGACGCCTGTATCCAGCCTGACGACAGCGCGCCGGCCGGTTTCACCCTCGCGCCCTGTGACGATTTTCCCCATCCGGCGGCACGGCGCTGCTATCAGGTGCTGGCCGCCCTGAATGGTGATATCAGTACACCGATGCCCGCCCTCGAATTGTTGTTGTCGCCGGACTACGACAACGCTCAGATCCAGCAACTGATGCAGCTTATCAGCCTGTGTCGCCAGCGGCGGCTGCGGGAGGTTCGCCATGACGCCCTCAGTTAATCAGGCAGTGCTCACCCACATCGTCCAGGCGCTGAAGGAGGGGCAGATCCGCTACTGCGAATCGCTCGGCTTCAGCCCGCAGGAGCTGTGCGAGCTGACGCGGCTCACCGCCGATGACATCCTGTTTCTCAGCAACAGCGCGGTGCAGTTCATCATCACCCACATTGACCACGAGATGCTGGGCCGGATGCTGGCGAGGATGGAGCAGGAGCGGCTGTTCCAGCAGCGTCTGGAGGAAGCCCTGTCGCTGGGCGCGTCCATCGAGTTCATCAACCACTACTTTGGCCTTTCCACGCCGGAGGTCTGTGCCCGGCGACGGCTGATTGGTCTGTTTGTCCGGCAAGGGCGCAACAATGCACCCGATGAGCAGGTGGAAACACTGGTGTGGAACGAGTGGCAGAAAATGAGCGTGAAAAAGCTCGACTCACCCGAAGCGCTGACCGCCATGATGGCAATGGCCCGCGAACACGATCTGTCGCTGACGGTCATCTGGAACCTGCTGCGCCAGTGGACTCAGGAGAAGCTGCTGCATGAAGAGTGACGATCGGCTGCTGTTTCTCGGCAACCCGCAGCAGAGCGTGCCGAAGCGCCTGCTGCTGGCGCGCAACCTCTCCCCGCGCGACAAGTTCGCATGGCAACTGTTGCGCCTGCACGCCCGCGACGACGGCAGCGGCGTCTTTCCCTCCTACAACGAATTACAGGGCTGGCTCTCTGACCAGCCTGAGGGCGAGAAGGCCTCGCGCAGTACCGTCAGCAACGCGCTGATGATGCTGCGGATCACCCGCTGGCTGAGCCTGTGCCAGCGACTGCGCGACGAGCAAAGCGGCAGGATCACCGGCAACCTCTACGCCCTGCATGATGCGCCACTGACTCATACTGATGCCTGCCGGATGGACAGCGAATATCTGGCGCTGCTTACGGCCTGTTCCCGCCACCGCAACCGCCGTATCCGCAACATCGCCATCGGGCTGCTGCTCACCCTGCAACAACCTGTGGATAGTGGACGAACCTGCACTGAGTCTCCATTGAAGACCGCCCCTGGTCTTAATCGAGGACTCAGTAAAAAATGCCCGAGTCTTCAATTAAGACTCAGTGATGTGGCGGGGGCTGGCGGGCAACCTGAGCCGCATTGCGTACATACTGGTACAGATTTAAACAATAAACATCAAAAGCGTACGCAACTGCTGCACTGGCCTGTGGATAATCCCTTCAGCGCCAGCGAGCGTCACGCCGCCGAACGCGCGATGCGCAATCTGGATCCCGCTCTCTGCCAGCAGGTGCTGGACGACTGCCTGTGGCGGATAGCCGCCCACGATATCCACCGCCCCCTCGCCTATCTGCTGGCAACGCTGGAGAAGGCCCGACGGGGCGAGTTCAATCAGCTTCGGCACAGGCGCAGCTAGCCCGGATTTTATGCGCACCGCATAAAGCCGGCATACCAGCTATCAATCAAACCTCATTCATCGGCGAAATTAACTTTCTGCGGACCAGATGGGTTTCCCGTCGCCTGACTCATTGCGCGGACCGACACTGCGGGCATCTGAATCCATGGAGAATTTCCTATGCCTGGCACAACCCTGTTCAGCGATATCCGCATCACCCTGCACACCCGCATCGCCGCCCGGCTGTGGCAGGCGCATCCCACTGGCATGCTGCTCTGTCTGGCGTTACTCAGGCGTCTGCTGCGCGCCGAAGAGGCCGATGATCCATGGGCCGCCCACTGGCTGAAGCAACTGTGCATCCGCCTGAACCTGATCGCACACCTGCTGAAGCAAAAAAACCGTCGGCTGGACCAGGCCTTCGCCAGCCTGCCGGGAGCTATCCACACCACCCAGGTCAGTAACCCGTCCCCGACCGAATTCATCCTGCCGCTGGCGCTATTCTCACCACCCGGTTCGCGCCTGCTACAGCAGTTGATTGATTACGATCTGCTTGTCCGCCGCACCTTGCTTGCCTGGCACCTCGGCCTTATCACCCAGGCGGAGAAGCGCGATTTCATTGCCACCATCCCACGCCTGATGCTCCAGGTCTTCAGCTTCTTAAACCGCTTTCGCACCACTGGCGTGACCCGCGCTGACGTGCGGGCGAACAGTCCGCTGGCGCAGACGATGGCGCATAAGCTCGGGAATTTGCCCAAAAAGATGCTTGCGGAGATCCTGCGTGATGATCGGTGAAGACGACGAAGAAAACGCTGCCCGCAAAAGCTCGCTAAAGGGCCTTTTAAAGGCCTTTAAGGGTAAGGGAGAGCTGCGAGCGCTGGTGCAGGAATTACAGGCGCTGCGCGTACAACTGCAACAACGTCAGCCGATGCTGAAACAGGCGGTGTATGAGTTGCCGGGGCGTAACGTACCGCTGATCCTGTGCAGCAACCCGGCACGCTCCGGCGTCAGCTATCTGCGCTGGCGTAATCTGGACAACAACCGTTCGGGAGGTGTGGCGTTGCAGGAAGCCATTCAACAGCCTGACATGAGCGATGAATTGAGGGATGCACTGATGGTGCTCGAATGGAGGCGGCAGGTGCTGAATACGCAGCTTTCGGTGGTGATATTTATGCTGCGGCGGATACAGCCGTTAACCACGCTGGTTTAAAATTTTGCGCAAAGTTAAACCCTGAGTGTCACTTTAGCGATTATTTTAAACTCACCTCATGCACCTAAAAACAGGCACTATCCGCTTAATGCACGTTTTAAGGTGCAATTTTTACCTTCTCCCTCCAGTTTCCCCTGTCGCCTTATCCCTCCGGCACACCATGCTGAACTCCCTTTCACCGGAGACAGCCCATGCAACTTTACCTGTGCGAAAAACCCTCTCAGGCGCGTGATATCGCCCGCATTCTTGACGCCCGTAACCGCAGCGACGGCTACCTGCATAACACCACCGTGACCATCACCTGGTGCTTTGGCCATCTGCTGAGCATGGCTGCGCCGGAGGATTACGATCCGGCGCTGAAACACTGGCGGGCAGAACACCTGCCGTTTATTCCCCCGACATGGCGGCTGGTGATCCGCCCGGAGGTACGCAGGCAGTTCCGTATCATTGAGAAGCTGCTGAAACAGGCGGATGCAGTGGTGATTGCCACCGACGCCGATCGCGAAGGCGAAACCATCGCCCGTGAAATTCTGGAACAATGCCGCTGGCGCGGTCCGGTCCAGCGTCTGTGGCTGTCGGCGCTGGATGAGGCCAGTATCCACAAGGCGCTCACTGCGCTGCGACCTGGTGACAGTACTTTCCCGCTGTACCAGGCCGGACTGGCGCGCGCCCGCGCCGACTGGCTGGTCGGCATCAACATGACACGCGCCTGCACGCTGATGAACCGGCGGCACAAGGGCGTGCTCTCCGTGGGCCGGGTGCAGACGCCGACCCTGCGTCTGGTGGTGGAACGCGACCGGGAGATCGCCCGTTTCACGCCCCGCCCCTGGTGGCGGGTGGACGCCCGGCTGCATGCTGAAGGCACTACCTTTCTGGCGCAGTGGCAACCCGATAGCGCGTATTGTGACGACGAAGGCCGCTGTATCCGTGAATCCGCCGCCCGTGAGGCCACCGCCCGCCTGCAACAGGCCAGTACCGCGCTGATACTGGATGTGACCACCCGGCGGGAGAAAACGCCGCCACCGCTGGCCTTCACCCTCAGCGCCCTGCAGCAGGTCTGCTCAAAACAGTGGGGCATGGGCGCGCAGGAGGTACTGGATATAGCCCAGCGCCTGTATGGAACCCATAAGGCCACCACCTACCCACGCACCGACTGCGGCTATTTGCCGCTCTCCATGCACGCTGAAGCGCCGCAGGTGCTGGCCTCGCTGGTCGCCAGCGACACCTCACTCCAGCCCATCGCCACGCAGCTTAATCTGCTACAGCGCTCCCGGTTGTGGGACGACAGTAAAATCACCGCCCACCACGGCATCATCCCGACCCGTAAAACGGTAGATCTGACACAGATGAATGACAGCGAGCGCAAGGTCTACGGCCTGGTGCGCAGCCATTTTCTGGCACAGTTTCTGCCGGACCATGAAGTGGATAAAACCAACCTGCGCCTGAACTGCGCCGGGGAAACACTGGCTGCCCGTGGCTCAGTCGTGATTGTCAGTGGCTGGCGACAACTGTTTTTGCGCGAAATGGCAACCCACTCAGCGGAAGAAACGCAGGCACTTCCTGCCCTGCAACAGGGGCAAACCGGTCTGGTGGAACAGGTAGATGTTCGCGCCCGCCAGACCCAGCCGCCGGAGCACTACACCGAAGGGACGCTGGTTGCCGCGATGAAAAACGCCGCCCGTTTTGTCAGCGATGAGCGCCTGAAGCAGCGGCTGAAAGAAAACGCGGGCATCGGCATCGAAGCCACCCGCGCCGGGATTATCCAGACGCTCCTTAAGCGCGGTTATCTGATTAAGCAGCGACGCTTTCTGCTGGCAACGGATACCGCCAGCACGCTGATTGACGCCCTGCCGGAAACGCTGAAAGATCCGGGCACCACTGCGCTATGGGAGCAGAAGCTGGATGACATCGCGACGGGGAAAATGGGGCTGGAGACGTTTCTGACGCAGCAGCAGCAGAACGTCACTGAGCTGATTAAATCGTTACGGAATGAGTAAATAACCTGTTTCCTACATCACACTTTTACTTTTCCCTGATTGCTCGTTCAAATTGGCAGTCTGATGATCCTCTCTGAGGAATATTCCTCATTTTTCGGAGTGTTAAGATGGCCAAGAATACCGGAGACGGTTATCGCAAGGGCTCTGTTACAGACCGCACACAGGTTCAGAATCCGCAGAATGGCAACTACACCAAACGCGATACAACGACAGGTCGCTTTATCGACCAGAAGCAGGACGGCACTCCCTTTAAAGGTGTCGCCAAAGAAGTCGATGACCGCCGGAAATAATATTTAGCTACCTTTCAGGGCCTTAGTCATTAAGGCCTTTTTGCATTCTGTACTTCCAACTTTCACGCCGTAAAAACAATTCCACCTTTCGCTTCCCCCAGCCAAAGATTCAACTAAACGGGTTAATCCCAAAACCCGCCATGCATTCCTGAAACGCGGAGGCGCACAGCGCGGAATGCCCGTACTGCCAGTAACTCAGAGGCCTTGCAGCCAATGAGCCAAACCCGAAGCGGGACGTTCCCGCGCATGGGGCGCTCCGCACCTTCAACACGGAGATACCACCATGAACGATACCCACTACTTCAACCTGTACACCAGCGGTCTGGGCTACCTCAACCGGATCCGGGAAGTGACCCCGAAAAAAGGCGAACCGTTCCTGTGTTGCGACATTGCCGCACTACGGGGCGAAGCCAGCAACGCGGAGCACACCTGGTTCGACTGCCGCGTCAGCGGCAAGGAAGCGCAGATACTGGTGCGCCGCTGTATCGACGCCTGCGAGCAGAAACGCAAGGTGCTGATCCAGTTCCGCCTCGGCGATCTGTATGCCGACACCTTTGTCTACAGCAAAGGCGACCGTAAAGGCGAAACCGGCGTCAGCCTGAAAGCCCATCTGCTGCACATTGGGCTTATCAAAATTGACGGTGAAGAGGTTTACCGGGCAGAGCGCGAAGCGGAATCCCAGCCAGCGCCAGCCGCACCGCCAGCAGAGCCTGTAGCGCAGTTCTGACGCACAGCATTCACCCTGCCGGGGAAATTCCTCGTCGGGGCGTTTCCCTGGTCTTTTACCGGAGAGATGCATGATGAATACCGTATTGAACTCACGTGAAGAAGCCCTTAACCGGGGCAAACTGATTAACCTTGATGACGAGGCGCTGGACGCTGGCTTGCCGCTGGATCTGGCCATTACCCTTCCAGCCCACAAGCACTGTCTTGAAGACCGGAATGACAACGCCATCAGGGACTTGCTGAAAGGTGTTGAAATGGCAGCGGTAGTGGCCTTTATCGCCCACCAACCGCCGCAGCGCACCATCCGTATCGACTACCGCTCGGTGCTGACGCAAAAAACTAACGGCAGCACACAGCAGCAAACCGTCAGGCTGACATTACGCGTTCATTTTTCTGAGCGCGGTATCCCCATCGCCGCCACGCTGGGGCTGATGGGGGAAAGATTCCCTTACTGATCTGATTTTGCGCCCGGAATAACGGGCGCTATTTTTTGACGCCGCAAACAGTTGTCGGTAGTCCCCAGCCCTCTCATCCAGCACGCTCCTGTAAAAGCACTGTGGAGGATGCGATGAAACGACTGCTGACAGCTCTGCTCCTGTTTATTTTCAACGGCGTGGCCGCCGCCTCCCCTGCAACGCCAGAAGTCGTCCGCTACGACCGCTATCTGCTGGTCAGCACGTCACCGCAACAGCCGCCACTCGAACAGCTTACCGCCCTGTCCGTTCCGCCCGGTTTTCATCCGACGGTAGGGGAAGCGTTGCAATACCTGTTGCGCGACAGCGGCTGGTCTTTGTGTCTCGCCGATGCGCGCCGGGCGCAGCTTTATGGGCTCCCATTACCGCTGAGCCAGTACAACACCGGCCCGCTGCGCCTGAAGGCCGCCCTGCAACTACTGGTGGGCCCGGCGTGGCGAATAACCACCGACGAAAACCGCCGTGAAGTCTGTTTCGCCAGCGACCATTCCCTCCCCCCGACGGTGGCTTACCGTCATCCCGTGTCCCTCCGCCCTTTGGGGCCGTTAACGGCCCCGTTTTTTCTCGCCGGGACCATACAACGTGGCGATATCCGACTGGCCGTAATTGTGCCGCCGGAGGCCGTTTACCTCCATCAGGTAGTGTGGCTGCGCAGGGGAGAACAGTGGCACGGCTGGCGGCTGGTGCGGTTTGATGAGCGCCGGGCGGTGTTCCGTCACGGTAAACGCCAGTTGACGCTGAAAGTACCGGAGTAAGCGATGAAACGCCTGGTTCCTCTGTTACTCTTCACCACCAGCGTGTGGGCGCAACCGCTTCAGGTGCAGACCAGCCAGAACGCGGACTCAGTTCTCAGACCGCTGACCACGCAACAGCAGGCCACCGTCTGGGGCGTCACGCCAGAGGAGTGGCAGCGCTATCTCACGCTGAAACAGCAGGCGCGCGGCGTCTGGTCGCCGGGGCTCGATCCGTTGACCACGCTGGGCGTCGAAGCCGACACAGACCACGAACGTCAGCGCTTCGCCGAACTGCTGGTCAGGCAGGAATACCAGCGGCTGGAGAAAGAACTCGCCTTTCAGCGCGCCTATGACGCGGCCTGGCAACGCCTGTATCCGGGCCTGACGCCGCTGAAAACCACGTCCGCCAGCACTACCCGCGTTTCGCTATTTGTTAAAGATGACTGCCCGCCCTGCGACAGCCTGCTGCGTACCCTGCTGGCGCAACAGCGTCCGCTGGATATCTGGCTGGTCAACAGCGAAGGTGATGATAACCGGGTGCGCCGCTGGGCGATGGCGCATGGCATTGACGCAAAACTGGTGAGTGAACACAGCATCACGCTTAACCACGACGCGGGCCGCTGGCTTCTTTTGGGGCAGAGCAAAATTCCGGTGGCGCTGGAACGTAAGGGGGAACAATGGCACGAGATCCTGCCCTGATCCTGCTGCTGCCCTGTCTGGCGCTGGCGCAGCCGCTGCCGGAAGCGTACCTGCGCGCCGCGGAGCATTACCGCGTGCCACCGGAACTGCTATGGGCCGTCACACAAACCGAAAGCGGGGCGAACCTGAGCGGCAGGCATCTCCCGTGGCCGTGGACGCTCAATATCAAAGGTACCGGCTACCGCTATGCCAGCCAGGAGCAGGCCTGCCAGGCGCTGCTGGCCGCGATCCGCCGTACCAGCCCGAAGCGCATTGACGTGGGGCTCGGGCAAATCAATATCGGCTGGCACCGGGCGTATTTTGACTCTCCCTGCGACGCCCTGCATCCCCTGCAGAACCTGTCGCTCACCGCGCAACTGCTGCGTCAGCGCTACGATGAACGTCCCGGAAGCTGGCTCAACGCCGCCGCCCGCTACCACCGTCCTGCGGGCGGCGCACCCGCTGCACGCTACCGCAAGCTGGTCAGTCGCCATCTGCAACAGGCCGCATTGCCATGAGCCGCTACGCGCTGGAGGCGCTGCTGCGCCCACCTGTGGAGTTTTACAGCACCGTCACTGCCAGTTGTGGCGCATTAATCTGCCTGACGCAGGCCCCGCTGCTGATGCTCACACCATTGCAGGCCCGCCTGATGGCCTGTGCCCTGATGCTGCTGGCCCTGCGACGCGGCTGGCAGGGCTGGCACATCGTGCGCTACCACCACAACCTCCTGCGCCTGCCGCGCTACGCGCTCACCAGCAGGAAAATCCCGGTCAGTCGCCAGCGGTTGTTTCTCGGCAAAGGTTTTCGCTGGCAGCCCATCCACACCCAGCGTCTGTACGACTGCCTGCAACCGGAAGCCGCACGCTGGCTGCGTCCGGGATGGTGTTACCGCCTGGCAAGACACATCGAAAAACGCAGTGAGAATACTCTGCCTGGCCTTGCTCGCCTGCTCAGCGCCGATCGCTGGCTGAACCCGGTGCGCCCGCTGCCGCCCGTTGGCGGTAATCCGTGGCTGCATGGGGTGGAACAGAAAGAGTGCGACGTCACTCTGCCGCTCAGCGAGCGCCCCGGCCACACGCTGGTGCTCGGCACCACCCGCGTCGGCAAAACCCGGCTGGCGGAACTGCTTGCCACTCAGGACATCCGCCGTGGCGAGGTGGTGATCGTCTTTGATCCGAAAGGCGACGCGGATCTGCTGAAGCGCCTGTGGACAGAGGCGCAGCGCACCGGACGCGGCGACCGCTTTATCCTGTTCCATCTTGCGTATCCGGAGATCTCCGCCCGCTATAACGCCATCGGGCGCTTTGGCCGCATCTCGGAGGTGGCGTCGCGCCTCACCGGACAGCTTTCCGGCGAAGGCAACTCGGCGGCCTTTCGCGAGTTCGCCTGGCGCTTTGTGAATATCATCGCCCGCGCCCTGGTGGCGCTCGGCCAGAGTCCCGACTATCAGTTAATTTCCCGCCACGTCGTCAATATCGACGCCCTGTTTATCGACTATGCCCGCATCGTGCTGCCGCGTCACAACGCGCGGGCGTGGGAAGTGGTGGCGCAACTGGCGGAGCGCGTTAACGACAAAAATACACCTCGCCATATGCTGGGCCGCGATCCTCACGTGGTGGCGCTGGAGCAGTACCTCAACGCGGAAAAATTATACGATCCGATCCTCGACGGCCTGCTCTCGGCGGTGCGCTATGACAAAACTTACTTCGACAAGATTGTCGCCTCGCTGCTGCCGTTGCTGGAAAAGCTGACCACCGGCACGCTCGCCGCCCTGCTGGCCCCGGACTACCACGATCTGAACGACACACGTCCGATCCTCGACTGGCAGCAGGCGATCCGCCAGAAGGCGGTGGTCTATGTCGGGCTGGACGCGCTCTCTGATTCAGTGGTCGCTGCCGCCGTCGGCAATTCTATGTTTGCCGACCTGGTGAGCGTCGCCGGGCATCTCTACAAGTTTGGCCCCAATGAAGGATTGCCCGGCAATAGCGAAAAACCGTCGCCCATCAACCTGCACTGCGATGAGTTTAACGAACTGATGGGCGAAGAGTTTATCCCGCTGGTCAACAAGGGCGGCGGCGCAGGCATTCAGGTCACTGCTTATACCCAGACGCTGAGTGATATTCAGGCCCGCATCGGTAGCGCGCCCAAAGCAGGTCAGGTAGTGGGCAACTTTAATAACCTGATTATGCTGCGGGTGCGCGAAACCGCCACCGCCGAATTGCTGACGAAGCAACTGCCACAGGTCGAAGTGCGCAGCCGCCAGGTGAGTTCCGGCGTCACCGACACACCGGGCGGCATCAACAGCTTCAGCAGCAATACCCGCGAGCAGGTGGTCACCCGCAATGTACCTCTGCTGGATACCGCCGCGCTGATCCAACTTCCCAAAGGCCAGGCCTTTGCCCTGCTTGAAGGCGGTCAGTTGTGGAAAATTCGTCTGCCGCTGCCCATCGCGGATAAACACTGCCCGCTGCCGGAGTCCGTCGCGCAACTGGCGGCGTGGATGCAGGCGCGCCAGCAGGGACAGGCGGAATGAGCGAACAGCGACCGCCTCCATCACATCCGCCACAAGGACCGATTGGCTGGCTGCTGTCGCTGACTGGGCGGCTTATCGGGCTGGTCATCGGCGCGCTTATGCTGCGGGTGGTGCTGGAAATAGGAGGACTGTATTTCTGGTGGCCGCAGGAGGGGAGCAGGCATGTTTTTCAGGTTATGAAGAGAGAGCAGGCGGAACTGGTTAGTGCGTTACAGCCGCATCCGCTGAGGGATGAAATTGTCATGCTGCTGGAAAAAGGGACAACTCGCGTACTTATGGTCAACAGACTCCTGCAAAAACCGTTCACCGCCCTGGTTTATACGCTAGTGAGTTTTATGCAGCGCCTGATATGGTTGATTATAATGCTGCCACTATTTTGCCTGTGTACGATTGCTGCCATAGTGGAAGGACTGGTGCTCAGAGATCTTCGGCGATTTGGAGGAGGCTATGAATCAAGCTCTATGTTTTACTGGATTTTAAGGCTCAGCTTTCCTTTCAAACATACGGGTGTCCTGTGCTACCTCGCTTTACCGACAAGTTTGTCGCAGTTTTGGTTACTACTTTTGATCATATCTGCTGGTATTATGTATATGGCGACAATTTTTAATCTCAAAAAATACATTTAACTCGTCAATAAGGTCTAACTCTACATTATGGAAAGCAATATTTAATGCGAAGCCAAGAAACCAACATGAATCAAATACTTACCAGTATCATATATACTCAAAATTCCTGTCTTTTTGAGGATGAACCAGCACGCTTTGTCACAAAAATACAAGGAGATGTTATTCTTCTCAATGAATTTGATGAAGAAATCGTTGCAGGAAAAGTTAAGTATTTCTTTATCAATACAATGGCTGCAGATTGTGGACCTGACTATTTATTAGATTTAGTTTCAAACACTGAGCCATTTATCGGAGAAATCTATCGACCAAATAGCTTTGAGTTTAAAAAGAAAATAGAAAACCTGTCTGAATTTGGAATATACAATACTAACCTTCTTATACTCGACCGCCTAGAAATCCTACCTGAATTCCGTGGTAATGACTATTCAAGAAGAATAATTGATGACGGCATTAAAAATTTCGGTTCCAATGCTGGCTTGATGGCATTAAAAGCGTTTCCTTTGCAACTTGAATATCATGATGAAAACAAGTTACAGGATGACTGGAATAAAAGAATGAATATAGACAGGACCGATAAAGATGAGAAAAAAGCCTTTACGAAACTCATAAGTTATTATAGAAAGCTCGGATTTAAGAAAATAAACAAAAACAACATCATGGTTAAACCCATTGAATAAAAAATATTACCATCATATTTGTAGAGGCTAAAGATGAAATTCTTTAGTTTCTACAAATAGTTTCTGACTGCTTAATATGTCCCTCAAATTTATTGTTCTCCTGTCTCTGGGTAAACAGGAGAGTCATCGTCATGCAATACCGTACTTTGCTGACCTGCTCCCCGTTGATTAATACACCCCGATGTTAGTAATGTCTTCATAAGCCACATGAGGACATCCCCATGAAGAAGCGTTTTTCCGACGAACAGATCATCAGTATTCTTCGCGAAGCGGAAGCCGGAGTTTCTGCCCGTGAGCTCTGCCGTAAGCACGCAATTTCCGATGCCACTTTCTACACCTGGCGCAAGAAGTTTGGTGGCATGGAAGTTCCTGAGGTGAAGCGGCTTAAATCTCTTGAAGAGGAGAACGCCCGCCTCAAGAAGCTACTTGCCGAAGCCATGCTGGATAAGGAGGCACTTCAGGTGGCTCTGGGGCGAAAGTACTGACGACAGGCCAGAAGCGGGAAGCCGTTGAGTTTATGTGTGATGCGACCGGTCTGTCGCAACGTCGTGCCTGCAGGCTTACGGGTTTGTCCCTGTCGACCTGCCGCTATGAGGCTCAGCGTCCGGCAGCTGATGCACATTTATCAGGGCGCATCACTGAGCTGGCACTGGAGCGCAGGCGTTTTGGCTACCGCCGCATCTGGCAGCTGCTGCGTCGGGAGGGCCTTCACGTCAATCACAAGCGGGTATACCGTATTTACCACCTTAATGGACTGAGCGTAAAACGCAGACGACGCCGTAAAGGGCTGGCAACCGAACGGTTTCCGCTTCTGCGCCCGGATGCGCCGAACCTGACATGGTCGATGGATTTCGTTATGGACGCACTGGCCAACGGTCGGAGGATCAAGTGCCTGACCTGTGTGGATGATTTCACGAAGGAGTGTCTGACGATCACCGCTGCTTTCGGTATTTCAGGCGTTCATGTCACGCGTATTCTGGGCAGCATCGCGCTGTTTAGGGGCTATCCGGCGACAATAAGAACCGATCAGGGCCCGGAATTTACCTGCCGCGCGCTCGATCAATGGGCCTTTGAGCATGGTGTGGAACTACGGCTTATCCAGCCTGGTAAGCCAACGCAGAACGGATTTATTGAGAGTTTTAACGGACGCTTTCGCGATGAGTGTCTGAATGAACACTGGTTCAGCGATATTCTTCATGCCCGGAAAACGATTAATGACTGGCGGCAGGATTATAACGAGTGCCGTCCCCATTCATCGCTGGATTACCAGACACCAGCTGAATTCGCAACGGACTGGCGAAACAGGAAATATGAAGAAAAACCAACCGACATTACTAACTGAAGGTTGTATCTAATCCTGGGGGCAGGTCAAAGCCACAACCAACATTTTTAATGTCTATATAAATGCCGGGGTACTTTGCTCCTGTTTCCATCCGATATAAACAGCCCAGCTCCGATAATGACTAAATGCCAGCATCCCCCGACTCCACCTCATCCTGCGCCGCCATCAGTACCAACTCTGACTTTGACACCAACAAATCTTTCGGCTTCCCACCTCTCAACCTGCGATTAGCCGAGCCAAACCAGATAGCCAGTCCCCACGGCGTTTTGCGTTCCTTGAACAGCGAGAGTATCAACCTCACAACCTTAAGAGGCCGCATTTTCTCATCCAGAACATAATCCGGGTACAAATCCTCCCCGTCGACCTTCAGCGAGAATATCTTCCCGGCAGCTTTCCAGCCTTTCGGGCCAGCATCAGGATCGGCGGAACGAAAACCCGCTTTTGCCGATAACTCAGACGCCGTCAGCCAATCCGAGTCAGCGAGTATTCTGGCTTTCAGCTCCTCCAGCTGCCGGTCATTGCGCTCCTGGAAGCTCATATGGTCGAGTGCGCCTCCCGGCGATTTTTTGAAGCCATACGGCACCACATGCCTAAAGCGGTTCGCATCCAGGTAATCGGCCCACCACTGCATCATCTCCCGGCGCTCTTCGAGATGCTGCGCCTTATGGATATACGCCGCCCGCACGCGCTTGCGCTCCTGATGGCTCATCTGGCGCTCTACCGCGTCGCTTGACCACAGGCCCGACTCCACCAGCGCGCTACAGGCCATAGTGCGAAAACCGTGGCCACAGACATCTTTCTGGGTGTCGTAGCCCATCACCCGCAGCGCTTTGTTGATGGTGTTTTCACTCATCGGCTTGCGGTAATTGTGATCACCGGGGAATACCAGTTCAGTTCCCGGTCGGCAATGCTGCCGCACCTCGCGCAGCAGTTCGATGGCCTGATGCGACAGAGGCACCAGGTGTGGAGATCGCATCTTCGCGCCACGCGAAGAGTACTTAACGCCGGGGATCGGCTCACGCTCAGCGGGGATGGTCCACATGGCGTTATGCAGGTCAATTTCATCCCAGCGGGCAAAGCGCAGTTCGCTGGAGCGGATAAACAGCAACAGCGCCAGCTTTACCGCCAGTTGAGTCAGTTGACGGCCTTTGAAATCGTCGACTCTTTCCAGGAAATCAGGGATAAGATTCAAATCCAGCGCGGGATGGTGACGTACTTTGGGCGTGGAGACCGCGCCGGTTAAATCTGATGCAGGGTTATGATCGATGATGCCGTTCTGGACGGCGTAGCGCATCACGCAGGCAGTGCGCTGCTGAAGCCGGGAAGCAACATCCAGTTTGCCCGCTTTCTCCACCTCTTTGATGGGTACCAGCAGGTCTTTGACCTTCATCTTAGTGATGTCACAACTGCCGTTCGTGGGAAAGACGTAAAGTTCGAAATAACGCAGCACCCGCTTCTTATGTTCCGCCGACCAGTTCACGTTGCTGGAGACCCATTCGCGCGCCACGGACTCGAACGTATAAAGGGGCTCTCCACCCCGCTTTTCCTCTCTGCGTTTTTCCGCCGGATTAATGCCTTCTAAAATAAGCCTTCTTATATCCGCTTGCTTCTCTCTTGCCAGTGCCAGAGAAATAAGCGGATAAGGGCCTAATGCCATACGGTTCTCTTTGTTTCCAAAGCGAAATTTCAGATACCACAGCTTAGATCCGCTGGGGTTAACCTGAATGTAAAGACCGTGACAGTCAGAGTGCCTGTATGCCTTGCCAAGCGGCCTGGCATGCCGGATTGCGAGATCTGTAAGCGCCATTTGGGGGTCACTCCTCTATCGAACCGGGTTTGCCCCCTTTTTTGCCCCCAAATCGCGTGGATGTCAATGGATGAAAAATGACCAACACGGAAAGACCACAAAATAAATATAGTTATTACCGAAAAATAAATTATCTTTGAATTACAGACGGATATGGACGAATTTGGACGAAAATGGACACAAAAAAAGCCACCCTTAGGTAGCTAATTATTGCATCACTTGGTGCCGAAGGCCGGACTCGAACCTAACTCTCCGTAACCTGCTGTTATCGCGTATACCTTCGAATGTAAGAACGAAATTGTAGGATCACTTCGTGAGGGGTTCTAGTGAAAAGAACGCGTTCATTGCTGCTTCCCTGGTGACCATAGCCGAAACATCAACTCAGACCCACCACCAGGTGAAATATTAAGGTCTCCCCTCATCTCTACCAGCAACAACGACAGTAACTCATCATGACGTTCAAGGGTTCGGCTCGGATTACTTGATTTTATTTCGTCCTGAAAGGATTGCAGGGCTTTGATAACAGGCACAGGAGCAATAAGATTAAGATTGTTACAGGCTAATGCGAACCGCTTTTGCCCCTGAAAATTGCTATCGCCTTCAAGGATGTCACTCAGACTAGAAACAAGTTCTTTATAGTGCTCTAGGCGTTCTTTTCGTAGCTCGGCTTCTCGTTCGCGTTTTTTCGTGAACCAGTAGCTAACAACTGCAACGGTCAATGCCGTAGAGGACGCAATTACTGCCGTGACAATTTCAAATGCCATCAACACAACCCCGCTATTCCATTCATATCTCGATGTAGAAAAACGCCACCGTAACGCCTATGTAACGCACCTGTATTTCGATGTTTTTCGCCCCTCCAGAAACAAGAAGTATGTGCAACCGGGCATAATCAATCGTCTATATATACTGTCCATTCATACAGAAGACGGAATTTATAAACTTATACCTGCGCTACTTCTCCAGTTTGTCCCAACGCACCGCTGACACAATGCCCCAATTGCCGCTAGGATTTGGCCTACGCCATTTTGCCGTCTCCATGCCACGGAGATACTCAAGTGCTTCGGAAAACGTGCCAAAACGCTTCTGAGCCGCTTTATCACCTACGCCAAACGAACCATCACGGGTGCTCGCCAAACCGGGGTGAAAACACGAGCCATCGGCCGCGTATGGAACCAACAGTTCTGGGTCGTTATCTTCGGATGAATCAGACGCTAACAACCGCCACGGCTCAACGCTCAGGGCGTTAGCCAGCACCTCAATGGCATCAAGGGACGCATTAGAGCCACCGCGTTCAATGCGGCTCATATAGCTACGTGCAAACCCACACCGATCGGCAAAGGCCTCCTGGCTCAATCCGGTGGCTATGCGCAGTTCTTTTACCCGCTCGCCAAATTGTATTCTCAGGGATTTTTTCATTCCCTGAATGTGCAGCTTTGACCACTGTAAGGCCACGCTCCACATAAGACATTTTGAATCTAACTTTGCGTTAGCGAGCTTAGTCACTCGCATTAGTCGCCTGTATCATGACAACCGCCAATGATTCAAAATAAACACCAATAGTGACATTTTGAACCTAGCAAGTATGATGATCGTCATCGGTTGGGCGTCACCAGCGTTCGCTATCAAGCGCGATGCTGTTTGGAAAATGAGGGAATCATGGCGGGATCAGACTTTATATTACCGATAGCAGTTGGGGCCGTGCTTAGCTGGGCTAGTTATAGTGTGGTCGCGCATGTTGTATCAAAACGGCAGATCAGCACGCTACGCGCAATTACATGGGGGATTCTCGGCACTCTCTCATTGGTGCCGGGCGTATGCGCCTTTTCCGCTGTAGGTGCAGAACAACCGCCAGCAAAACAAAATGCCTTATGTTCAGGTAACAGCCCAGAATGCTATGCGAAAACGCACCACAACCCGGTCAGGGAGTGCAGGCAGGTAATGGACAAGAAAGCGACGTTCCGTCATGTATGGTCAGGCAACGAAGAACAATCGCAATTCACCACCTACCTCTGGCACGACGAGAACAAACGAACTATTCAAATGTTCGGACAACAGGCTAAGGCAATTAATAGCCTGGGGATGCTAACACCACTTCAATATTTCTGTATTTTTAACGCCAACACCGGGGAAGTCATCGCGGCTTCGTTTGAGTAACCACCATAAGCCCCCCAAATTCATAAGTGGGGGCATTCCACCTCGTAGAGCTTCCTTGCAGCTCTAACCGGAAACGGTGCCACAATCTTTCTTACGCTTTGAATCTCCCACGCTAACCAGCCCGGCTCAAAACTCGATGCACAAGCAGCTTCAACATCCTCAGGGGTGAAGTCCCGGATTTGTCCAAGTGTGACGATCGCAACAGCCTGACCGATGTCCTCATCTCCTTCATTCATGAGGAACTTATGGTTTTCTACAATCAAAACCGCTTCATTCTCACCAAGAGCGGGGTGCCAGCGACGTATCTCAAGCTTTTTTTGTCCGTCAGCGATCTTTGAACCTCCGGGGTAAACTACAGATAAAGCTTTCATTTGATCTCCATTAGAACCGCTATACAACGAGTTATCACCCAAGGGCTTCGAGAAGCAATAAACGTTTAAAGCAACGCGGCTATAGTCGCTCTGGAAACGCCGTATTCACGCGCTAAGGCACTGACACTGGTTCCATTATTCTTTTTCTCGATAATCGCTCTACGGTCTGCTGGTGCGATTTTAGAGGGTCTTCCCAGCTTCTTACCTTCGGCTTTTGCCCGCGACAAACCCGCCTGGGTCCGCTCAATCAGCAGGTCACGTTCCATCTCAGCAACCGCTGCCAGCATTGACAGCAGGAGCTTACCCGCAGCGGAGGTGAGATCCGTTGCGCCAAGCTGGTGGACAATGACCTTGATATTACGCTCTGCCATCGCCCTGACCGTTTGCAGGACGTCAATAGCATCACGCCCGAGGCGATCCAACTTCGCTACAACCAGCGTTTCACCTTCACGGATCTTACCAAGCAACTCAGAGAACGCTTTACGCTGCATGGCCGGAACCTTCCCGCTGACAACATCGGCAAACCAGAAGTCAATTTGCCATCCCGCTTGTTCAATCTCCAGTCTCTGGTTCTCAGTTTCCTGCTGCGATGTAGAAACACGCCCGTAGCCAAAAGTCGCCATAGTAATCACCTCATCCGGCCCCTGCCAGAAAACGGTGTCAACAATAGGACGCCTGCCAACAATTGCCAAGGCTAATTTTCCAACAGTCTGGGAGTCACCTCAAAAGAGATGCCGGAAAACGGTCGTTTGTTGGCATGGTGTTGAACGCTATAGCGACACATGGCCCAAAGAGGCATGATAAGAAAACTCATTTTAAATATCGGAATACATGATGCTGGATTCACTTCTCCCGTAGCGGTGAAGACCTAACTCTCGTTCTGCTGGGTGCTAGGTATAATCAAAATCATGTTGAACCATAGATTCAAAATGTTACTATTGGAGAACATTGTCGGGGTTTTGGTATACAGACGCTTACCCGAAATGGCGCATCAACAAGGCTCTGCCGCTAGCGTAGCGGAGCCGGGGTGAAAAGAGGGGTCGCACTATTACCCACTGGTCTAGTTCCGAAAGGCGGCGTATGCCAGAGTGCGTGAGGTTATACAGGGTGCTGAGTCTTGGACTTGCATAACCAATACCCAATAGTGAGTTATCATGTTTTGCAAAAGGCTTACTCCGGTGAGTCTTTTTTAAAGCAGAGTAGCTCATATCGCCGATCCAAGCAGGGACCCAGAGAAGAGGTTACAACTCCGGAAGCCTGATTAGCCAAGGATCTCACTGCAAAGCATCGCATTGATCCCTTGGGCTAGTTTTGCTCCCCAGAGAAGAGGTTTAATAAAACATATAAAACAAAACAAGAAGTTAAGAAGAAAACACAACCAAGAAACCAAAACCTTCCTGTCTTGATATTTCAGCTTAATCCCCACCAGAAACACTCAACCAATACGACAAAAGCTACCGGAAAAATTGTCGCGCGAAAAAGTGGATCTCCTAGGTTTGCCAGCCCCACTTTCAGGCATTGCGTCCAAAAACTTCGGCGGTGGCAGGCTTTTCCTTATAGAGGCAAACAGCCTACGAAGTTAAGCGGTGCGGTAAAGCTAAAGCTCGCCCAGATTTCTCATTGATTGCTCGATCTCCGCTACTCTTGTTTCAACTGGCTTCACCAGAAACTCTATGAGAGCGCCGCGAATTCTGCACCATGATTTCCACTACCTTCTTTAAGAAACTCGCCAGAGAGCTTCCCAGCGCGTCTGAGGCTCTTGCTGCTTCTGCTTACGGATGACTGTCTGATTAGTGGTAGCTTCATGGCCCAGTCCGGTTTACTTTATTGCTATCAATCAGGAACCGCCCAGAGGGCGATACGGAGATAACGTTTGAGAACCGTCGAAATACTGCAATACACCTTACACAAAGGCACCGGCACCGCTTTTCACGCCATCATGCAGGAAATCAGCGTTCCCCTACACCAACGCCACGGGATCGACGTTGTGTCGTTTGGCTACTCGTTACATGATTCCGATTGCTACTATCTGATTCGTGCCTTTGACAGTGCTGAAAGCATGGTTGCGGTTCTCGATGCTTTTTACGCAAACGCAGACTGGCGCAACGGCCCACGCGAAGAGATTATTCTCAGCATCGTGACCAGCATTAAAACAGTGATGAACCTGCCACCGGAAAGCGTAGAAGGGCTACGGGTGCAATCGTAGGTCAACTGGATTCGCCAGACGCGTTTTAGGGTCTCCAAATTTAGCACTATGAATTCCACTACGCTCAATGAAAAATGCGCCAGGGAGCTTCCCTGCGCATTGAAGCTCTACTCAACTGAATAGTAACCCCGGATTAGTCTGCTTGTTTGCCGCTTTTTCTTCGCAACGCATCTCTAACAGCATCCAACCCGTCAGGAATGTTGAATTTCGCTATCACAGGCAACGAAAAATCAATTTTCTTCACGACTTCAATCATATGAATCGGTTTGAGATCTTTGCTATACCGCACTTCTGTTTCAGTTTCACCTCGCACATGTCCGACTAGCTGCGCACGTAATTCCGGGATGACACCCTTCTCTTTAAGTAAGGTTGAGACAGAGTGGCGAAACGAGTGAAAAGACTTTGTTCTGTTCCTCTCAAGTTTCAATCGACGTGCCAACAGCGATTCATTGAACCATGCGGAAACCGGTCTACCATAGCCTTTAGTTTTATGCGGCTTGAGTTCGGGGAACAGGCGGACATACCCGGCATCTTTTAAGGCGTTCACGTAGTCTATAAAACCGAGACCAATAAGCGTGGAGTGAATCGGAATCTTGCGACGAGCATTGGCATTTTTTAGTTTCTTTCCGCTTTCGCTATCGCTTTCAAGGTTCAAGTAGTAAACACCGTCTTCTGTCAGAACATCATCAAGCAGCAATTGCGCGATTTCATTAACTCGCGCCCCCGTCAGTAGCCCCAGCAAAGGTGCCCAATAGTGAAACGGGCAATATTGATGGAATCGTCCTTGCACGTTACGTTCACCGGTTCCAGCCACAAACCATGGAAGTGAAAAAATCGCCTTAATTTCATGCGGTTCAAACACGTCAGTGTGATCCTGATCTCGCTCGTCTTTATCATCGCGCGGGAAAAAGTTTTCGCATGGCGATTTCAGCAGTTTGCCATCAGCAACAGCCCACTTCATTGCACCATAAAGGCCATTGATATACTTCCTGACGGATTCCTCAGTCATCAACTTATCGCCGCATTCTGCCGATTTGGTAATTAAATCATCCAGCGTTTTCACTCCATATTTAGCTTTGACTAAATTCCGGTTTGCCGGGATCGTGCGCAGCTTGCTCTCATAAACCCGGAGGAAATCGCGATCAAAATCTTCCAGTTGAATGTCGCCCATCGCTTCAATCATAAAACCGAAGTAGTTACGGATATCACCTATAGCCGACTCCGATACCTTGCCCTTGCGCCGATGCTTTACATACTCAGAACATAACCACGACAGGCTCTTGGTGTAATACTTTCGATTAACATACTCGTTATCGATAGTGGGGACCGGAGCGGCAAGAGGTGCGGCAGAATGAACGCCAATGGCTGGAGGAATCGTCTTAGCCAGCCAATCAAGTCGGAGGCTTTCTGCATGGATTTTATTGATCAGCAGCGTATCGGGCTTAATTACCGGACAACTGGAGGTGAAAAACCAACCGCCTTTAGCTTCGCTTCCGGCAGTTTTGAACACCGAAGCTTCTGAATAACCATCGCTAATAATGTTACGCAAATGCGCTGGTTGCGCAGTGAGTTGCAGATAACCTTTAGCAATACCCTCTATGCCCTGCTCTTCGCCGTAGTTAAGCACGTAGCTGCCATCAAGAGGGTCTAACTCAGCCTCAGAGAGGGCCTCAACATAAAAGCCGACCTGCCCCGTCGCCAACCAGAACACTGGCAAATTGCGATTTGTCACCGCCTGAATCAACTGCGATACAGGCAACTCGATTGACTGAGCAAAGTTAGCAAGCGAGATCATGCCCTCTCCGGCAAGCAGCGGGGCAGAGTCATTTAAAGATCGGTAATCCAATTGTTCATACTCTTGTAAGGTCTGATACCAGACCGCCAACAGGAGCGCGGACTTCTGCTTTGCTTCATGAAGATCATGAGTGCCTGTTGAAGTGTGAATCTCACACTGTCCTGCGTATCGACGAAAACGTTGGGGAACGCTAATGCGGACAACATAAATGCCGCTGGTTCGACGATAGAGGTTATAACGCTGAGACATCGCCTCGTATACCCTTTTGTAGTAGGGCTACGCGATTACGAGCAGAAATATGGGAAAAGTTATTTAAAAACAACTAATTAGATGAGTCTTGGTGCCGAAGGCCGGACTCGAACCGGCACGTATTTCTACGGTTGATTTTGAATCAACTGCGTCTACCGATTTCGCCACTTCGGCACTGAAGGGGATGCGGAAACGTTGTGGATTATACCTGTCGCGCGCCGCCTTGCAAGCGGCGACACGCTAAACCTGTGCTAAGTGTCGAAAAAACAAGCGCACAGCCTAATCCAGCTCCGAAACCGCCAGCCGGATCACCCCGGCGGCCTGCTTCTCAGGCAGCTTCAACACCTTCGCCCACATCTCCTGTACCATGTCGCACGAAAGCTTCTCTTTGCCTACCGCCTGCTCCGGCATCTGCAACAGCTGAATGTCCTCGCCATACTTGTCAGCCAGTTCCTTCATAATCGGGCGCACATCTGCCACTGCGGCTTCACGCTCTTCCGGGGTAACGGTGTGGCGATCTTTACCGTAGGCTGCGCGCATCATGTCAGCATCAGCCTGCATACGGCGTTGCGTCATCGGTTTATCAAGCACACGCATCGGGTTCACACCGCCTTTCACCGCCGGGTAAAGAAAGCGAAAACAGGCATCGTCGCTCACCTTCTGGATGGCGGCGGTCTGTTCCATATTCGCCTTCATATACTCCACCACATTGGCATCTGGCGCGTTTTGCAGACGTGACATCTGTAGATTGAGGATCTGCGGCTGGATCACATCAATAATGTGTTGTTCAGGCTCGCCCGCTTTTTGCATGGTGAGGATCTGCTCGCGGATGCGTTGCTGTAGCGCGGGCTCCTGCTCTTTAAGCACTTGCCAGGCAGGCATCGCGTTGAGGGTGGTATCAAGCTGCTGTTCAGGATTTTGCTGCTGCCGCTGTTTATCGAAATAGACCCAGAAGGCCACAGCGGCGGCAATAACAGCGACAACGACAATACGTGTCCAGGTTTTTCTCATGGTATCTCGCATCCTTTTGATGTGCCGGTTTACACCGGCACGCCGCTATGGAAGCGAAACTCGTTATCCGGTGTCGAGATAAGTGTGGCTTCAATTTCACCAAAAAGCTGTATGCGGGAAGAGATATCCTTATCACTCACCTGCTGAGCAAGTGTCAGATAGTCCTGATAATGCCGCGCTTCAGAGCGTAGCAGCGAGAGATAAAACGTCTGCAATTCATCGTCCAGGAACGGGGCCAGCGCGGCGAAGCGCTCACAGGAACGGGCTTCGATGTATGCGCCGCAAATCAGCTTGTCGATCAGTGTCAGCGGTTCGTGAGTACGCACTTCTTTGAGCATTCCTTTGGCGTAGCGGCTGGCGGTGATTTTGACGTACGGAATATTACGCGTCAGCATCGCCTCACGCACCTGCCAGAAGTGGTGCAGTTCTTCTTTTATCAGCAGCACCATACTGTCGATAAGCGCCTGGCCCCAGGGGTCGTTCGTTTTGGGCATCACGCTTTTGCCAATTTTCCTGTGCAAGGCAACAAAATCCGGTTCCGGCCCTTCGCGGAAAGTGAATGCTTCGTAAGGTTTGAGCCAGTCGAGAAGCGCGTTTGCCCCCGTCTCATCGGCAACATATTTACGTACCAGAAGCAGTGCCGTCTGCGCAGCTTTAAGCTCACATACCATATGGTCGGTAAGCAACAGCGGCAAGTTGGCCGGGTCTCGGGCTTTATCAATCCATGCTTGCGGGGTCGGGCACTGGAGGAACGAGAGGACAGGAGAGAGTATCTGCGGGTAATCCATTTTTGACCTTTTAATGCGGCAGCCGAAGCTGCCGCAGATAACACTTAGTGGCGCACGCCATCGTCGTCTTCATCGACGAAATCTTCATCGTCTTCGTCGTCGCCATCTTCACCGTTTGGATCTTCGAAGTAGGTTCCCCAGCCGTCGTATTCCACGTCAAATTTCTCAGCCAGGTTCATCAGCTGTTCAACCTGGGCGTCAATCAGCTCTGCTTTCAGCGCGCCTTCGCTCAGGATGTCACAACAGATGACGGTATCACCCTCTTCAACTTCCAGCTCTTCCGGCTCGGTCACTTCGTAACCCAGTTTGAAGGCTTCTACCGCCATTTTTTCCAGTGCTTCGAAATCGTCGGCGGAGAAATGGTGCTCGATGGTGTACAACGCGTCCGGATCGCTACCGTCTTCCAGCAGCTCCTCAATAATCAGACGCGTCTCTTCGCGTTGCTCTTCCAGTAATTCCGGGTTTGCCATGGCTCATTCCTCTTTAAAGTGCGGCAGATACTTCTATTTTCACACACGGACGTGTTTGCCTCCACCTTTGTAAGAAAGATTTGTTAAACAGTGTTGCAAATGAATATTCATACATATAAAGTGAATTTTAATTCAATAAGTGGCGTTCGCCATGTGGGGATAACATGTCTGATCTGTATAAGAAACACTTTCTGAAATTGCTCGATTTTACGCCTGCACAGTTCACCTCTTTGCTGACACTTGCCGCACAGCTCAAAGCTGATAAAAAAAATGGCACGGAAGTACAAAAGCTTACCGGTAAAAACATCGCGCTCATCTTCGAAAAAGACTCAACCCGCACACGATGCTCTTTCGAAGTTGCCGCATATGACCAGGGCGCTCGCGTTACCTATCTCGGGCCGAGCGGCAGCCAGATTGGGCATAAAGAGTCAATTAAAGATACTGCGCGCGTGCTTGGGCGGATGTACGACGGTATTCAGTACCGTGGTCACGGCCAGGAAGTGGTTGAAACGCTGGCTGAATATGCAGGCGTCCCGGTATGGAATGGGCTGACTAACGAGTTCCACCCCACGCAGTTGCTGGCCGATTTGCTCACCATGCAAGAGCACCTGCCGGGCAAGGCGTTTAATGAGATGACGCTGGTCTACGCTGGCGATGCGCGTAATAACATGGGTAACTCGATGCTGGAAGCCGCAGCACTGACCGGGCTGGACCTGCGTCTGGTTGCGCCAAAAGCCTGTTGGCCGGAAGAGAGTCTGGTCGCAGAGTGCAGCGCATTAGCCGTGAAAAACGGCGGCAAAATCACCCTGACCGAAGATGTGGCAGCCGGTGTGAAAGGCGCTGATTTCATTTATACCGACGTATGGGTATCGATGGGCGAGCCAAAAGAGAAATGGGCGGAGCGTATTGCGCTGTTACGCGGTTACCAGGTGAATAGCCAGATGATGGCGCTGACCGGCAACACGAACGTGAAGTTCCTGCACTGCCTGCCTGCGTTCCACGACGACCAGACCACGCTCGGCAAGCAGATGGCGAAAGAGTACGCTCTGCATGGCGGGATGGAGGTCACAGACGAAGTCTTTGAATCTGCTGCCAGCATTGTGTTCGACCAGGCAGAAAACCGCATGCACACCATTAAAGCGGTGATGGTCGCGACGCTTGGGGAGTAATTCTCCTCACTTTAGCCCTCTCCCCACAGGGGAGAGGTATTGCTCCAAACGCTCTTTTCTTCCCCCGCACTTTGGGGAAAGGGATCACCCCACCAGCATCTTCACAACGACTTTACGAACTTTTGCCGGCGTCCCTACCGCACACAGCGGCTTATGCACTTCTCCCGGATAAAACACCACAAAATCCCCTTCGCTCAACACCACGGTTTTTTCCAGCTCGCCTTCCGGCAAGAACGCGATGTCTTTATCCGCCAGCCAGTCTGTGTCTGGCGTACCGTGAGGCAGCGTGCTGAAGGTCATCCCTTCCTGACCTTGCATGATGATCTGGATATCAAGGTAGCGAGCATGGTACTCCGCACGACGTTCAGCAAATGGCTGAGTCATGTCTTCTGACACCAGATAAAACAGACGGTTACCATCGATATCATGTTTACCGAGCGACGTCTCGTCAGTGACATGCGCTTTAACATGCTCAATCGCCTGTTGTAACGCTTCCGGCAGCCAGGACTGCAAATGGTGAATATTGCCAACAATCATGATTCAACCCTTAATATAAAACATTGTTTCAATTTCATCTTTTATACGGAAATTTCAACTGCCATACCACCACTTTTTCAAAGAGATTTGCGCAAGCGCATGTTTATCGGGAAACATGTTAATTCGCTGTTAACCGCTAACAGGCAATTATGCAGTGGTTATGCATAACGTAAGATTGCGTGCGTTGCACACAAGCACTAACCAATTGATTAGTAAAACCAAATAACATTACTCGCTACCACTTCACACTTTGTCATTTTGATAATTTGCGCTATAAACCAATAATTATTTATTGATTTTCCTTAAGTCGAAAATAGTTAATTGTTATTTATGCATAGCCATTCCACAAATTAAAAATAAACCTTTAAAATCAAACCAATAGCTATTTATTTCAAAATATTAAAATACACAAAATAATAACAAATACAAATAACGAAAAAGATTTCTGCTTAGCTATTCATCCCACAATTAGACCAAATTAATCATTATCTGATACGAATCATGCAACTGAAAACAAACCTTTAAATATCCAGTTCCGCGTGAGCATCATCACAATATGAAATATCTAACCGCCTACTATGAGCCGTGAAATCAATTGAGCCTGGTCGCCATGCAAATAAACATCCCGCATGGCTCAGCCCTTTTTATTCTGAAAAAAGTTAAAGGGATAATTATGGAAAAGCATTACGTCGGTTCTGAAATTGGTCAATTGCGTAGCGTTATGCTGCACCGTCCAAATTTAAGTTTGAAACGTTTAACGCCATCGAATTGTCAGGAGTTGTTATTCGATGATGTGTTATCGGTTGAACGTGCGGGCGAAGAGCATGATATATTCGCAAACACGCTGCGTGAGCAGGGTGTGGATGTCCTGCTGTTGACCGACCTGATCACCCAAACACTTGATATTACAGATGCTAAAGCCTGGTTGCTGGATACCCAAATCTCTGATTATCGCCTCGGTCCTACATTTGCTAATGACGTTCGTGGCTGGCTGGCGGATATGCCGCACCGGGAACTGGCACGTCGGTTAAGCGGCGGATTAACGTATGGCGAAATCCCTGCATTTATTAAAAATATGGTTGTCGATACCCACACGGCGAATGATTTTATTATGAAGCCGCTGCCAAACCATTTATTTACTCGTGATACCTCATGCTGGATCTATAACGGCGTGTCAATTAACCCAATGGCAAAACCTGCTCGCCAGCGTGAAACAAATAACCTGCGCGCTATATACCGCTGGCATCCTGCCTTTGCCGATGGTGATTTTATTAAATACTTTGGTGACGAGAACATTAATTACGATCACGCCACTCTGGAAGGCGGCGATGTATTAGTCATTGGCCGTGGCGCGGTATTAATTGGATTATCCGAACGCACCACTCCACAAGGCGTGGAATTTCTCGCCAACAGCCTGTTCAAACACCGCCAGGCCGAGCGTGTGATTGCCGTTGAACTGCCAAAACACCGCTCCTGTATGCACCTCGATACCGTTATGACCCACATCGATGTGGATACCTTCTCCGTCTACCCGGAAGTGGTTCGCAAAGATGCCCAGTGCTGGACGCTTACCCCAGACGGACACGGTGGCCTGCAACGCACGCAAGAAACGGACCTGCTACACGCCATCGAAAAAGCGCTGGGGATCACGCAGGTACGCCTGATCACCACCGGCGGCGATGCCTTTGAAGCAGAACGCGAACAGTGGAACGACGCCAACAACGTACTGACCATTCGCCCCGGCGTGGTAATTGGCTACGAGCGCAACATCTGGACCAACGAGAAGTACGACAAAGCTGGCATCACCGTACTGCCTATTCCTGGCGATGAACTGGGACGTGGCCGCGGCGGCGCACGCTGCATGAGTTGCCCACTGGAACGCGACGGAATTTAAAGGAGTCATCATGGAAAGAAAACCCACTCTGGTCGTGGCACTCGGCGGTAATGCCTTGCTCAAACGCGGCGAACCACTGGAAGCCGATATCCAGCGTCAGAATATTGATTTAGCCGCGCGCACCATTGCCGGGCTTACGGCGCAGTGGCGCGTGGTACTGGTTCACGGCAATGGGCCGCAGGTTGGTTTGCTGGCACTGCAAAACAGCGCGTATGACAAAGTAGCGCCATACCCGCTCGATATTCTTGGGGCGGAAAGCCAGGGGATGATTGGCTACATGCTCCAGCAATCGCTGAAAAACAACCTTCCACAGCGCGATGTGAGCGCCCTGCTCACGCAGGTAGAAGTGGATGGCAATGATCCGGCTTTCCGTAACCCGACCAAGTACATCGGACCGGTCTACAGCCAGGAACAGGCCAACACGCTACAAGCGGAAAAAGGCTGGGTATTCAAGGCTGACGGCAGCTACTTCCGCCGCGTCGTTCCCTCACCGCAGCCTAAACGCATTGTAGAGAGTGATGCCATCACCGCGCTTATCCAGCGCGATCACCTCGTGATCTGCAACGGCGGCGGCGGTGTACCGGTTGTGGAAAACGCCAACGGTTATCACGGCATCGAGGCGGTGATCGACAAAGATCTCTCCGCCGCCCTGCTGGCACGCCAGATAGAAGCCGACGCGCTGCTGATCCTGACCGATGCCGATGCGGTGTACCTCGACTGGGGCAAACCCACTCAGCGCCCACTGGCGCAGGTTACGCCTGAACTGCTTAAAGAGATGCAATTCGACGCCGGCTCGATGGGGCCGAAAGTCGCCGCCTGCCGTGAATTTGTTGAAACCTGTAACGGCATCGCCGGGATCGGTGCACTGGCCGATGGCGCGGAGATCCTCGCCGGTGAGAAAGGCACGCTGATTCGCCGCTAAGCAGCATTCTCCCCTCTTCCTGACCCACTCCCCAGAGAGAGGGCTGGGGTGAGGGCATCAGACAGCTAAAATTAAAAAAGGATTTACACATGACTATCAACCTGAAAAACCGCAACTTTCTCAAACTGCTGGACTACACCCCAACAGAGATCCAATACCTGATCGACCTCGCCATCGAGCTGAAAGCCGCCAAAAAAGCCGGACGTGAAAAACAAACGCTGGTCGGTAAAAACATCGCCCTGATTTTTGAAAAAACCTCTACCCGCACCCGCTGTGCCTTTGAAGTTGGCGCATTTGACCAGGGCGCACAGGTCACTTACCTCGGCCCTAGTGGTTCACAGATTGGCCATAAAGAGTCGATGAAAGACACCGCCCGCGTACTGGGCCGCATGTATGACGGCATTGAGTACCGCGGTTATGGGCAGGAGATCGTCGAAGAGCTGGGTGAATTTGCCGGTGTTCCGGTGTGGAATGGACTGACCAACGAATTCCATCCCACACAAATCCTCGCAGACCTGATGACCATGCTGGAACACGCCCCAGGCAAAACCCTGCCTGAGCTGAGCTTTGCCTACCTGGGCGATGCGCGTAACAACATGGGCAACTCCCTGATGGTCGGCGCAGCCAAGATGGGCATGGATATCCGCCTGGTTGCACCGAAATCCTTCTGGCCGGAAGCTGCGCTGGTTGAACAGTGCCGCGCCATCGCCAAAGAAACCGGCGCACGCATCACCCTCACCGATGATGTGGAAGAAGGTGTTCACGGAACAGACTTCCTCTACACCGACGTCTGGGTATCGATGGGCGAACCAAAAGAAGCCTGGGCTGAACGCGTCAGTCTGATGAAACCGTACCAAATCAACGCTGACGTGATGAAAGCCACGGGCAACCCGAACGTGAAATTCATGCACTGCCTGCCAGCCTTCCACAACGAACACACCAAAGTGGGTCGCGAAATCGAAATGGCCTACGGCCTGAAAGGGCTGGAAGTGACGGAAGAGGTCTTTGAATCACCAAACTCTATCGTCTTTGACGAAGCAGAAAACCGCATGCACACCATTAAAGCGGTCATGGTGGCGACACTCGGCGATTAATCACCGCCCGGCGTACCACGGGGTGCGCCGGGATTCAGGAGAACATCATGGGCAAGTTCAAGTTTCCCTCCGCTTACACCATTCTCTTTTTTCTGATTGCCGTGGTGGCAGCTCTGAGCTGGGTTGTTCCGGCCGGGCAATACCAAATGGCAATGAATGAAACCCTCGGTAAAGAGGTTCCGATTGCCGGGACTTACGCACACGTAGCCGCACATCCGCAGGGCATTATCTCAGTTCTCATGGCCCCCATCGCCGGGCTGTACGATCCAGTGTCAGGCCAGGCAGGTGCGATCGACGTAGCGCTGTTCATTCTGATCATCGGGGGATTTCTCGGGATCGTCACCAAAACCGGGGCGATTGACGCCGGGATCGAGCGCGTCACCACCCGGCTTCGCGGACGTGAAGAGTGGATGATCCCGATCCTGATGGCGCTATTTGCCGCTGGCGGTACGATTTACGGCATGGCGGAGGAGTCACTGCCGTTCTACACGCTGCTCGTGCCGGTCATGCTCGCCGCACGTTTTGACCCGGTTGTTGCAGCTTCTACCGTTCTGCTGGGTGCTGGGATCGGCACGCTGGGGTCAACCATTAATCCGTTTGCAACCGTGATTGCCGCAAACGCGGCGGGGATCCCCTTCACCAATGGGATCGCTCTGCGCGTGGCACTGCTGGTGATAGGCTGGATCATCTGCGTGGCATGGGTGATGCGTTACGCCCGTAAAGTCCGCAACGATCCGTCGCTGTCGATCGTGGCAGACAAACAGGAAGAAAATCACGCCCACTTCCTCGGTAACAAAGGCGAACAGTCGCTGGAATTTACCCCGGTGCGCAAAGTCATCCTGGTGATTTTCGCCCTGGCCTTCGCGGTCATGATTTACGGGGTTGCGGTACTGGGATGGTGGATGGCGGAGATCTCGGCGGTATTTCTTGCCAGTGCCATCATTGTCGGCCTGATCGCCCGAATGAGCGAAGAAGAACTGACCTCGACATTTATCAACGGTGCACGGGATTTGCTGGGCGTCGCGCTGATTATCGGTATCGCGCGCGGTATCGTAGTCATCATGGATAAGGGCATGATTACCCACACCATTTTGCATAGCGCTGAAGGGCTGGTGAGCGGGCTGTCCACGGTGGCGTTTATCAACGTGATGTACTGGCTGGAAGTCGTATTGTCATTTCTTGTGCCTTCTTCATCCGGACTGGCCGTTCTGACGATGCCGATCATGGCTCCGCTCGCCGATTTCGCTAACGTCAATCGCGACCTTGTTGTGACCGCGTACCAGTCTGCATCCGGTATCGTTAACCTGGTGACGCCAACGTCTGCTGTTGTCATGGGCGGGCTGGCTATCGCTCGCGTTCCTTACGTGCGTTATCTGAAGTGGGTTGCGCCGCTGCTGGGTATTCTGACCGTGGTCATTATGGCGGCCCTTAGCCTGGGTGCGCTTCTCTAAATTTGCCGGATGGCGCTGTGCTGTTCCGGCCTACGGTCCGGTGCAGTGCCACCGGACATTTTGGCAACTTACATGGGATTTATATATGACGGACTATGGTGATTACTCTCCAAAAGAGCAGCTACAGCTGGCAGTGTGTCAGCGTCTGATTACTGAAAAGAGTTATCTCTCCCAGGAAGAAATACGCCGCGACTTGCAGGATCACGGTTTCGACAGCATTAGTCAGTCCACCGTCTCACGTCTGCTCAAGTTGCTCGGTGTCATAAAAATACGAAATGCCAAAGGCCTAAAGATTTATTCGCTGAATCCTCAACTCCGCCCCGCCCCCGATGCTGCGCGTTCCATATCCGAAATGGTGGTCAGTGTTGAACACAATAGCGAGTTTATCCTTATTCATACCGTTGCTGGATATGGCCGTGCAGTGGCGCGCATTCTGGATTATCACCAGTTACCGGAAATATTAGGAGTGGTTGCCGGAAGCAGTATTGTCTGGGTCGCCCCTCGTGTGGTGAAGCGCACTGCCCTGGTGCATAAACAAATTAATTATTTACTCAGAACGAATTAATATTCACAAAGAACCGTTTGCATTGAGTAAAGCGTGCATTAAATCGCTTGATAAGAAAAGCGAGCTGCGTATAATGCCCGACAATTTGCCGGGAGGAAGCATGGTCAAGCGTGTACGACATACTGTCTTACCGCGTCTGAAATCAGACGCTGGCCTGCCGTTTTTCTTCCCGTTGATAACCCTATTCCCAGGGCCCCTCATTTGAGGGGCTTTTTTTTGCCCGGCGTCAGGAGATAAACATGAATCCGCTTTATCAAAAACATATCATTTCCATAAACGACCTCAGCCGCGACGAGCTGGAACTGGTTCTGGAAACCGCGGCAAAACTGAAAGCGAACCCGCAACCGGAACTGCTGAAGCATAAGGTGATTGCGAGCTGTTTCTTCGAAGCCTCTACCCGCACGCGCCTGTCATTTGAAACCTCCATGCACCGCCTCGGGGCAAGCGTGGTGGGTTTCTCTGACAGCAGTAATACATCGCTGGGGAAAAAAGGTGAAACGCTGGCGGATACGATTTCGGTGATCAGCACCTATGTCGATGCAATTGTGATGCGCCACCCGCAGGAAGGCGCGGCACGTCTGGCAACCGAGTTTTCAGGCGGTATTCCGGTTCTGAACGCCGGAGATGGCGCGAACCAACACCCGACGCAAACCCTGCTGGATCTGTTTACCATTCAGGAAACCCAGGGACGCCTGGAAAACCTGAACATCGCCATGGTCGGCGACCTGAAATACGGTCGTACAGTTCACTCGCTGGCGCAGGCACTGGCGAAATTTAATGGCAACCGTTTCTACTTCATCGCACCGGTTGCACTCGCGATGCCACAGTACATCCTCGACATGCTTGATGAAAAAGAGATGACGTGGAGCCAGCACGCCAGCATCGAAGAGGTGATGGGCGAGGTGGATGTTCTGTACATGACGCGTGTACAAAAAGAGCGTCTGGACCCGTCGGAATACGCCAACGTGAAAGCGCAGTTTGTCCTGCGCGCCAGCGACCTCGAGGGCGCACGTAGCAATATGAAAGTGCTGCACCCGCTGCCACGCATCGACGAGATCGCCACCGACGTGGATAAGACGCCGCACGCCTGGTATTTCCAGCAGGCCGGAAACGGTATCTTCGCTCGCCAGGCGTTACTGGCACTGGTTCTGAATCGCGAATTAGCACTGTAAGGGGAAACGACAATGACACACGATAACAAACTTCAGGTCGAGGCCATCAAACGTGGCACTGTGATTGACCACATCCCTGCGCAGGTAGGCTTCAAGCTGCTGACGCTGTTTAAACTGACGGAAACCGACCAGCGCATCACCATCGGTCTGAACCTGCCCTCCGGTGAAATGGGCCGCAAAGACCTGATCAAAATCGAAAATACGTTCCTGACTGACGAGCAGGTTAACCAGCTGTCACTGTACGCACCACATGCCACGGTTAACCGTATCGACGAGTACGAAGTGGTGGGCAAATCCCGTCCGAGCCTGCCTGAACGCATCGACAGCGTGCTGGTTTGCCCAAACAGTAATTGCATCAGTCATGCTGAGCCGGTTTCATCCAGTTTTGCAGTGAAAAAACGCGCAGATGACATTGCACTCAAATGCAAATACTGTGAAAAAGAGTTTTCTCATTATGTGGTGCTGGCCAACTAATTGAGGTTGGTAATGAAATCCCGGCTGTTATAATGGCCGGGAACATTCTTAACGCTGTTATTCTGGAGAAAACATGAGCAAAGTACTCGCGACGGAAAATGCACCAGCCGCTATTGGTCCATACGTTCAGGGCGTTGATCTGGGCAGCATGATCATCACCTCTGGCCAGATCCCGGTGAACCCGAAGACCGGTGCTGTTCCGGAAGATGTAGCCGCACAGGCGCGTCAGTCGCTGGAAAACGTCCAGGCCATCGTGGAATCTGCGGGTCTGAAAGTCGGCGATATCGTGAAAACCACCGTATTCGTAAAAGATTTGAACGATTTCGCGACCGTTAACGCCACCTATGAAGCCTTCTTCACCGAGCACAACGCCACCTTCCCGGCCCGTTCTTGTGTGGAAGTGGCTCGCCTGCCTAAAGACGTGAAAATTGAAATCGAAGCGATTGCCGTTCGTCGCTAAGATATTTCCACTCAGTGGAATGAAAGGCAGCTTAGGCTGCCTTTTTTTTGGTTATTTTTCCTCACGGCTTAAAATGACGCCCCTCTGCGTCCATTAATACACTGCCTGCGCAGTATCCCTCTTTTAATGGACTCGCCATGAAACTTTCAAAAATCGCGTTTGCGGTGGCAACAATGACGGTTGCCACATCTGTATTTGCCCATGGGTATATCGAATCCCCCGCCAGCCGTGCATACATGTGCAAGCTCGGCCAAAATATCGATTGCGGTTCTGTTCAGTACGAACCGCAAAGTGTAGAGAAATCCTCCGGCTTCCCGGCGGGTGCGATGCCACCTGACGGTCAGCTTGCCAGTGCAGGGATTGCCAACTATTCCCAGTTAGACAAACAGAGCCTGAATGCCTGGACTAAAAACCCGATGACGGCAGGCCCACATAACTTTGTCTGGCGTCATACTGCGCCACATAAAACCGCTAACTGGCGTTTTTATATCACAAAGCAAAACTGGGACCCGAATAAGCCTCTCAGCCGAAACCAGTTTGAATTAACCCCATTCTGTACCATCAATGGTAATGGACAAGCGCCGTCAATGACCCAATCCATGACGTGCAATGTGCCAGAACGTACCGGTTACCAGGTGATATACGGCGTATGGGAAATTGCGGATACCGCAAACAGCTTCTATCAGACGATTGACGTTGATTTCGGTCAGGGAAGTCATGTGACACCCGATGAATCGCCTGCGGCCGTTTCCGAATGGCGTAAATCCCTGAGCGGACAAATCTCGGGGAATAACCTGAATGCAGGCGATAAAGTGATCGCCCGCTTCTTTGACGCTAACGGTGAAGTTGCCGCCCTGCGCACAGAGATGACCATCGCCTCTGCCGAACAGGGCGATGCGAATCAGTGGTCCTACGATCTGGCGCAGAAAGTGAATACCGCACAAAGCGAGGTGCGGGTAGGCGTGAAAGATGAAAGTGGGGACGTTAACCCGGTGCATGGCGCAAACAGCGTGTTCGTGAAAGACGGGAGCGCGCTCAGATCCGTTGCAATTTCGTATGAAGAGCAGCAGGCCGTTGTGAATGAGAGCATCGCCGTCTCTAACGTGCAATACAGCAAAATTGTGGGTGGTAACGCAACCGTGAAATTCCACATCAACACTCGCGGCAACGTGAATGTTGAAGCACATGTGATGAACCATATGGGAGTGGAAAAAGGCTATCTGAAGCAAGATATGAACAATGCCAACCAGGACGTCACTCTGACCCTGACGGGGGTAACAGCTGGCCACCATATGCTGAAGTATTTCGCCACCAATAAAGACGGCACGCTGTTTGCCCAGGACGTCATTAATCTGATGCTGGAAGACAATGCCCCGGCAGGAAATACCCCGAAATATGATTACACCTTCCCCGAAAACCTTGCGTCTTACAAAGCGGGAACCGTCGTGCTGCAGCCTAAAAATGGTAAGACCTACCAGTGCAGGCCGATGCCATACAGCGGATATTGTGTGCAGTGGAAAGCCTATTCAAATCAGTTTGAACCTGGCGTAGGAGCACACTGGAAAGAGGCGTGGGTGTTGAAAAACTGAGTCGCCTGATCTCCTCTCCCCATCGGGGAGAGGAGCATTTTTCGACGTCTACTGATTCCGCGTCGCATTGAGTAACGTTTCGAGCGGATAGACCGCCGCAATCACTACCTCGTCCTGAATCTTCGCCGCGTTATCAAGTTCATTCTGAATTGAGGCAATTTCTTTGTCGTCGAGCGTGCCCTGCCGCGCCACCAAATCTGTCAGCCTCAGGCCGATGGACGCCAGCTTATCAACCTCCTGAATCACGGGCTTTATCGCCTTGAGTTGGTAATTGCTTTCACTGAGCGCCAGCACGTCGCTGGTATTACTCTGCCAGCGGTTAAACACATGGCGTAACGCCTCAGCACTTTCGTTATCTTCTGCATCGCTGACTAAGCGATCGACCCATTTCGTCATCTGCCGCACGGTGTTGCTTTCCGCATTCAGCGCATCGGCAAAACGGTTGAGCGGCTCAAACTGATGATAGTTACCGGCCTGGAATTTCAGGTGTTGGCGGGTGTAATACTGTGCAGGCTCCACCGCCTGAGCGAGAATTTGCAGCGGCAGCGTGTCAGCATTGTTCGCCAGCCGGGTAAAATACGCCTGCTGCTGGCTGTGCTGTTGTAAGCCCACTGATACCGTCGACCAGGCATCAATAGCCTGTAAGCGGGTGTACATGTTGTCGATATCGTTAACGTCCTGTGCCGACCACAGACGTTCAGCGACCGCAAATGCACGCGGCCACAGTTTGATGTCCAGTACTGGTGCAACCACATTTTCCGCCCACAGAGCCGCTTCACCGCCAGACAGATTAGCCTGCGGGCTGGCATCGGGTACAACCGGGACAATACCTTTCGGTACATCATCCAGCAGCTTGCCACTAACAGGATAACGGGCGTTGCCCAACAGGAAATAGCCGCTCAGCGTATCGTTATTTACCGTCACCACTGGACGCGTTTCTCCCATCCAGGTATCCACGGTGAAGGTCACCTGGTTATCGCTGCGCCATTCGATATCCTGCACTGCACGGCGGGATTTACCGCTAAAGTCGATAAACCCGCGCCAGCCAGACTCGCCTTTCACCAGCGTAAAGCTCCCCTCCACCGGTTTCCCCTTCAGGCGTGGCATCGAGAAAGACCAGCTCTGCGCGCTGTCGTTGTCACCAATAACATCAACGTTGTTTAAGCCCTGAGGCACAATTTCATTGCGATAGTGGTAAGCCGTGGACTGAGGCTGATCGAGATAAAAGCCGGTGGAAAGGATGCCTTTATAGCCCTTTTCCGCCACCTGCCCCAGCGCATCTTGCCCTTGCCAGGACTGGATCAGAATGCTTTTTGGCAGATCAGGGTGGAAGATCTCATCCCAACCCACCATCCGGCGATGATGTTTTTCGAGGATCGTTTCCAGCTTGCGGTTGAAATAGGCCTGCAATGCGTGGCTGTCGGTCAGGCTATTATCTCGCATAAATGTCTGGATCGCTGCGTTGTTCTTCCACTGCGTGTCATCGACTTCATCGCCGCCAATGTGCAGATAAGGGTCCGGGAAGATCGCGGTCAGTTCCGTAACCATCGCCTCAGCAAATGCATAAGTGGCCTCTTTTGTTGGATCAAGCACCGGCTTCAGGACTCCCCAGTGACGCTCCATTTCATAAGGCCCTGGTGCGCTCATCAGTTCGGGATAAGCCACGGCAATAGCCGAAGCGTGGCCTGGCATATCGATCTCAGGAACCACACGAATCCCGCGTGCGGTGGCGTAGCGCACAATCTCCCGCATTTGATCCGGTGTGTAAAACAGCCCGTCGCTGGCAAGCTGTGTCAGCTTCGGATAGCGTTTTGAGGCGAAACGCCAGCCCTGATCGTCGGTCAGATGCCAGTGCAGGACGTTGAGTTTTGCCGCAGCCATGCCGTCAATCTGTCGTTTGATATCGTCAGGCGGAATAAAGTGGCGGGCAGAGTCGAGCAAGAGTCCTCGCCACGGGAAGCGCGGAGAATCGTCGATCGTCACCCAGGGGATAAACGTGTTTTCTGTCCCGTTCTGGATGAGCTGCAGTAATGTCTCCATACCGCGTAGCGCACCAAAGCGCGTGTTGGCCGCAATATTCACGCCGCTGGCATTCACGGTAAGCGTATAGCTTTCGTCGCTGTCCGGCATGGGTTGCGTCGGGACCTTTCGGGCAATGGCGAAGGTGATCGTGGCGTGCTCCGGTTTGGCTGCCTGCGGCTGTAACGTCCAGCCCGTTTGCAGGGCAATACGCTGACGCAGGCGTGTCGGGGCATCGCCCAGGTCATCCCCCGTCACGTTAACAGAGGTTTTATCGGTCAGGACCAGCGCACCCTGAGTAGCCGGGCGTTCGACCTTCGCAGGCCATGGCATCAGGGGAAGATCGCCTGCCGGAGCGGCAAACGCAGAAGAGCCGAGTAAGAGTCCGGCGGTTAAGAGACTGTACCGTAACATGAATGTTCCTTATCAGAATCTGACGGGCCAATTAAAGGCAAAACATTCTGTTAACATACGGTCAATTTGTCGTCAAGGAAATGCCACGACGGAGATCACAGGTTGCTGAATTTTACAGGGATGTTTGCATGAGTTTTTTCATCATTTCTATTCCGCTCCCTCGCACATTCAATATGCCAAAAGGAATAAAATTACTCATCAGATAAATACAAAGCCATCAAACAATAATTTAATTATATATAGGGAGTATTTTTCAAAAATGTATTTTTTCAGGTTGAAAATGCCTATTTAAATTATTAAGGTACTTTAAAAAAGGAGAGCCAAAATATGTCTGAACAATACCATTTAAAAATCAGCCAAGGAGATGTGGCACCGTATGTTTTACTACCAGGTGATCCAGGCAGAGTAAAAGCTGTCGCCAGTTATTGGGATAAGGCAGAACTTATCGCAAGCAATCGTGAATACGTCACCTATACTGGCGAATATAAAGGTGTTCCAATTAGTTGTACCAGTACCGGCATTGGCTGCCCATCAACATCAATCGCCATGGAAGAATTGGCACGCTGCGGCGCGACTACGTTTGTGCGTATTGGTACCTGCGGAACATTTCAGGATCATGTCAAAAATGGTGATATTGCTATTTTTGACTCCGCGCTTAGGCTGGATGGATCGTCTAAACTCTACGTTCCTGCTGAATATCCTGCGGTTGCAAGCCATGAAGTGGTTGACGCATGCGCACGCGCAGTAAGAGGATTGGGCTACACAGGCCATGTCGGAACAACACGTTCCGCAGATACATTCTATGCCGGACATGCGAAACCGGGTTCCTCCTTCAATGATTACTGGCAATCATCCTGGGCGCATCATTTCGAAGACTTAAAACGCATGAATGTACTCGCAGCCGAAATGGAAGCCAGTATCATTTTTGTGCTCGCCAGACTCTGGGGATTACGGGCCGGAGGATGTGCAGTCGTTATGGATAATATTTGTAACGTTGCAGGTGAGAGCGGCCAGTTTGATCCGCAAAAAGAATTTGACCATAGCGCCAACCATATTGAACGACTGGCACTCGCGGGCTGTGAAACCATTCGAATGCTGGCTGACCTGGATGCCAAAGAATAATAAAATGGATAATAAAAAGGATGCAAAGTAAATGTTAATGGATTTTTATAGATAATTATTCTTACTGAGTGACATCTTGAATATCTATTATCAGCTCCTGAAAAACATTCCTGAAAATAATTTTTATCACATCGCACTTAATTATCAGATAGATAAAATAGCAGCCAGTAAGATGTTTTTACTGGCTGTTTTATCATTCAGATTAATCGACCTTTGACATCATTCTGTCACTGCCAGCCATACCGACGGCTGTAGAACCCTTTCACCATCTGCGTCAGCACCATGTAACCAGCCAGAATCGCCACCAGCCACGGGAAGTAGCTCAGCGGCAGTGCCTGCAGTTGCAGGTAGCTCGCCAGCGGTGAGAACGGCAGCGCGATACCGAGTGCCATCACGATACCAGTCATGATGATCAGCGGCCACGCAGCACGGCTCTGGATAAACGGAATACGACGCGTGCGGATCATATGCACAATCAGCGTTTGCGACAGCAGTCCGACCACAAACCAGCCTGACTGGAACAGAGTCTGGTGTTCCGGTGTGTTTGCGTGGAACACAAACCACATCAGGCAGAAGGTCAGAATGTCGAAGATCGAGCTAATCGGACCAAAGAACAGCATGAAACGGCCAAGATCAGATGGATTCCAGCGCTGTGGCTTCTGGATCTGCTCATCGTCCACGTTATCAAACGGGATCGCCACCTGAGAGACATCGTACATCAGGTTTTGAATCAGCAGATGCAACGGCAGCATCGGCAGGAACGGTAAGAACGCGCTCGCCACCAGTACGCTAAAGACGTTACCGAAGTTAGAGCTGGCGGTCATCTTGATGTACTTCAGCATGTTAGCAAAGGTGCGACGGCCTTCAATCACCCCCTCTTCCAGCACCATCAGGCTTTTTTCCAGCAGAATGATATCGGCCGCTTCACGGGCGATGTCCACCGCCCCGTCGACGGAGATACCAATGTCAGCCGCCCGCAATGCTGGCGCATCATTGATGCCATCTCCCATAAAGCCCACCACATGCCCCTCACGGCGCAGCAGCATGACGATACGCTCTTTATGCATCGGTGTGAGACGGGCGAACAGCGTGGTGTGTTGCGCCAGTTTCGCCAGTTCATCATCTCCGAGGTGTTCAATATCACTCCCCACCACCACATCACCCGCATCCAGCCCCACTTCATGGCACACTTTCGCGGCCACCAACTCACTGTCACCGGTGAGGATTTTTACGGTGATCCCACTCGCTTTCAGCGCTTTCAGTGCCGGAGCGGTCGTTTCTTTCGGCGGATCGAGGAAGGCGATATACCCTTCGAGGATCAGATCGGATTCGTCGATACGCTGATAGTCACCCTCACGTGCAGGCAGGAATTTGCTTGCCACAGCCACAACGCGCAGCCCCTGACGGTTCAGATTGTCGGTAACACGTTTGATGCGGCGCAGCATGGTGTCGTCCAGCGGGACGATGTCGCCGTTATGACGCACCTGTGTGCAGACATTCAGGATCTCCTGTAACGCTCCTTTGCAGATCAGTTGATGTACATCCTGCTGTTCACTGACCACCACCGACATCCGGCGGCGTTCAAAATCGAACGGGATCTCATCCACTTTTTGCCAGCGGCCCGAAAGTGTGCGGGCGGACTCTTCATCAACGCCTTCCAGCACAGCAACATCCAACAGGTTTTTCAGCCCGGTCTGGTAGTGGCTGTTAAGCCAGGCGCTGTGCAGCACACGATCGCTGGTTTTACCGGAGATATCGGTATGGTTTTCCAGCACGATCTTGTCCTGGGTCAGCGTCCCGGTTTTATCGGTACACAGGATGTCCATCGCGCCAAAGTTCTGGATCGCGTCGAGGTGTTTGACGATCACTTTCTGCTTAGAGAGTTTCACCGCCCCGCGCGCCAGCGTGGAGGTCACAATCATCGGCAGCATTTCCGGCGTTAAGCCCACGGCAACGGAGAGGGCAAACAGCGCGGCCTCCCACCAGTCACCCTTGGTGTAGCCATTAATCAACAACACAATCGGCGTCATCACCATCATGAAGCGGATCAACAGCATGCTGACGCGGCCAATGCCTTTCTGGAAGGCATTCGGTTCATTTTCTTGCTCACCAACGCGCCCGGCGAGTTGCCCAAACCAGGTGTGTCCACCAGTGGCAGTCACAATGGCCTGCGCCGTTCCGCTGACTACCGTCGTGCCCATAAAACACAAGGTATCGCATTCAAGTGGGTTCACCTGCTGAGGATCGCGAGTCCGGGCGACCTTTTCAACCGGCAACGATTCCCCCGTCAAAGAAGCCTGAGCCACAAACAGATCCCGGGCCTGAATAATGCGTAAGTCGGCGGGGATCATATCCCCGGCGGCCAGCTTGACGAGATCGCCTCTCACCAGTTGGTCAATCGGTAGCTCAACCCAGGCATTTTCGCCGAGTTCATTAATCACGCGGGAGACGGTGGCGGTGTTGCTGACCATCGCTTTCAAGGCATCAGCCGCTTTGGTTGAACGCGCTTCCTGCACAAAATTGAGCAGCGTGGAAATCCCAACCATCAACGCGATCACGCCTGCGGCAAACAGATCTTCAGTGGCATAGGAAATAATGCCCAGTACCGTTAACAACAGGTTGAAGGGGTTGCGGTAGCACACCCACAGATGTACCCACCAGGGCGCGGGTTTTTGTGCCGGGATCTGGTTATCGCCATACTCGGCGCGAACTTTCTCGACTTCGGAGGCATTCAGCCCTTCCGGGTGTCCGCCAAACGCGCGCCAGACTTCGTTTTCGTCCATGGCCGCAATGTTCAGGCACTGCTCGGTAAGGGAAGGTGGAATCACCGCCCCCGCCAGATTTTTGGCGTTGGGTAGCGGATCGCGTTGTACAAGGCGGTGCGGCAAATGGCGGTTCAGCAGCGCTTGCAGCTGGCGGGTGATATTTTTCAGCATCATAAGCTCCCCTGCGTTCACCAGGGCGAACACAGTTCAGTCTTCAGGCACGACAAGGCCGTACCTGGCGGCACTTAAATTTTCAGCAGGAACGAATGAAACGTTGCTGCCTCACATCACCGGTGAGACAGCACGGGCTGGCTTACCGGATAGAAAGAACTCTCCCGTTCAGGAGAGGCGTGGGATCGGGATCCATGTAACCTCCGGTAAGTAAAATGAGGGTGTCGCCGCGCAGTATAAGGATTTAACCGTACCGTTTGTGGCGATTCGGGCGGTATTATAACGCCATGCAAATAAACCAAACGTAAACCAGACTTTGCCCATAGCGAAATCACGCTATAGCATTAGGCTCAATTGACGACTGCCTTCGCCGTGACAGGGAATAAAAGATGCAAAACCGCCTTACGATTAAAGACATCGCGCGTTTAAGCGGCGTGGGGAAATCCACCGTGTCACGCGTGCTGAACAACGAAAGTGGTGTCAGCGAGCGCACACGCGAGCGCGTCGAAGCGGTGATGAATCAGCACGGTTTTTCCCCTTCCCGCTCCGCACGCGCCATGCGTGGACAAAGCGACAAAGTGGTGGCGATTATCGTTTCGCGTCTGGATTCGCTGTCAGAAAACCTGGCCGTTCAGACCATGCTGCCGGCGTTTTATGAGCAGGGTTATGACCCGATCATGATGGAAAGCCAGTTCTCGCCGCAAATGGTTGAAGAACACCTGGGGATGCTGCAACGCCGTAACATCGACGGTGTGGTACTGTTTGGTTTCACTGGCATAAAAGATGAAATGCTCAAACCCTGGCAGCCGTCACTGGTTCTGCTGGCGCGTGATGCCACTGGATTTGCCTCGGTGTGTTATGACGACGAGGGCGCGATTATCACCCTGATGCAGCGTCTGTTTGATAAAGGTCATCGCCACATTAGTTTCCTCGGCGTACCGCACGCGGATGTCACGACCGGCAAGCGTCGCCATGAAGCCTACCTGGCATTTTGCAAAAAGCACAACCTCTCTGCCGTGGCCTCCCTGCCTGGGCTGGGCATGAAGCAGGGTTACGAGCAGGTCGCCAGCGTCCTGACACCACAGACCACCGCGCTGGTGTGTGCCACGGATACCCTGGCGCTGGGTGCGAGCAAATATTTGCAGGAACAACGCATCGACAACCTGCAAGTGGCGAGCGTGGGAAGTACACCGCTGATGAAGTTCCTGCACCCGGAGATCATCACCGTCGATCCGGGCTATGCCGAGTCCGGCAGACAAGCCGCCACACAGTTGATCGAGCAGATCAACGGCCGCAGCGAACTGCGCCAGATCGTTATTCCAGTTCACCTCTCTTAAGCTTCTTATCCCTTCTTTTTTTCGCGTCGCAGGCGTGTTCCTGCAACGCGAATTGCACAGGTCATAAACAGATTATTGTGATCTTCGCCCAATTTCGGGAACGTTCCCATTTTCGTAAAGACGCTTAAAGAGTAGGCTTGCGTTCAGGTCATTACACCCTTCTCCATCTGTCATGAGGTTTCATGATGAGTAAAGTCAAGCAAGCAGATATCGACCAGTTGATCGTCCTGGTTGGGGGCCGTGAGAACATCGCGACCGTCAGCCATTGCATTACCCGCCTGCGTTTTGTGCTGAACGATCCAGCCAAAGCCAACCCGAAAGCTATCGAAGAGTTGTCGATGGTCAAAGGCTGTTTCACCAACGCCGGGCAGTTCCAGGTTGTCATTGGCACGGAAGTGGGCGATTACTACCAGGCTCTACTGGCGACCACCGGCCACTCTTCTGCCGATAAAGAGCAGGCGAAGAAAGCCGCGCGTCAAAATATGAAATGGCATGAGCAGTTAATCTCTCACTTTGCGGAGATCTTCTTCCCGCTGCTGCCAGCGCTTATCAGCGGAGGCTTGATCTTAGGCTTCCGCAACGTGATCGGTGATGTGCCGATAAGCGATGGCAAAACCCTGGCGCAAATGTACCCCGCGCTGCAAACCATCTACGATTTCCTGTGGCTGATTGGTGAGGCGATCTTCTTCTATCTGCCGGTCGGGATTTGCTGGTCAGCGGTACGCAAGATGGGCGGCACGCCAATACTGGGTATCGTGCTGGGCGTGACGCTGGTTTCGCCTCAGTTAATGAACGCTTACTTACTTGGTCAACAAGTCCCCGAGGTGTGGAACTTTGGTCTGTTTACCATTGCGAAAGTGGGCTACCAGGCGCAGGTTATCCCGGCATTGCTGGCGGGCCTGGCACTGGGCTTTATTGAAACCCGCTTAAAACGTATCGTGCCTGATTACCTCTATCTGGTGGTCGTGCCGGTCTGTTCGTTGATTATTGCGGTCTTCCTCGCCCATGCCTTTATCGGCCCCTTTGGCCGCATGATCGGTGACGGCGTTGCTTTCGCGGTTCGCCACCTGATGACCGGTAGCTTCGCGCCAATTGGTGCTGCCCTGTTTGGCTTCTTGTATGCCCCACTGGTGATCACCGGCGTGCATCAGACCACCCTCGCAATTGATATGCAGATGATTCAAAGCCTTGGCGGAACGCCAGTCTGGCCTATCATCGCGCTGTCTAACATCGCTCAGGCCTCTGCGGTAACCGGTATTATTCTGGTCAGCCGTAAACATAACGAACGCGAAATCTCTGTACCTGCGGCCATCTCCGCCTATCTCGGCGTCACAGAACCGGCAATGTACGGGATTAACCTCAAATACCGTTTCCCAATGCTGTGCGCAATGATCGGCTCCGGCCTGGCGGGTCTGATTTGCGGTCTGAATGGCGTGATGGCGAACGGAATCGGGGTTGGCGGATTGCCGGGTATCCTCTCCATCCAGCCGACCTACTGGCAGATATTTGCGCTGGCGATGGCAGTTGCGATTATTGTCCCAATGGCGCTGACCACCTTCATTTACCAGCGTAAATTCCGTCAGGGCACGTTGCAGATTGTTTAACTTCATCTTTCGGGGCGCAATTGCGCCCCTCAGCATTTGCAGGAACGCATTATGAATACCCTTCCTCACTGGTGGCAAAACGGCGTCATCTATCAGATTTACCCAAAGAGTTTTCAGGATACAACCGGCTGTGGTACGGGTGATTTACGCGGCGTGACACAGCGCCTCGACTACCTGAAAACCCTCGGCATTGACGCCATCTGGCTGACGCCGTTCTACCTCTCTCCGCAGATTGATAACGGTTACGACGTGGCGAGTTATACCGCCATAGACCCGGCCTACGGTACGCTGGATGACTTTGATGAACTGGTTGCCGAGGCACATACGCGTGGCATTCGCATTGTGCTGGATATGGTGTTTAACCACACCTCGACGCAACATGCGTGGTTCCGTGAGTCGCTGAATAAAGAGAGCCCGTATCGTCAGTTCTATATCTGGCGTGATGGCACACCGGATGGTTTGTTACCGAATAACTGGCGCTCGAAGTTTGGCGGTAACGCCTGGCGCTGGCACGCCGGAAGCGAGCAGTATTATCTGCATCTGTTTGCCCCGGAACAGGCGGATCTCAACTGGGAAAATCCGGCTGTTCGGGCCGAACTGAAAAAAGTGTGTGAGTTCTGGGCCGATCGCGGCGTCGACGGATTACGCCTCGACGTGATCAATCTGGTGTCCAAAGATCAGGATTTCCCGAACGATGAGTACGGTGATGGGCGCCGCTTCTACACCGACGGGCCACGCATCCATGAATATTTACAGGAGATGAGCCGAGACGTTTTTGTCCCGCGTAACCTGATGACGGTAGGCGAGATGTCTTCAACTTCGCTGGAAAACTGCCAGCAGTACGCCTCCCTCGACGGGCGTGAGTTATCCATGACCTTTAACTTCCATCACCTGAAGGTCGACTATCCTGGCGGAGAAAAATGGACGAAGGCGCAACCGGATTACGTTGCGCTGAAAACCCTGTTCAACCACTGGCAGCAAGGCATGCATAACAAAGCCTGGAATGCGCTGTTCTGGTGTAATCACGATCAACCACGCATTGTCTCGCGTTTTGGCGACGAGGGAGAATACCGCGTGCCTGCCGCGAAAATGCTGGCGATGGTGCTGCATGGAATGCAGGGGACGCCGTATATCTACCAGGGCGAAGAGCTGGGCATGACTAACCCACACTTCACCCGCATTACTGATTATCGCGATGTTGAAAGCCTGAATATGTTTACGGAACTGCGCGCCAGTGGACGTGAAGCCGACGAGTTGCTCGATATTTTGGCAAGCAAATCCCGCGATAATGGCCGCACGCCAATGCAATGGGATGCATCACCAAACGCGGGCTTTACTGCGGGTGAGCCCTGGATTGCTGTCTGCGATAACTTCCAGGACATTAATGCAAGCGCTGCGCTTAACGACCCAGGCTCCGTGTTTTATGCCTATCAGTCGCTGATTACGCTGCGCAAAACGCTGCCGGTGCTGACATGGGGCGATTACCAGGATCTGCTGCCTGAACACCCTTCTCTGTGGTGCTACCGTCGTCAGTGGCAGGGGCAAACCCTGATCGTTGTGGCCAACCTCACCCATAACAGCCATGAATGGCAGCCAGAGGCGTTCAGCGGCGAATGGCAGGCCGTGATGAGCAACTACGTGGAAACGGCCAACAAACCAGGCCCAATGACACTACGCCCGTTTGAAGCCGTATGGTGGTTACAGGCATAAATCAAAACACCGGGCATGCCAATATGCCCGGTTTATTTTGCTGTTTTTGTTGAATAATTAATCAGATTTTTCCTTCCTGCCTTTACAAAGGCTGAAGCGCCCGTCGTTTGTACTCTCGTCTTTTTACTTTGTTCTGCATCAAAAAAAACGCAAACATGTTTGATGCAAATCACTATATGTAGCACTTAAAATGCACGCCGACCCAACATCTTGTATTTATCGTCTACTATTCCAACAACAAGACGGCGACTCAGCTCTCCGGAATTGTGGATAACAAGTGTGGGGAACGAGGGAAGTCGCTGGGCTATCTGTAAATCTGCCCGGTGAATACTTCTCCACCTCTGTGGATAACCTGTTTTTAAAATGGAGTGATCATGACACCGCATGTGATGAAACGAGATGGCTGTAAAGTGCCGTTTAAATCAGAGCGCATCAAAGAAGCCATTCTGCGTGCAGCTAAAGCAGCGGGAGTCGATGACGCAGATTACTGCGCCACCGTCGCAGAAGTCGTTAGTAGTCAGATGAACGCGCGCAGTCAGGTGGATATCAGCGAGATCCAGGTCGCCGTAGAAAACCAGCTGATGTCTGGCCCGTACAAACAACTGGCGCGCGCCTACATTGAGTACCGTCACGATCGTGACATTCAGCGTGAGAAACGGGGCCGCCTGAATCAGGAGATCCGTGGCCTGGTAGAACAGACCAACTCCGCCCTGCTCAACGAAAACGCCAACAAAGACAGTAAAGTGATCCCAACCCAGCGCGATCTGCTGGCCGGTATCGTCGCCAAACACTATGCCCGCCAGCATCTGCTGCCGCGCGATGTCGTCCAGGCGCACGAACGCGGTGAGATCCACTATCACGATCTCGACTATTCGCCGTTCTTCCCAATGTTCAACTGCATGCTGATTGATCTGAAAGGCATGCTGACCCACGGCTTCAAAATGGGTAACGCTGAGATTGAACCGCCAAAATCTATCTCTACCGCGACAGCCGTAACCGCGCAGATCATTGCCCAGGTTGCCAGCCATATTTACGGCGGAACCACCATTAACCGTATTGACGAAGTGCTCGCACCGTTTGTGACCGAGAGCTTCAACAAACACCGTAAAACGGCGGAAGAGTGGCAGATCCCGGATGCTGACGGCTATGCGCGATCCCGCACTGAAAAAGAGTGCTATGACGCATTCCAGTCGCTGGAATATGAAGTGAACACGCTCCATACCGCCAACGGCCAGACGCCGTTTGTAACCTTTGGCTTTGGTCTGGGAACCTGCTGGGAGTCACGCCTGATTCAGCAGTCTATTCTGCGCAACCGTATTTCCGGTCTTGGCAAAAATCGCAAAACCGCCGTCTTCCCGAAACTGGTCTTTGCCATTCGCGACGGCCTGAACCATAAATTTGGCGATCCGAACTACGACATCAAACAGCTGGCGCTGGAGTGCGCAAGCAAGCGCATGTACCCGGACATCCTGAACTACGATCAGGTCGTGAAAGTGACCGGCTCCTTTAAAACCCCAATGGGTTGCCGCAGTTTCCTCGGGGTGTATGAGGACGAAAACGGTGAGCAGATCCACGACGGCCGTAACAACCTGGGCGTGATTAGCCTTAACTTGCCGCGCATCGCGCTGGAAGCCAAAGGTAATGAGACGGCCTTCTGGAAACTACTGGACGAACGTCTGCAACTGGCGCGTAAAGCGCTGATGACGCGTATTGCACGTCTGGAAGGGGTGAAAGCCCGCGTTGCACCAATCCTGTATATGGAAGGGGCCTGCGGCGTGCGTCTTAACGCGGATGATGATGTTTCAGAGATCTTCAAAAACGGGCGAGCGTCAATCTCCCTCGGTTATATCGGTATTCACGAAACCATCAACGCGCTGTCAGGCAATCAACACGTCTACGACAGCGATGCCCTGCGGGCGAAAGGTGTCGCTATTGTTCAACGTCTGCGTGATGCCGTTGACCAGTGGAAAGAGGAAACCGGCTACGGTTTCAGCCTGTACAGCACGCCAAGTGAAAACCTTTGCGACCGTTTCTGCCGGCTGGATACCGCCGAGTTTGGCATCGTTGGCGGTGTGACCGATAAAGGTTATTACACCAACAGCTTCCACCTCGACGTTGAGAAAAAGGTTAATCCGTACGACAAAATTGATTTTGAAGCCGCTTACCCGCCGATCGCCAACGGTGGCTTCATCTGCTACGGCGAGTACCCGAACATTCAGCACAACCTGAAAGCACTGGAAGACGTATGGGATTACAGCTATCAGCACGTGCCGTATTACGGAACGAACACACCAATCGACGAGTGTTACGAGTGCGGTTTCACCGGTGAATTTGAGTGCACCAGCAAAGGCTTCACCTGCCCGAAATGCGGTAACCACGATGCCTCCCGTGTCTCCGTGACCCGCCGCGTATGCGGTTATCTCGGCAGTCCGGATGCTCGTCCGTTCAACGCCGGGAAGCAGGAAGAGGTGAAACGTCGCGTGAAACATTTAGGGAACGGGCAGATCGGTTAAGTTCTGCACAGGGTTCTCCCACTCGCCCTACCCCTCTCCCTCAAGGGAGAGGGGACCGATCGAGCACATTGTTAAGCCTGACTCCAGTTTTCTCCCTCTCCCGGTGGGAGAGGGCCGGGGTGAGGGCATCAGGTTAACGCTATGAATTACCATCAATACTACCCCGTCGACATCGTCAACGGTCCTGGAACGCGTTGTACCCTGTTTGTTTCAGGGTGCGTGCATGAATGCCCCGGTTGCTACAACAAAAGCACCTGGCGTTTAAATTCCGGAATGCCGTTCACCAAAGAGGTGGAAGACCGGATCATCAACGATCTGAACGACACACGTATTCACCGCCAGGGAATTTCCCTTTCAGGCGGTGACCCGCTTCATCCACAAAACGTGCCGGAAATTCTGAAGCTGGTTAAACGTATCCGCCGCGAGTGTGCGGGAAAGGACATCTGGGTGTGGACGGGCTACAAGCTGGATGAGCTGAACGCCGCACAAATGGAGGTGGTGGATCTGATCAACGTGCTGGTCGACGGCAAGTTTGTGCAGGATTTAAAAGATCCGGCACTGATCTGGCGAGGAAGCAGCAATCAGGTCGTGCACCATTTGCGTTAAACGCTAAAGCCGTTTGTTTGCGTCATGATAAACGGCTGATTTCTCACGTTTCCAAATGGCGATGACAAATACCGTTATAACGTTGTCCTGAACCTGATAAACCAAACGATAACCCTGGGATTTGAGTTTTATTTTGTAGCAATCGGGCAGACCATGCAGGCGGGCCGATTCCACTCTGGGGTTTACCAACACATCAGCAAGTTTCTTCTTAAACTGGGCTTTTACTGTATCGCTCAGCTTATGCCACTCCTTTAACGCCCTTAGGTCGAATACCAGATCATAAGTCATCCAGACTGACCTTAATTCCCTTTTTCGGACTGACCAGTCTCTCCCGGACGGTCTGAATCAGAGCATCTTCACTGTCGCTGATCGTGACGGTTTTCACCGGCATCCGCCCTGTTTCAGCGACATACTGAAACAGCAAGCGCACCGCCTCTGTCGGCGTGATATTGAGTTTTTCCAGCACGGCATAAGCCTCGTTTTTGAGTTTGTCATCCAGACGGACGTTAAGCGTGGCCATTATGCCTCCGGTAGAATGGGACGTGTAATGCAGTTTAGCATTACATCTAATTCTGGATAACACCTCTCAAAACCGGCTCAAACACTCGACCGACACGGTTTTAAACTCTGCAAAATCCCTGCATCCGCAAAGCCGTGTCACCGCGCGTTCCCGCAAGAAAGTGACGAAAATATCGTAAATCGCCATCGCCTCTTCGTACTCGCTTTTACTGATGGCAAGCAGGAAGATCACATGTGCGGTTTCATCGCCCCACTGAATGCCTTGCGGAGCCAGAACGGTGTAAACCACCGTTTTTTGCGCCAGCAGGCCGAGTGAGTGAGGCAGCGCAATACCCTCACCCAGCATAGTACTGACGATAGCCTCACGCTCAACAACCGAATCAAGGAACTCCGCGCCGACAAACCCTTCAGCTTCCAGCTGTGAACAGAGCTCCAGGAACAAGGTTTGCTGGTCAACCGGCTTGTCGATGATCCGAAAATGGGCCGCGTCGAAGTATTTTTCCAGCATCCACGGGCGGGTTCTGTCCACCAGCACCAACTTGCCAATCTGCTCCAGCTGATAATCCGTCGGGAACGGCGCAATCATCACCACCGGTTTCGCTTTCTCGCTGATCCGCGCCGTGGAGATAACAAAGTCCTCACTCAGGGTCTCCGCCTGCTCGTATTCACGCAAAGTGAGCGTTCGCGTTACCTCAATTTGTGGATACTTGCGCTGCAGCACCGCCTCAATCATGCGTACCATCGCGTTACCGGCATCACACACCAGCAACACACGCGGCTGGCGCTGGTAGCCAATGTTGTAGTGACGCTCCAGTCCCACACCGATATGCAGCACCAGAAAACCGATCTCGTTTTCACTGATCACATACGGCGTGTATTTACCCCAGCTTGAGACTGCTGCCAGCGTCATATCCCACGCCATCGGGTAGTGCTGTTTGATGTTATCCAGCAGCGGGTTGGGGATCATGATTTGATACCGCACGCGGGTGATCATGGTTTTAATATGCGTGAGCAAGTCCGCATGCAGCTGCTCATCGCTGAGCAGGTTGTAGTTATAGTGGGTATTGATGTAGCGCAGGATGTAATTGACCAGCGCTTCATCGTCATCGGCGTTGATGGCGCTTGGGGCGATCTCCTGGATCTGGCGCGCGGCAATGTGCACGCACAGCCAGCTCTCTTCCGATGGCGAAAGCGCTTTGCCTGCCAGTTGCTGGATGGTTACGGCAATATCCTTCGCGGCTTCACGTACGTTCTCTTCCACATCCTCCGCGTGAAATTCTGGCAGCGGGTAGCCTTCGCTAATCCGCCTCACCGATACCGCGCAATAGAGGCGCACGAACAGTTCACCTTCATCGGTAAGGCGAATATGGTGGCGCGTCAGCACATCGTGTAACACTGTCACCATCTGCTCAGGTACACCCACGTTCAACGCCACTTCGGTCACCAGCGGGTTCAGGCTGTCCTGCTGTGCCAGCGTCCAGAGCAAATCGGTAAGACAGGCACGGGTTGCCATCTCGCTGCCAAACAGTTTCATTCCGTGGCGTGGGCGCGTTTCCAGCGTCAGGTGATAACGGTTAAACCACTCGCGCACCTCTGCCATATCATTTTGCAGCGTCGCACGACTGACAAACCACTCATCCGCCAGATCTTCAAGCTTAAGGGAGAAGGCCGACGTCAGAAAACGCACCACCAGATAGTGCACGCGCTCAGGGCCAGTACGCGGAATACGCAGCGCGCGCGGGTGGGAATCTTGTAATAGCTGATAGCGCGCGGCATCGTCAATTTTGAGTTGATAACCGTTGCCACGGCTCAGAATAAACTGTGCGCCGTGGCTTGCCAGCAGCGCATTCAGAGCGGTGATATCGGCCCGGACGGTACGCGTGGAGACCGACAGCCGCTGCGCCAGTTCATCCTGTGGCAGCGTTTCGTTTTGCAACAGATCGAAAAGTTGCGCTAAACGTTGGTTCGGAAATCGCACGAGTGAGTCCTCTTACCGCTTAAGGTGCAGGTGAAATGATCATCTGGGATGGGCTGCCAACCGGGATATAGTCTGGCTCAAAGCTTAGCGCGCCGTCCTGCGTTACGCGAAAACGGGTGATGTTATCGCTACGCTGATTCATGACGTACAGCCATTGGCCCTGCTTATCCAGAGTCAGCGAGCGTGGATAATCACCTCGTGTCCAGACATCATCCTGATGCGTCAGTGTGCCATCCGCCGTTACGGTAAAGTGCCCGATGCTGTTATGCAAACGGTTGGCAACATACAGTTGCTTGCCGTCCTCACTTAATACCAGCCCGGCGGCAAAACTCGTCCCTTTATACGCCTTCGGCAAAGCAGAGAGCGTTTTGCCCTCTTTCAGCGTACCGGAGTGTTTATCCACGGCGTAATGAGTGAGAGTGGACGCCTCTTCGTTAATCAGCCACAGGCCATCGCCTTTCGGGGTAAAAACAAAGTGACGAGGTCCGGCCCCTTTTGAGGACGCGTCAATAAACGGTGGATCGTTCGGGGTTAATTTTCCGCTCCGATCGTCGAATCGATACTGGTAGATCCGATCCAACCCAAGATCGGTGGAAAAAACATATTTCCCACTCGGATCGGCGGCGATCATATGCGCATGCGGCCCGTTATGATCGCTGATGGCAAAGCTCCCTTCCGCCGCGGCTTCCGGTTTTGCTGCACCCTGCTCGCCCTGATCCTGGTGCGTATCCGTTGCCTCGCCCAGACTGCCATTGGCCTTGATCGGCAACACGGCAATCGATCCACTGACGTAGTTCGCCACCAGCAGGTGTTGACCGTTTGGCGTAAGGGAAAGATAAACCGGCCCAGCCCCGCCGGATGCCACCTGATTAAGCTCAGTCAGGTCACCGTTATCGCCCACATGAAGCGCCTGCACCACGCCCTGCTCCACTTCGCTTGCTACATAAAGCGTCTTACCGTCGTGCGATACCGTAAGTTGCGCGGCGTTCGGCAGTTTACTTACCAGGGTTTTGTTCGCGAGTGCACCGGTTTGCGGATCGACGGTAAAACGGTACAACCCTTCACCGTTCGGATTATAGGTCCCCACCCAGGCAAACTGCGTCTGGGCGACAGCGGCGGTAGCCAGTAAAGAGAGTGAAGCAACAAGCAGGTTACGGGTGTGCATGGTGGCTCCTTCAGGTTTGTGCGGTGTGTTCCCCTCCCCCTTCCCAAAGGAAGAGGATGAGGGGTAAGGTTTAGCTTTATTTCACCAGCATCTTCGTCATCGCCAGCAGCGTACGGACATCTTCCGGACGCGTATCTCCGCTGGCTTTGTCGATAATCGAGCTGTAAATATGCGGAATGATTTTGCTCACGCCCGCATCCAGCGCGATTTGCAGGATCGCTTCATAGTTTTCCAGATCGATCCCCCCCGTCGGCTCCAGCCAGAAATCGTGACGGGCGCAGGCTTCTGCCACTGCTTTATACTCATCACGGCATTTCAGGCCGCCCATGGGGAAATATTTGATGGAGCTGCCGCCGAAATCCTTCAACAGAGCAATGGCCGTCTCTACCGGGACAATTCCATCTGGCGCGGCACTGCTCAACGGGCCGGTCGAGATTTTCACCATGCCCACCGTTCCGGTGGGCGACACCAGACCATTCACTACCGATTCGTTCTGCCCCAACAGTGCGCGGCTGGTTGCTACGCCAGTGAACACCTGGTTGACATGCTGCGGCTGCACCTGACGGGAAATTTCACTCACCATGGCCGACTGGTTCGGATCGCCCGCGCCAAGCCCCACGGAGAGCGCATTATCAATCAGCGCCGCATATTCACGCATATCGGCAACCGCACTGGTGACATCCGGGTAATTTTTGGAGAGCACACCCACCAGCACATGACCTTCAGCCGCCTCGTAAATGGCACTGGCATTCGCTTTTGAACCTGCCAGCACATTCAGGCAGACGCGGTCACGGTAAAAATTGGGGGTCAGTTTCATGCAGTTTTCTCCTGTCCTAATACTTCGCTAATACGGCGGTACACAATGTTTAGCTGATCCGCTGTCACGCTGCGCACATCCGCTTCGATAATCCCTTCGTTGGCTTTATAGCCACGGAAATAGATGGCGTATTCACCCTGCTTCAGTTTCGCTACAACATCCCCAGTGCCCACGCCCGTCGTGGCTTCGTCGAATTTGATTTCAGTGCGGGCGATATCGCGACCAGCGCTATCCCAGACCACGCGCGCAGCAACGCCATTTAAGGTATTGATGGCATTGATAAACGGCGTCATCTTCGCCACCATTTCTGCGCCACTTTCTTTGGTGGCCGTCAGGTAATGTTCGATGGCGCAGGTCAGCCCAAGGATGCCCTCTTTACCCACTTTCATTGCGCGACCAATCCCTGCTGACTGGCGTTTCACCCACTCAACGTACTGCGTTTTACCGATAACCAGCCCGCTGGTTGGCCCTTCAATCGCTTTCGCGCCGCTGTAGATCACCAGGTCAGCGCCGGAACGGTAGTACACATGCAGATCTTCTTCCGCTGCGGCATCGACGATCAGTGGCAGATCGTGCTTACGGGCGACCACCGCCGCTTGCTCCACGCTGAGCATACTTTTCTGCACACAGTGGTGAGACTTGATATAGAGGATTGCCGCGGTACGTGGGGTGATCGCCGCCGCCAGTTGATCGGCAGAGCATTCGTTAGCGTAACCCGCTTCCACCAGCTTGCCTCCGCCCAAAGTAACCATCGTCCCGACCGGCGCACCGAAGTTCACGTTGTGGCCTTTCGGCAACACGATTTCGTTGTTCTCAACAGGAGTCACGTGCAAATTTTCCAGCAGCCAGTCGCTGTCTTTTACCAGCACCGCCGCCACCGACTGCGCAATACCCGCCGACGCGCACGAGACGACGGTCGCCCCTTCGACATCCAGCAGTTTCGCAATGTATTCGCCGGTTTTGTTCACCAGATCTTTCATTTCAAAGTACTGGTTCATGCCGTCCATCGCCGCCTGTACAACTTCCGGACGAGGGGTAGAAACGCCCAGCGCCGTCATGCGACCTGAGGTGTTAATAACCTGTTTTAAATGGTATTTCTCAAAAATCGAAGGCATGTTCCGTGCTCCCTTGTTCGGTCATGTAGCCCTTGCCCGCGCGAATGGCGGCAAGCGGCATCAGAATATGGTCAGCCTGCAGGCTGTCGTTTTCCGCATCCACCAGCAGCGTCGACTGGCGTTTGACGGTAAAAAGTGTCAGATCAGCATCCAGGCCAGGCTGAATACGGCCTTTGTGCGTCAGACGCAGACCGTCAGCGGCATTCGCGGTGACGCATTCAATCACCTGTGGTAACGACATCCCGATGGCGAGGAATTTCGACATCACGCTGGCGAGGCTACCTACCGGGCCATTAATGCGGTTACGACAATAGATATCTGAGCTGATGGTGTGCGGCAGGATCCCCATCGCGATGGCGCGTTTTGCCACTTCAAAGCTGAAGCTCGCCGTACCGTGTCCCACATCCAGACGCACGCCGCGTTTCAGCGCTGAGGTGATCGACGCCCGCAATTCACCTGACGGCGTCAGGATGCGGTTGGGTTTGCCGTTATAGCAGTGGGTGATGATGTCCCCGGAACTCAGCAATTCGGCGATTTCGTCGAGGTTTGGCGGGTTGTTGCCAATGTGCACCATCAGCGGCAGGTCGCCGTTCTCTTTCTGAATGGTTTTGGCCCGTTCCAGCGGCGTAATGCCGTTTTCACCAACCACGCTGCTGCTCATGCGCGCTTTCAGGCCAACGATAAAATCAGGGTGGCGTTTGACCGCCTGTTTTACCGCGTCGGCGTCGATGTTATCCATATTGGCCAGTTCGTTTTGGGCAATCAGGCCCACGCGGGAGATGTTCAGTAAGGCAAAGACATCTGTCGACGCTTTGCGGGTGATGGCGTAGAAATCGTCCACGTCATCCGCCCCGGCACTTCCTGCGTCAACCACAGAGGTGACACCCGTGGCGATACCGACGCTGTCTGGCTCGTCGTGGTAAATCGGGGAGTTCGGGTAGCAGTGAACATGGGAGTCAATCCAGCCTGCGCTGACGAACACTTCACCATTAAGCTCAACGGTTTTGTGGGCGGGCGCATCAATCTCACCAAGCGCCGCGATTTTCCCGTCCTGGATGGCGATATCGGTCAGGGTATCGTCGGTAAGGCGCGCACGGCGCAGGAGTAAATCAAACATGGGTATCTCCTGATAAGACGGGCGCATACGCGCCCGCTGAAGGTCAAAGCGCGACCGGGAACAACCAACCCAGAAGCATTGCACCGAGGATAGCGCCACCGGTAATCGGCTTCTGCCAGATGTAGAACAATAGAGCACCTGCCAGTGAACCAATGCCGATAGGGATCGACGCGGTCATCGCACTGAGGATAATCAACGGCCCGAGGAAGCGACCAGATGCATTACCCGCGCCCATCATCACGTCTGCCCCATAGGTGGAGTTGCTCTGATTGATGGTAAACTTACGCGCCAGGATAATGACGTAACCAATGGCCAGACCAATCACCAGGCCGGTAATCAGCGAGGCAATAAAGTTTGTCACCGGGAACATGATCCCCGCGCCCAGCAGCAGCGCCGGCACACCTAAGCCCACACCGGTCTGAATCGCCCCGCCGATATCCAGGATCCCGACCAGAGAACCTTCGATAATACGGGCAAACAGGAAGCTCGCACCGAACGCGGCGACCGCGCCGTAAGCACCGGTATCAATCCCCGCTTTTAACATGGCGACGAAGGCCACTTCGTTAAACGCGCCGATGCCGTAGAGGTAGTACATGTGCGTCCCGGCAAACACGCCGGAGGAGAGCAGGCCAACGAAGATCGGGAACGACCAGTCGGCATACCAAAAACCTTTATTCTGTTCCATTTCGAGGCCCCTGTTATTTGCCGCTGAGCGAGCTATGGATAAGATCGAGCCAGTTCGGCACGGTCAGGTGGAAAGATTCGATCATCTTCATGTCGAAACCACGGAAGAAACCGCTCAGCACAAACAGCAGAACAATCGCGGCCATCATCACTTTGGTGACGTGGTTCCAGCCACTCTCTTCCACACCTTTACCAATCAGGATGCCCAGAACCAGACCCGGAACGGCGTTCCCCATAATCAGCTGCGCAGCGCCACCAAAGACGGTCGCCCAGAAGCCCGATTTTTTGCCCGCATCGATAGCGGCCAGCCAGAAGATCACCGGCATGACGGTGTTCACCAGCAGGTTTGCGGCAGGAACCAGTACCTTAACGGCGGTCACCTGAAGCGCAGCCGGTACGGAGGAGGCGGTCAGGTTAAGGAAGGTGACGACAATCATGCCGATGATGCCGCAGGCAATCGCCATTTTACGTGGGTCGTGCAGGGTTTCACCGACATTACGGTTTTTGACCATCAATGCCGCTGCGCCCCAGTTCGGGATGATGCGGTGGTCAACGTCCTGAGTAAACGCACCTGCCGCCACCGAAGATGCCCAGGCGTTAAAGAAGAAACCTAACCCAAAGGAGAAATGAGACGCCGGATCGCCTTCACAGGAGTTCAGCTCCCCCAACGTACGAAACGCGCCCATACCCTGTGTGGTAGGCGCATGAAACATGCGTGCAGCCCCGGCCCCCACACCGACGCCCACCAGGCCGCCGATAATGAGCGATTTTATTAATATAATTAAGAACATCAGTCTGCCCTTTTATGAATAATCAGCGTTGCGTGACGAAGTCCACCTGGTCGAGATTGATGGCAGTCACGTTGACGGTCACATCCAGCTCCACGCTGTATGTACGTCTTTCCCGGCGCAAAAAGAAAAACAGAAAGGCTTCTTTGCGCACCGCTTCTTGCGCCTGAACAACCTGCACGTCCTGTGGCTCAATACGCAGTAAGATATGCGGTGAAGATTTCATCACCGCGGCCTGAACATGGTTGAGTGCATCGGCAAAGGCGCGCGCTTTGGCGTCGCCTTTTCCTTTCACCCGCACCGTGGTAGTGAATTGTTCTTTCATGCTTACGCGCCGTGTTTCTTCTGCCACGCCTGCACCAGACGCTCGCCCAGCTCTTCTTTATCCATAAAGCCAAAGCCCAGCACGTTGCAGCCTTCGTTGATGGCCGTTATGCCCTCTTCCACGGAACGCATACCGTATTTGGCTTTGTAGCCATATTTGGTTTGCGCAGTGATCGCACCCGCACCGCCACTGCCGCAGAAGGAGATGCCGAAAGTGGCGTTTTCCGCTTTCATCACGTCACCCAGTTTCATATCTGCTGCGACACCCGGTACGACAACCGCACGTCCACCTGCTTTTTCCACACCGGCAGCCACTTTCTGGCCTTTGCCCAGGCGATCGCCAATCACGACTGTAATCTGTTCCATGTGTTGCTCCTTAAAGGTTGTCTTTTGCGACTTCAAAATGAACGGAGAGCAGCCAGGCCTCTTCATCAGGAAGGTTGCCAAACTGCGCGACCACTTCTCTGGCCAGCCGCATTGAATCTGGTGAAATTTCGTCAAACAGATCCGCTTCAACTTCCGGCAGCGGCTCGCCGGTCACAGACCGGTGTGCCATCGCGCGGACGTGGGAAGTGAGCATCTGTTCCTGTACTGCATTGGGGATGATGTTGTGGCGGGCAAGCAGGGCATAAACCTGCTTAAGCATGGTGTCAGCGAGTTGCTCAATGTGTGCTGCTTGTTCCCCAACCTCGTTCATTACCGCTCCGTTAATCACTCGTCTTACCCCGTTAATGGCTCTGGGATAAAACTAACGTTGGCGGTTCATTGTTTGTAGCGAGTTGTTTTCCACTTCGAAGTGGAAAGGAAAGCGGCAGCAGTGATCTGTGCCACATAAATGCACCAAATGATTACATATCGCTAGATTTGCGTGATGAATATCACGTAATCACCCGGGAAAATGGAGGAGAGGAAAACGAATAGGTTCAGGCACAGCGTCGCAGAAATGTGACAGCGATAGGGTTTACTTATTACGTTGCGAAAAAAAACGAGGGCATATTGCCCTCGTTTTCGTATTTCGTCAGGCGCAACGGCCTGTTAACGGTATTTCTTGTGATAGGTGTTGCGGGTCGTGACAAACTGGTCAGCCGCCGCCTGCGCCTCTTTCACTTTGCCTTCATTAGCCAGTTTCAGTGCACCGTCGATCTGGCCGACCAGCACATCAAAGCCGTGGCGATAATCTTTCATCTCCGCGCTGTCTGCTGCCTGGCTTTCCAGTTTTGGCGGCGTGGCTTTCTGGGCATCCAGTGCCGCTGCACGCATTTTGGTTAATGCGTCTTTCATTTCCGTCGCATTATCCGTTTTCTGTACCACTTTCAGATTGGCACTGAGGGTGTCCATATTATCTTCAAGATCGGCAGCAAACGCAGAAGAGCCAAGAACCAGCGTTGAAGCTGCGACGATCGCTAACAGGTGTTTACGCATTGCTCACTTCCTTTTTTATTATTAATAACGCTTTGACAAGTATTACTGGCCGGCGATTTTCATCTCCGGCAACAGAACTGAACCACACTGTATATTGCTACGTGTTTCAATATCGTTACCGACCGTGACAATATTGCGCCACATATCTTTTAAGTTACCGGCAATCGTAATTTCGCTCACCGGATACTGAATTTCACTGTTTTCGACCCAGAAACCAGCTGCGCCGCGAGAATAATCCCCGGTAATGCCGCTCACACCCTGGCCCATCAGTTCAGTCACCACCAGACCCGTTCCCATCTCTTTCAGCATCTGCTCGAAGCTCAGCCCCTGACCCTCAATGCGCCAGTTATGGATACCGCCCGCGTGACCGGTACTTTTCAGCCCCAGTTTGCGTGCCGAGTAGTTGGTCAGCAGCCACTGCGTCAGCACACCGTCTTTAATGATGTCTCGACGTTCAGTACGCACGCCCTCGCTGTCGAACGGCGTCGATGCCAGCCCTTTCAGCAGATGCGGGTGCTCTTCAATGGTCAGCCATTCCGGCAGAATTTGTGTTCCCAGCGCATCCAGCAGGAACGTGGATTTACGGTATACCGCGCCACCGGCAATCGCCCCGACCAGGTGGCCAAACAGGCCGGTTGCCACTTCATTGGCAAAAATAACCGGGGCTTTCATGGTTGAGAGTTTGCGTGGCGACAAGCGTGAAAGCGTGCGTTGCGCGCATTCCGCCCCAACCCACTCTGGAGACTGCAAATCAGCGAGCGCACGCCCAATGGTGTAGGCGTAATCACGTTCCATATCGCCATTCTCTTCAGCAATCACACAGCTGGAAAGCGAGTGGCGGGTCGAGCAGTAGCCTTGCAACATGCCGTGGCTGTTGCCAAACACTTTGATGCCATAATGGCTATTGAAGCTACCGCCTTCGGTATTGGTGATACGTTTATCCGCTTTCAAAGACGCTTGCTCTGCACGAGCCGCCAGCTCGATGGCCTCATCCGGCGTGACCTCCGCCGGATGGAACAAGTCCAGATCCGGCGCATCGAACGCCAGCAGTTCTTTATCGGCTACGCCTGCGTAAGGGTCGGGGGAGGTGTAACGCGCAATGTCCAGCGCCGCCTGAACGGTACGGGCAATCGCGTCCGGACTGAGGTCAGTGGATGACGCGCTACCTTTGCGATTCTGGTGATAAACCGTGATCCCAAGCGCCCCATCACTGTTGAATTCAACATTCTCCACTTCACCATAGCGGGTACTCACGCTGATGCCGGTGGTTTTGCTTACTGCTACTTCAGCGCCATCTGATTTGCCTGAAGCGAGCGCCAGCGCTGTGGATACCGCTTCTTCCAGAATCTTACGCTGCGCTTCAACTTGTGAGGTTACTTTCATCGCAAATGCCATACTGTAAGAGAGAGTTAACTGAAGTCTATCAGAGAACCGTTTTTCAGTGCGCATCTTAACTGGTAACATTAGCCTCTTTTTTTAAGGAGCCTGACATGACTAAGCAGCCCGAAGACTGGCTCGACGACGTTCCCGGTGATGACATCGAAGACGAAGATGATGAAATCATCTGGGTCAGTAAAAGTGAAATTAAACGCGACGCCGAAGAGTTAAAACAGCTTGGTGCGGAAATGGTAGAACTGGGGAAAAACGCGCTGGATAAACTCCCGCTCGACCCCGATCTGCGTGCCGCCATTGAACTGGCACAGCGTATCAAGAAAGAAGGCCGTCGCCGCCAGCTTCAGTTGATCGGTAAAATGTTGCGCCAGCGCGATGTGGAACCTATCCGCCAGGCACTGGACAAGCTGAAAAACCGCCACAACCAGCAGGTTGCGCTGTTCCATAAGCTTGAGCAGATCCGCGATCGTCTGATTGAACAAGGCGATGATGCTGTGCCTGAGGTATTAAATCTGTGGCCAGACGCCGACCGCCAGCAACTGCGTTCGCTTATCCGTAATGCGAAGAAAGAGAAAGAGGGGAATAAGCCGCCAAAATCTGCGCGTCTGATTTTCCAGTATCTGCGCGAGCTGTCTGAGAACGACGAGTAAGGTCGGGAACGCCTGTTCCCCCTCACCCACAGCCCTCTCCCCAAAGGGGAGAGAGTGTTCAATTTCCCTCGCCCCTTTGGGGAGAGGGTCAGGGTGAGGGAATTACTCTGCGGCGGCCTCGGCTTTCTTCGCCAGGCCATCCAGCAGTTTTTGATGAATACCACCAAAACCACCGTTGCTCATAACCAGTATGTGATCGCCTGGCTGAGCCGTTTTCACCACCATATCCGCTAACGTATCCACGTCTGCACTCCAGTGTGCTGGCTGGACGCACGCCTCTGCGACTTCAGCGACTTGCCACGGAATATGCTGCGGTTGCAACAGGAACACTTCGTCTGCACGCCCTAAAGACGGGGCGAGATCGTCTTTGCAGATCCCCATCTTCATGGTGTTTGAGCGAGGCTCCAGTACCGCCAGAATGCGTGCGGTTCCACCCACTTTACCGCGCAGGGCGGCAAGCGTTGCGAGGATCGCGGTTGGGTGATGCGCAAAGTCATCAAACACCGTCACGCCGTTGGCCTCGCCACGCAGCTCCAGACGGCGGCGGGCATTCACAAATGACCCCAGCGCGTCGGCCGCATCCGCAGGTTGAACCCCGACATGACGCGCGGCTGCAATCGCCATCAGGCCATTGTGCATGTTGTGCTCGCCGACCAGGCCCCACTTCACCTCACCTACTTTTTCGCCATCGAGCAGCACTTCCCACTCAGAGGCATCCGTATTGAGTTTTCTCGCGTGCCAGTGACCTTGTTCACCCACCAGCTCCTGCTCGCTCCAGCACCCCATCGCCATCGTCTGCTTCAGGTTAATATCGTTCTCCGGCAGGATGATGCGACCCTGGCCCGGAACAATTCGCACCAGATGGTGGAACTGTTTCTGGATGGCTTTCAGGTCGTCAAAGATATCGGCGTGATCAAACTCAAGGTTGTTGAGGACCAGCGTACGCGGGCAGTAGTGAACAAACTTGGAGCGCTTATCAAAGAACGCACAGTCGTACTCGTCAGCTTCGATCACAAAGAACGGGCTATCGCCCAGACGTGCAGAAACGTCGAAATTGCCCGGCACACCGCCAATCACAAAGCCGGGCTTGTAGCCACAGGCTTCCAGGATCCAGGTTGCCATACCGGCGGTAGTGGTTTTGCCGTGCGTACCGGCAACCGCCAGCACCCAGCGGTCACGCAGCACGAAATCATGCAACCACTGTGGGCCAGACATGTACGGAATGTTGCGTTCCAGGACCGCTTCAACACACGGATTGCCTCGGGTCATGGCGTTGCCAATGATGACCAGATCCGGCTGCGGATCCAGTTGGCTGGCATCATATCCCTGAATAAGGGCGATCCCTTGCTTCTCCAGAAGCGTGCTCATCGGTGGATACACATTGGCGTCCGAACCTGTCACTTCATGGCCCAGAGAGCGCGCCAGCATTGCCAGCCCGCCCATGAAAGTGCCACAAATCCCCAATATATGAATGCGCATACGTCACTATCCCTCTTCAATGTGGTGCACATTTTACTCACATGTCAGCGGCAGCGAAACGCATTTCAGGTAAATCCGTATTTTGCTGGCGCGATTCACCTCTGCGCTAATATTTGAATGTTTGTTAAGATTGTTGGACGTCAGCCGTTTTACTGAACATACGATCGCTTTACTCAACATAAAATGCAGGGAAAGTGTTATGAAAACGTTAGGTGAATTTATTGTCGAAAAGCAGCACGAGTTTTCTCATGCTACGGGTGAGCTCACTGCTTTGCTGTCGGCAATAAAGCTGGGCGCTAAGATCATCCACCGTGATATCAACAAGGCCGGTCTGGTCGATATCCTGGGTGCAAGCGGTGCCGAAAACGTTCAGGGCGAGGTGCAACAAAAACTCGACCTGTTCGCGAATGAAAAACTGAAAGCTGCACTGCGCGCACGCGACATCGTTGCGGGTATCGCCTCTGAAGAAGAAGATGAAATTGTCGTTTTCGAAGGCTGCGAACACGCAAAATACGTTGTACTGATGGACCCGCTGGATGGCTCCTCTAACATCGACGTTAACGTTTCTGTCGGCACAATTTTCTCCATTTATCGTCGCGTCACACCTGTTGGCACACCGGTTACTGAAGAAGATTTCCTGCAACCGGGCAGCAAACAAGTTGCTGCCGGATACGTCGTGTATGGTTCGTCCACCATGCTGGTTTATACCACCGGGTGCGGCGTGCATGCCTTTACCTACGATCCGTCACTGGGGGTCTTCTGCCTTTGCCAGGAGCGTATGCGTTATCCGCAGAAAGGCAGCACTTACTCCATCAATGAAGGCAACTACATCAAGTTCCCGAATGGTGTGAAGAAGTACATCAAATTCTGCCAGGAAGAAGATAAATCCACCCAGCGCCCGTATACCTCCCGTTATATCGGTTCTCTGGTGGCAGACTTCCATCGTAACCTGTTGAAAGGTGGCATTTACCTCTATCCAAGCACCGCCAGCCACCCGGAAGGGAAACTGCGTTTGCTGTACGAGTGCAATCCGATGGCGTTCCTGGCTGAACAGGCCGGCGGTAAAGCCAGTGATGGTAAAGAGCGTATTCTGGATATCACTCCGGAAAGCCTGCACCAGCGCCGTTCGTTCTTTGTGGGTAATGATCATATGGTTGAAGACGTTGAACGCTTCATCCGCGAATTCCCCGACGCATGACGAACACCAGCACAACCTCATTCAGGCTGCGTCAAAGCGGTAAACGAATGAATCCCCGGAAACAGTGATAACGCTGTAACTGGGCTTGGTAAAAGAGAGGGAGCCAGTCTGGCTCCCTTTTCATTTATATATTTTAACGTATAAATGAATATAAAAATCGCGCTTTAATATCTCGACTCACTCACGCATTATTTCTGAACAGTTTCTTAAATATTTCGCTGAGCATAATCGTGATGAAAAACTTTTCCCGTGCAAATACCGGTATCGACTTAAATCTTATTCCTGTTTTTATTGAAGTGGTGAGATGCGGCAGTATGGCCAAAGCCTCAGTACGACTGGAGATGTCGCGTCCGGCGGTGAGTCTTGCATTAAAACGCTTTAATCAGCTCTTTGACGAGCCGCTATTTCTTCGTAAAGGTTTATACCTGGAGCCTACCGATAAAGCACTGGCCTTAACCCACTCGCTGGAAATATTAATGGGCGATATTCATGACAATATCGGTGCAGTGAATTCTGCACCGATATAACCCCTGGTCGGTAACGCCACAGGGGTTGCTATTACCGTCAGGCAGATTGTGCCGTCAGCTTGAAGGATGACATAGCTTCCATCAGTTCGCGTGACTGATCTTCGAGCGAACGCGTTGCAGCTGAAGACTGTTGTACCAGCGCCGCATTTTGCTGTGCGGTTTCGTCCATCTGATTCACAGCGATATTCACCTGCTCAATACCCCGGCTTTGTTCCTGCGATGCCGTGGCGATCTCACGCATCAGTTTGGTCATGCGCAGCACTTCGGTCGCAATTTCATCCATCGTTTCACCCGCCTGCTGTGCGAGTTCGCTACCTTCATTCACGTGGGTTTGAGAATCGCTGATCAGTGTGCGGATCTCTTTCGCTGCATCGGCACTTCGGCTGGCCAGATTGCGAACTTCCCCGGCAACAACCGCAAAGCCGCGCCCCTGCTCACCCGCACGTGCCGCTTCAACGGAGGCGTTGAGTGCAAGGATATTGGTCTGGAAGGCGATACCGTCGATAACGCTCAGGATGTCGGCAATACGCGCAGAGCTACCGGAGATATCGCGCATTTTCTCAATCACGTAGCAAACCATTTCGCTACCGTGATCGGCGGTGTCGGAAACCGACTTCGCCATCTGATGCGCCTGCTCGGCGTTATCCGCGTTTTGTTTCACCGTGGCGGTAATCTCTTCCATGCTGGCCGCCGTCTGCTCCAGTGATGTCGCCGTAGATTCCGTCCGCTGGGCAAGGTTGATATTGCCAGCAGTCAGTTCCCGGCTGCCGGTATCAATCTGAGAACTGGCATCGCGCACGCGCAACACCGAATTCATCAATGACTGACGCATCTCCTCAATCGCCGTGTTCAGACGGTTGAACTCCTGGCTCGCAGGGGCATTCAGGGTGTGCGTTAAGTCACCTGCGGCAACGTGCTCCAGCTGTGAAATCGAGTCCGACAGGGGCTTGAGCAGCATATGGCGCAGCACCAGCCAGGCCAGCACAATAATCCCCGCCGTCAACAACGCCGCGACGATAATCAGGATCAGCACGCGAGTTTTGCTCGACTGCACGGCGCTCACTTCCGCCTTACCACGCGCTTCACTCCACGCCTGGAACGTCTGCATATCATTATCAAACTGTTTCGCCACCGGGATCAGCTTGTTCTCCAGCAGATCGTAATAGCTATCAGCACTTTGCTGATTCAGAGCGGTAAGCATTGGATTGATCCCCTGCTCGTTATACGCCGCAAAGCTGGTCGCAACCTTGCCCAGCAGTTGCTGCCCCTCCGTATCCGCAACACCGCCATCAATCACACCTTTCAGCGTTTTCTGCGCCTGAGCAACTTCCTGATTAATGTTTTTAACGGATTTGGCGGCATCGTCCAGCATGCCGATCTCCATCATACGAACGGCCTGACCCGCTTCATTGCGCGCGCGCAGGATCAACGTATAGCCAGAATTCAGCTGCACCATTTGCTCACCCTGAAGGTGATTGATGCGCTGGAGTGAGGAAGAACTCTGTGTGAGGGCATAAATGCCAATGCCGCTGACAATCAGCAGCAGAAGGGTCATAACGGCCAGTAACGAAAGCAAGCCGGTACGAATCGATAGCGTTTTAAGCATGATGTTATTTCCGGTAGCGAGATATTTCTGGGCATAAAAAAAGAGTATCGGCCGCTACCGGAAAATGTTTAGACTTTAAGCAAATTCATGGTGTTATAACTTTGTTGCTGATGTGCTGACGCGTGTAACAGGCGAGCTTTGGCGGTTCTCCCAAAGCACCGTCAGACCTCGCTGCAGCGCAATAAAAATGAACAGCAGAATGCCAATGGCAATTTTCGTCCACCACGAACTGAGCGTTCCGTCGAAGTTAATGTAGGTCTGGATCAGCCCCTGGATCGCCACGCCAAACAGCGTGCCCAGCACCGTTCCTACCCCCCCGCTGAGCAGCGTCCCGCCGATCACCACCGATGCGATGGCATCCAGTTCGACCCCAACACCCGCCAGCGCATAGCCCGCCTGGGTATAAATGGAGAACACAATACCCGCCAGCGTCGCCAGCCCGGTCGAAAGCATATAAATGCGGATCGTCGTACTGCGGGTAGAGATCCCCATCAGGCTTGCCGAGGTCGCACTGCCGCCAATGGCATAAACCTGATTACCAAACCGGGTACGGTGCGCGAGAAAAATACCGATGATCACGACACCGAGCATCAGCAGCCCCATCGCACTTAACCGACCGCCACCAGGGATTTTCCAGGCCAGGCTTGAGAGCGTGTCGTAAATGGGATGGTTGATCGGTATCGATTCCTCCGAAACCAGGTAGCTCACGCCACGCAGAAAGAACATCCCCGCCAGCGTGATGATAAACGCCGGGATCTTCAGGGCATCGATCAACAACCCCATAAACGCGCCGAATGCGCAGCCCATCGCTAACACCAGTGGGAAGGCCAGCAGCGGCGAGATCCCCCAGAAACCAATCGCTTTCGCCAGAAATACGCCGGTAAAGGCGATCACAGAGCCCACGGAGAGATCTATCCCGCCGGAGAGGATCACGAAGGTCATCCCAACGGCGATAATGCCTAAAAAGGCGTTATCCGTCAGGATATTGCAGATGACGCGCGTAGAAGCAAAACCGGGGAACTGCGTCAGGCAATAGAGATAGCCCAGCACAAACACGCCCAGCGTAATCATTAATGGCAAATTACGTTTTATCATGACCACGAATCCCCTTGATGAGGCTGATAAACCGCGGCGACTGGACGATGAGCACAATCAGCACCACAACGGCCTTAACCACCTGGTTCAGCTCTGGCTGGAAGCCGGAAAGCAAAATGCCCGTGTTCATCCCCTGGATAATGAGTGCCCCCATCACCGACAACAGCAGGTTGAAGCGGCCTCCCATCAGCGAGCCGCCGCCAATCACCACCGCCAGGATCGCATCCAGCTCCAGCCATAATCCGGCGTTATTGGCATCCGCACCGCGAATATCTGCCGCAACGATCACACCGGCAATGGCAGCACACACACCGCTGAGCACATAGGTCAGCATGACCATCAGACGGGTATTCACCCCGGCATTTCTTGCAGCCCGAATGTTGATCCCTACGGCTTCAATAAACATGCCGAGCGCCGTTTTGCGGGTGAAAAGCCAGAACACCAGCAGCGTCACCAGGGCAATAATGACCGGTGTGGGGAAGAAGAACAGCTTGCCGCTGCCGATCCACGCAAGGCTGGGAGAATCGAAGGTGACAATCTGCCCGGAGGTGATCAATTGCGCCACTCCGCGACCGGCCACCATCAGAATCAGCGTTGCGACAAACGGCTGGATCTTAAGTATCGCCACCAGAATGCCGTTCCATAATCCGGCCAGCACACCGGTTCCTAACGCGGCCAGCAGAACCACTGGCAAACTGTGCCCGGCCACGGTCATCGACGCGGCCGTCGCACCAGAGATGGCCATCACCGCGCCAACGGAGAGGTCGATCCCACCCGTCGCAATCACCAGCGTCATACCTATTGCCAGCAGCGCGACAGGTGCAGCGCGGTTTAAGATGTCGATCGGGCTGCCAAACAGGCGGCCATCCTGCACAATAATCTGGAAGAAATGTGGCGCGACAAGGCTATCCACCAGCAGCACCAGCAAGAGCGCCGCGATCTGCGGCGTGCCGGTCGGCCAGTTAAAGCGGCGCTTTGACTCTCCAGTCTGGGGAAGAGAACGGGGCATCACGCGGTACTCCTTATGCCGCAATGGCATTCATGATCGCCGGAACAGACAGTTTATCCAGCGGGATCTCTGCCACCTGCTTGCGATCGCGCATAATAATGACGCGATCGGCATAGCCAACCAGCTCTTCAAGTTCGGAAGAGATGACCAATAACGCCAGCCCATCGGCGCACAAGGTTTCAATGAGCCTGATGATCTCTGCATGCGCGCCCACATCGATACCGCGCGTAGGCTCATCAAGGATCAGAAACTGGGGTTTGGTCAGCAGCCAGCGGGAAAGCAGCACCTTCTGCTGGTTACCACCGGAGAGAAACTCAATGGGTTGTTCCGCGCTCGGCGTGCGAATACCGAGCTGACGAATAAAACGCTCGGCAATGGCATTCTGCTCCTTGCGGGGGATCGGTCTTAACCATCCACGCTGCGCCTGTAAGGCCAGAATGATATTTTCCCGCACCGACGCGGCGGCAATGATGCCGTCCGTTTTACGATCTTCCGGGCAAAAACCCACACCAAGACAGGATGCCTGATGAGGTGAACGCAGGGTTTGCGGCTTGCCTCTAATTAACGCGCGACCGCTGTCGGCAGGCTTGATCCCGAAGATCACCTCGGCAGTTTCGGTGCGCCCTGACCCTAACAATCCGGCCAGGCCCACAATCTCGCCGGGACGAACCTCCAGACTGAAGGGAGAGATGACCCCTTTTTTACCGAAGTCACTGAATGCCGCGACCGGCTTATCACTTAATAACGTGCGACCGGCTCGCTGAAGCGCATGGGTATCCAGTTCACGACCCAGCATCATTTTCACCAGCTCAATTTGCGGCAACTCGCGGGTTTCACGGCAGCCCACAAAGCCGCCATTACGCAGCACAGTAATACGATCGCTGACCTCATACACCTGATCGAGAAAATGGGTCACGAAGATCAAGCTCACGCCCTGGTCACGCAACTGACGCATCAGGGTGAAGAGCATCTCAACTTCCTGGGTATCGAGACTGGCAGTTGGCTCATCCAGGATCAACACCTTCGCCGAGAGATCGATGGCGCGACAAATAGCGACAATCTGCTGCATCGCCACAGAGAAGCGGTTGAGCGGTTCGCGCACATCCAGCGAAAAACCATAAGAGGCCATCAACTGCGTCGCCAGCGCTTCCATCTCTTTGCGATGGATCAAGCCAAATCGCTTCGGTTCGCGGCCAATGAACAGATTATCCGCTACTGACATATTCGGCAGCAGGTTCACTTCCTGATAGACCGTCCCGATGCCTAACTGCTGGGCATGGGCGGTGTTTTTGGGCGAAATTGCCTGGCCCTCAAGCCAGATCGTGCCGCGATCGGCATGGTAGACGCCGGTTAATGCTTTGATGAGCGTCGATTTCCCCGCACCATTTTCTCCGAGCAACGCCATGATTTCACCACGTCGCAGACTGAAATCGACGTTATCCAGCGCCTTCACGCCGGGGAAAAATTTGCTTAATCCTTCTGTGCGGAGGATCTCCTGGTGTTGTTCTGTGGTCATAACGTCCCCCTCACCCTGACCCTCTCCCCAAAGGGGAGAGGGGGACGGGCATCAGTAGCCCATGTTTTTCTTCTTCTCTAACTCTTCTTTCGCGGTATCAGGCAGATAGAGTGTGGATTTGGTGATAGTCAGTTTCTCAGGCAGCGTGCCGTCTTTTTTGTACTTTTCGAGTGCATCAAACGCCGGGCCAGCCATGTCTGGAGTCAGCTCTACGCTGGCGTTCGCTTCACCTGCCATCATCGCTTTATAGATATCCGGTACGCCGTCGATAGAGCCGGTGAGGATATCTTTGCCCGGCTTCAGACCCGCCTCTTTAATGGCCTGAATCGCCCCGATCACCATGTCGTCGTTATGGGCGTAAACCATACAGATGTTCTTGCCGTTGTTTTCAGCCTTGATAAAGCTTTCCATGACTTCTTTGCCCTTACTGCGGGTAAAGTCACCGGACTGAGAGCGGATGATTTTGATGTTTGGCGCGTTGGCGATAGCCTCAGCAAACCCTTTTTTACGGTCGATGGCCACGCTCGCCCCTACCGTACCTTGCAGCTCGACCACGTTACACGGCTTGCCATCAACCTGTTTCACCAGCCAGTCACCAATCAACTGCCCCTCAAGAATGTTGTTAGCGGTCACGGTGGTCATATAGAGAGATTTGTCTTTTACATCGATGGAACGATCGAGCAGGAAGACCGGAATTTCAGCATCTTTGGCTTCCTTCAGGACGGGCTCCCAACCCGTTGCTACCACAGGGGCGATGAAGATGGCATCGACACCCTGAGCGATAAAGGAGCGTACTGCTTTGATTTGGTTCTCTTGTTTTTGCTGGCCATCGGCGATTTTCAGCGTGATGCCGCGTTTTTGAGCTTCGCTTTTCGCAACGCTGGTTTCAGCCGCTCGCCAGCCTGACTCCGAGCCTACCTGCGAAAATCCTACGGTTAAGGGTGCAGCCATCACCATAGACGACATGGCTGCCGAAACTGCTGTGACTAGAAGTAAACGCTTCCACATAAGTGCGTCCTCGTAGGGTAGATTATTGTTGGATAAAAGATGTTCTGCGAAAAAACTATAGACAATGCGAGATGTAACGGATTGCGTTACATCACACTTCAGAAAAGTGAATAAAACGTTAATCACAAGTTTGTAATCGCTTTCATTCAGCCATGAAAAATGCAGCTGAGTTTATGGATTTTCCTGTCATGGAATCGGTCTGAAAAGTGGGATGAACGGAGAGAGAAGGCGAAAACAGGCGAAGACTTTCAGCGCGAGTTGGCTATAATACCTGCCACTTGTTTACCATACATTTTAAAGGACACAGACATGAGCTTACTCAACGTCCCTGCGGGTAAAGAACTGCCAGAAGACATCTACGTTGTTATCGAAATCCCGGCTAACGCAGATCCAATCAAATACGAAGTGGACAAAGAGAGCGGCGCACTGTTCGTTGACCGTTTCATGTCTACCGCGATGTTCTATCCGTGCAACTACGGCTACATCAACCACACCCTGTCTCTGGACGGTGACCCGGTTGACGTTCTGGTCCCAACGCCGTACCCACTGGAACCTGGTTCAGTGATCCGCTGCCGTCCAGTTGGCGTTCTGAAAATGACCGACGAATCTGGTGAAGATGCGAAACTGGTTGCTGTACCGCACACCAAACTGAGCAAAGAGTACGATCACATCAAAGATGTGAACGACCTGCCAGAATTGCTGAAAGCACAGATCACTCACTTCTTCGAGCACTACAAAGATCTCGAAAAAGGCAAATGGGTTAAAGTTGACGGTTGGGACAATGCTGAAGCTGCGAAAGCTGAAATCATTGCGTCCTTCGAACGCGCTAAGAAGTAATTCTGCCCCCTGTTTCTAAGCCCCGCCAGTCGGGGCTTTTTTGTAGGCTGAAATTATCACAAAAACGTCATAAAGATATTTTGTCTCACGATATTAATTAGATAGCGCTTTTTTCCTGCCTTACCCCTGCTTTCCCCCCTTAAAGTCTGCCTGCCGCAGGTCGATACCTCCCGTGACGTGACCGCGATCGCATTTTCACAGAACGGGAAAACATGAAACTCAATACACTCACTATTGGACAACGCCTGGGGCTTTTGGCGTCGCTTCTGCTGCTTGCGACGCTCTTTATCGGCCTGCGTGGCCTGGTGATTAACAGCGACAGCCGGGCGCAAAACGAACAGATTATGGCGATGGAACAAACCATCACCGACAGCATCGATACCGCGAGAAACGCTCAGGTTCAATTCAAAATTCAGGTTCAGGAGTGGAAAAACACGCTCATTCGTGGCGCTCAGGGACAGGAGGCGTTTGATAAGTATAAAAATGCGTTTATCACCGAGAGTAAAAACACCCAGACGCTGTTGTCGCATCTGAGTGAACTTCTGCCAAAAATTGGCATGGATAACCAGCAGGTGCTGGCAACACGCGAAATCCACGCCGGGCTTGAGCAAAAATACCTGGCTGCACTGGCCTCCTATCAAACAGGGGATGCCACCAGCACACAGCGTGTCGACAAGCTTGTCACGGGGATTGACCGGGAACCCACCAAAATGATTGATGAGGTGGTGGCCCGCACACTGCAACATGCACAAACGCTCCACCAGCAGACGATCGCTCAGAATCAGGCGAAGTATCAGGAAACAAAATGGATGCTGATGCTTGCCATGTTACTGACGCTGGCTGCGGGGATGCTCGTGACCTGGTGGCTGATTCGCAGTATTACCCGTCCACTGGCTCAGGCTGTCAGCATCGCGCGTACCGTTGCCGCAGGCGATCTGCAATCTCGCTTTACCGTTGTGGGCCGTGATGAGACCGCTGAGCTGATGCGCGCGCTACAGGAGATGAACGAAAACCTCACCCGCATCGTATCCGGTGTGCGCAGCGGCACAGAAACCATCGCCACGGCGTCTGCGCAAATTGCCAGCGGGAGCCATGAGCTGTCATCACGAAATGAGGCACAAGCCAGCGCGCTGGAGCAAACTGCCGCATCGATGGAACAGCTGACCTCCGTGGTGAAAAGCAACGCTGAAAACTCACGAACGGCCAGTGACCTGGCCCGCAACGCGCGTCAGTTCGCGCGTCAGGGTGAAGAAGCGGTTGAGCGTGCGGTGCAGACCATGAGCGAAATCCACACCTTCTCCAGCGAAATCAATACGATTATCAGTATGATCGACAGCATCGCGTTCCAGACCAATATTCTGGCGCTTAACGCTGCCGTCGAAGCCGCACGCGCGGGAACCGAGGGACGTGGTTTCGCCGTCGTTGCCGCTGAAGTTCGCGCCCTCGCACAGCGTTCTTCCGCTGCTGCCAAAGATATTCGCGTGTTGATTGATCGTTCGGTGAGCCGTATTGATGACGGTAACGGCCAGGTGAAACAGGCAGGCGCAGCGATGGCGGATATCCTGCACAGCGTGAGCAAGGTCAGTGAATTGATCGAGGCGATTTCACATGCCAGCCATGAGCAAAGCACCGGAATCGATCAGGTGAATGTTGCGGTAACGCATATGGACACGGCGACACAGCAGAATGCCACATTGTCCCAGGAGTCATCAGCGGCGGCACAGGCGATGCATCGTCAGGCCGAGCAGCTTCTGGATACGGTGCAACTCTTTAAGCTGCGACAGGAAACGGTCTAAAAAACAACGCCACCTTACGGTGGCGTTGTTTTTTTTCAGTACTGGTCTCTGTCTAACCAGTTACCGCTTTCAATCCGCGTTAGCCCTTCGACCGGACGTTGGTACACGTACATCCATGCACTCCCGTATGGCGTCTGGATCAACTGGCGAGCGTATTCACCGCCCCTGGTGCGCAAGGCATCAAGTTCGGCAAGCGTGGCATTATCAATACGATAAACTTCACCCTGTACTGTTCCATTTCCCGGAACGGCGCCTGGATAGTGGCCCAGACTGTACAACTGGTAGTTCTCGATATTGTAATTTCCCAGCAACTGGGCGTTCGTCATCCAGTGACTGTTGCCCTGCTTGGTGCGTAAACTGCCGTAAACAAATATTCGCATTGCTAAAACTCAAACTGATAGAGCACATCCAGTGCCTGGTCTACGCCAGACACTGCTTCCAGATATAGCTTAGGCATCAGGCGATAGCGTAGCGTGAGAGTTGCCAGTGAGTCAAAGATCCCCACACCATATTTTACCTGCAGACCTGGCAGCACATAGCCGCTGACCACCACTTGCGAAGAGTCACCCACGCCCTGGGTATCCAGCGCCAGATTGCTTACACCAAACGTCTCGCCGATTTTACCCACAACCTGACCACTTTGTGCAACCCCCAGGCCGACTAACATCGATGTCATCGCTGCGCTGTCACTTTGACCACTTTCCAGACCTTGCCCACGCAGGAGGTAAGAGAGCGCTTCCTGCTGAGACATCGCCGGGTCGGAGAAGATTTCGGCTTTCGGTTCATCAGCGGTCCCGGTCACACGCACACCGGCAATCACCTCGTTTTCAGTCGAATCAGGGTTACGGATCGCTTCGATATTCAACAGTGGTTGATCCGGTGGGCCGGAGAACAACAGCTCACCTTTACGCACAATCAGATCCTGACCATACGCGTGGAAACGTCCTTCAGGGATATTGATTTGCCCGTTCAGACCTAATCCCTGTTTATCCTGCGCAACTTTCAGATCGCCCGTCAGTCTCGCCTTCAGCCCAAAAGCATCGAGACGCACGTTATTTCCCACGTGCACAATAAGATTACTATTGATCGGGATGCCCGCGCTCTTCTGTTCGATCGGTTTCAGATTATCACTGAGCATAACTTCATCGCTGGAGACACCCACCGCGCTTTCCGGGACGTCATGTACCACAATGCGCGCCCACGGCACGTCCACGCGGCCATCCAGAGTGAAGAGGCTCGGCGTAGCTTCAAAGACCACATCCGGCGACACATCCAGGCGGACCATTGGTGGCACAGTAATACGCACTTTACTGCCCTTCGCCGCGATACGTGCGCGCCAGTTATCAAGCTGGCTCCAGTCGGCGTCACCACTCAGGTTGATTTGTCCTTGCTGAGTACGTACCACCCCGGCAAGCGTCGAGCTCATACCATTAAAGTTCATCGCAATCTGACTTGGCTGCATATCAAACGGCATGAAGTTGCCGTCAATATCCACACCATTCAGCTGCATTTGCCCAAACAGTTGCGGGCTTTGCGCATTTCCTGCCAGACGCAGATTGGCATTGAGCATCCCTGCGGCTTTTTCTCCACGAGAGAAAATGGCATTCGCCATCGCCAGGTTAACGTTGCGGATATTGACGTTGCCGCCCAGATTACGTCGTCCTTGCGGATCGGTAATCTGCACTTTTCCGTCGAGCTGACCGTTGTTGGTCAGCTTAATCAACCAGCCAAGCTCGGCGCGGTTGTTATGTAGATCTGCGCTCAGGTTCAGCGTATCAAATGCTACCGGCAGCGGCGCATCGTTAACGACCTGCGTCACCTTCACGTTACGCCCGGAAAGGGTCACACTTCCCTGGGGTAGCCCCTCTTTGGTGATATCCCATGCCACATCCGCTTTACCGCTAAAGATGCCGCTGGCTTGCGTGGTCTCCGGCATAAAGGGTTTCAGCATGGCGAGGTCAAAGCGGTTGAGTGTGATCTGCGCGCGGCCTTCCGCACCGGCATCAATTGTCTGCGGAACACACAGCTCCGCATTTGGGTTCACCCAGCAATGCGGTCCAATACTGATTTTCTGTTCCGCATTACGGTAATCCAGCGCGACAGAACGGGAGAGCGCCAGCGGCCCCACAGGGGTGTTGAAGCGGGTGTTATCCAACTGCCCTCTCCAGCGTTCCTCTTTGCGGTCAAAACTGCCGGTCAAATGCAGTTGCCCGGACACTGGTTCCCCCTGCACGCGCAACTGGAGCTCGTGCTGTTTCTCATTGCCTTTGGCATCCAGTGTCACCAGGCCAATATTGACATCAGGTTGCGAAATGCGCTCCACGCGCAAATTCAGATTCCCGCCGATTTGATCGGCAGATTTTACGTCCCCCTGGACGCGAACGCGGGCAATAGACAGTTCCTGCCAGCGCAGGCTGTTCGCCGTAATATCCGCCAGCAGTTGCGGGGCATCCACCGTACCGCGAACGTTCACCAGCCCTTTCGCTGTCCCCCCCAAACCTGGCAGGGCATTATCAAGATTCGGTGCATCAATGGTGGCATCAAGATTAAGATCTTTTACGCCCAGCTCACCTTTGATATCGGCAGTATTACGCCCCAGAGCAACATGCAGCCCTGGGATGATCCATTGCAGATAGCTGTTGCCTTTGACCGAACCTTCAACGTTGACTTTATTCTGCTTCACGTTGCCGGTGATTTTTATCTCCGGCACATCCATCTGCCAGCTACCGCCGTACAAACTGCCGCGTGTTTTAATCAGGCCATCAAGTTTTGACGGCCAGTCCGGCACTTCTTTTGCGGTGTTGATGCCGCTCAGTTTTAACTCACCGCGCCAGCTGATGGCCTGCTGCCAGTCGAGCAGCGCAGTCAGTTCCGTTTTTCCTTCCAGCGCCGCCACCGTCAGTTTATCGAGATTGACCTGTTTTTCGTTACCTTTTGCATCCAGCGTAATAGTGGCAGGCGGCACACCCTGCCCTTTGACCGCGGTGCGGAAGGACAGCGTGTAATCGGTCATTTTGCCGCTCAGCTTCAACTTCAGGTCATCCGCCTGGAACTGCTTTTCGCCGGTAAATGGCCAGTACAACTGCTGGCTAACCACATCAACATTGATCGGCAATCCGGCTTCGGCCAGTTGAGTCTGCGCACGCAGGACCATATCCACCGGACCGGAAAGATTGATGCCCACATCCAGCTTGTCGCGCAGCGCACCGCCGACTTTCACTTTCACCTTTTCGCCCTTCAACGGGTCGATATTCAGTGCGCTGTTGAGGGTGATATCCACCGGCCAGTTATCACGCAGTAACGCAGTACCGGTGGCGTTAACAGAGCCCTGATTAGTATCAATATCCAGCGCATCAAGCTTCATGTTGCCGTCGATACTGCTGACTTTAAGCAGCATGTTGTAGACCGTCAGATCGGTGTCACCCGTCAGTCGCAACTGCTCGCCTTTAAATGCCTCAATATTGAGGTTCAGCGGCAGGTGAACGTCGGTCATCTCAGGCAATACGGGCTTCGAGAAGAGCTCGCTCAGCGTCTCGCCCAGCGGTTTTTCTTCCGGCTGTGGATTCTGGATCTTAGGTTCGACGATCTCTTCCTGCGCCACTTTCGCCACTTTCGGCAGTGCAATCAGCAGTCCCTGCAGGGAGGTGGGCGTCAGGGTGAGGTTTTTCTCCTGCCAGCGCAGGCCTGACGTGAAATCCATCACCGAAACGGTCGTGTCGTCGATTTTGATGTTGACGTTATTCAGCGCCACCCGGTAAAGCGCAATCGGATATGGGGTGGAGAGATTCAGCGGGCCACTATCTTCCTCCGCTACGGGCGCTGATGCCGGCATTTTTTTCGAATCTATCGCCACATTGACATCTTTTAGCGACAAGTCGTTTACGCACAGACTGCTGTCACGCAAGCAACTCAGCTTCACTGCCAGATGAAACTCACCTGCGTTAACGGCCACGCCAGGCTGTTCGTAACGAATGTTCTTCAGACGCAAGTCGCGCCAGCCGCCTGTAACCTGACCAATGTCAAGCCCAGGAACCCAGCGGTTCGCCGCATTAAACAGCAGATGCAGACCTGTCGTGGTCCCGACCAGAAAGGCCACCGTACCGAGCAGCAGCACGATAAAAATCAGTACCCCGAGGCTTATCTTCTTCCATAAACTCATAATTCAGGCCCCAGACCGATGTAAAACTGTAAACCGTGTTCGTCTTTGTCACCTACCGGAACGGCGAAGTCGAGCTTGATAGGCCCGACAGGGGACTGCCAGCGCACCCCCACACCCGCGCCGGTTTTAATATCGCTTTTACGGATATCATTCACCGCCTCGCCGCTATCAACAAACATCGCACCCCACCATTTTCCGGTGACGTTGTACTGATACTCCAGAGAGCCGGTCGCCAGCTTGGATGCTCCCGTCAACTTGCCTTTATCATTTTCCGGCGAGATCGATTTGTACTTATAACCACGAATGCTGCGATCGCCCCCGGCAAAGAAACGCAAGTCTGGAGGAACGCGTTCAAAATCACCGGTTTCAATCCAGCCAAGGTTGCCGCGCATCACAAAGCGATGTCTATCATAAAGAGTACGGATCCAGACGTTCTGTGCCTGGACCACGGAGAAATCAACGTCTGAGCCCCAGGCCGTGTTGGAGTAATCGATCGAATAACGTTGTGAATCCCCCCAGACGGGCATTAACCCACCGCGCGAGCGAGTGCGGCTGATCATGACGCCAGGGTAGAGCAGCATGGTGGTGTTAGTGACGTTTGCCTGCGTAAAGTGGTCAAGACTCCAGCGCAGGTTAATGGCGCGCTGCCATCCGCTGGAGAGATCCCAGTACCGTGACACGGCAAGCGTGGTGGAGTCCTGCTCGGTATCGTTCAAATCGGTGCGTTTAAAGCCGCCCTGTAGCAGGTAATACTGCTCAAGCGGGTTTTTGAGCAGTGGCATTTTATAGCTGAAATCCAGTTGCTGCTCAGGCGCAGAGATACTGGCGCTGGTCGTCAGGCTATGGCCGTAGGCGTTCATCCACGGTTTTTTCCAGGTGGCTTTCACCCGTGGGCCAACGTCCGTCGAATATCCCAGGCCGGTTTCAATGGTGTTCTCGGTGCGTGGCGAAACGACGCCATGCAGCGGCAACACCTTTGTTTTGCGGGCATCATCAAATTCGGGAGCAACGACCACTGAGTTAAACCATCCGGTCGCCGACAGGCGACGGTTTAATTCGGCCAAATCTTTGGACTGGTAGTAATCCCCCTTTTTAAACGGGATCAGGTTTTGCAGATACTCATCGCGGATTTGCGAGCCTTCAAACGTCACATCGCCAAAGCGGTATCGTTCACCGCTGTCATAGTCGATGTCCCAGAAGGCCTGATGCCTGTCCAGCGAAACACCCAACTGGCTTTTATTGAATTGGCTGTCGAAATAGCCCTTGCGCAACGCAACGGTGGTGAGCTCTTTTTTGAAATGATCGTAGTCGCCGTGATCCAGCACCGTACCAATTTTTGGCCGTGTGCTGAGCAGATCCAGATAATCCCGATCGGTGCGCGCACCGCCGCGCAGCACGACATCCGTGCCGCCAATCAATACGGGTTCACCTGGTGAGACACGTGCAACCAGAACCTGCCGTCCCTTTTTCGGCGGCGGACGGAGGTCAAAATCGATGGTGGGCTCGTAGTAGCCCAGCGCTTTCAACCCTTCACGGATTGCGTCATCCACACGCGCACGAAAACGCCGGTCCGGCGTCACCTCGTCACTTTGAATCGTTGACAACTGTGCACGCACGTTTTTTTCCAGCGCCCCGGTTAACCCCTCAACCTGCAAACGGACATTCGCCGCGCTGGCGACTCCGCTTGTCAGCAATAAACTGACCAAACATAACTGGCGGATCTTTGGCACGTTTTCTCCTGAATATCCTTGTTTCCACCCCTGGAAGCAAATGAAGTACCGCTCCGCGGCTCAATACGGCTTAATAGCCCAAAACCCAATCGGTGGGTTGAAAAAGGGTTTAACACCCAAATATTTCTTATGATTAAATCTAGACTCATTCAGCGCATTTATTGTGTTCAATTAAACGCTTCGTGACAACCTTAACCGAAACATCGCAGCCCGGGAGGCCCTACCGTGAGTTTATTCGACAAAAAGCATCTTATCTCTCAATCAGATGCATTACCGGGACGGAACACCCCAATGCCAGTCGCAACATTACACGCCGTTAACGATCATTCGATGACGCATGTCCCGGAGGGGATGGAGATTGCCCTCTTCGCCATGGGCTGTTTCTGGGGCGTTGAACGCCTGTTCTGGCAACTGCCTGGTGTTTACAGCACCGCAGCAGGCTACACCGGGGGCTACACGCCAAATCCAACCTACCGTGAAGTGTGTTCAGGCGAAACGGGTCATGCCGAAGCTGTACGTGTGGTCTACGCCCCGTCCGTCATGAGCTATGAGCAACTGCTGCAGGTGTTCTGGGAAAACCATGACCCGGCGCAGGGTATGCGTCAGGGCAACGACCACGGAACCCAGTATCGTTCAGCCATCTACCCGCTCACACCAGAGCAAGATAGCGCCGCCCATGCCAGCCTGGAACGCTTCCAGAATGCGATGCGCGATGCAGGTGACTCGCGTCAGGTCACTACGGAGATTGTCACCGCTACCCCGTTTTACTACGCAGAGGATGACCACCAGCAGTATCTGCATAAAAACCCATATGGCTACTGCGGCATTGGTGGCATAGGCGTATGCCTTCCCCCTCAACTCGCCTGATTATCACTCAGGCCAGGTCAATACGGACATGACCTGGCCTCAAATTTCGACCGATTTCCCGCTAAAATGTGACCTCTGGCAGATTTACATACTCTTACGCTATACTACCCGCTGAAATAATCAGCTCAACGCTACGAGCTGACGTTCTATGTGTTTTCACACAAATGTAATTAACTTCCCTTCCGAGGATCTGGCGTTAGGCCGGATAAACTATGTTAAACAGTATTTTAGTAATACTTTGCCTCATTGCCGTCAGTGCATTTTTCTCGATATCTGAGATCTCACTGGCCGCGTCCCGTAAAATTAAACTGAAGCTGCTTGCCGATGAAGGCAACATCAATGCATCCCGCATTCTGAAAATGCAGGAAAACCCAGGTATGTTCTTTACCGTGGTGCAAATTGGCCTGAACGCGGTCGCTATTTTGGGCGGTATCGTGGGTGATGCAGCATTTTCCCCGGCGTTTCATAGCCTCTTTATTCAATACATGTCCGCAGAACTGGCCGAGCAGTTGAGCTTTATTCTCTCCTTCTCACTGGTCACTGGCCTGTTTATTTTGTTCGCCGACCTGACCCCGAAACGCATCGGTATGATTGCGCCAGAAGCTGTTGCTTTGCGTATCATCAACCCGATGCGCTTCTGCCTGTTTGTGTTCCGCCCGCTGGTATGGTTCTTCAACGGACTGGCTAACGTGATATTCCGCATCTTTAAACTGCCGATGGTACGTAAAGATGACATCACCTCTGATGATATCTATGCCGTGGTGGAAGCTGGCGCACTGGCTGGCGTATTGCGTAAGCAAGAACATGAACTGATTGAGAACGTGTTTGAACTGGAATCCCGCACTGTGCCGTCATCCATGACCGGTCGCGAAAATATCATCTGGTTCGATCTGCACGAAGACGAACAGAGCCTGAAGAGCAAAGTGGCGGAACATCCGCACTCCAAGTTCCTGGTCTGCAATGAAGATATTGACCACATCATTGGCTACGTTGACTCTAAAGACCTGCTGAACCGCGTTCTGGCAAACCAAAGTCTGGCGCTGAACAGCGGAGTACAGATCCGCAATACACTGATTGTGCCGGACACTCTGACGCTCTCTGAAGCGCTGGAAAGTTTCAAAACCGCCGGTGAAGACTTTGCGGTTATCATGAACGAATACGCACTTGTTGTGGGTATTATTACCCTGAACGACGTGATGACCACGCTAATGGGTGACCTGGTAGGCCAGGGCCTGGAAGAACAAATTGTGCAGCGTGATGAGAACTCATGGCTTATCGATGGCGGGACACCGATTGAAGACGTGATGCGTGTGCTGGATATCGATGAATTCCCGCAGTCGGGTAACTACGAGACCATTGGCGGCTTTATGATGTTTATGCTGCGGAAAATCCCGAAACGTACCGACTCAGTGAAGTTCTCCGGCTACAAGTTTGAGGTGGTAGATATTGATAACTACCGTATAGATCAGCTGCTGGTGACGCGAATCGATAATAAACCGACGGTGCTGGTTCCGAAACTGCCAGATGCGGAAGAAAACGCGGCGGCGTAAGCCCTTATAAACATCAACGGCTCCCAATGGGAGCCGTTTTTTTATACTGCTTTAATTACTGCATAGCACGTTGGTTAAGCCATCTCAGTTTGCAGACGCAGAACCTGACGGTTGACTTCGGACATCACAGACAAATGCTGTTTGTCCTTCACTTTCGGGATAAGAATCTTACCTTTATCAAATTCGAAAGCGCCAACATCCTTGATATACAACCGTCCACGGAACAGGATCTTCACGTACTTCGCCACCTGAAGCGGGTTGTAGCGTTGGAAAATTTTCATTCTTGTATCTCCTGCGAATCATACGCTCTTGCGGTGCCACAATCGGCCCGACTGTCCTGAGCGCAAATTTTAGTGCTCAATGACTATAGACCAGAAAACCATTGATACCCAGTATGCATAAGTTTATTTACCTTTTGATTACAGTTATTCAGAATTTTCTTTGCACACCATTACTGAAGGCAGTATAAGCCGTCGTTTTTTCGTGGTTATGTGCGTTCACCCGCAAACTGGCATCGGGATTGCGGGAAAAGCCCATAGATCGCACTTATGCTTAAAGCCGTAAGACCAAGTGGTCGGATCACCTGCTAAAAATAAGGAAACACCATGACCCTACGTAACATCCTGACCGCAGCTTGCCTGCTGCTGCCCCTGATGGCTTGTGCACACAACTTTGAAAAAGGACAACGCGTGCCACCAGTCGGTATTGCTGACCGGGGAGAATTGATTCTCGACAATGATAAGTTTAGCTATAAACCCTGGAATAGCGCGCAGCTCACGGGCAAAGTGAGAGTTGTACAACATATTGCAGGGCGTACATCTGCAAAAGAGAAAAACGCCACCCTGGTTGAGGCGATCAAAGCAGCGCAGTTCCCTCACGATCGCTACCAGACCACCACCATTGTTAATACCGACGATGCAATCCCAGGCTCAGGCATGTTTGTTCGCAGCAGTCTTGAGAGTAATAAAAAGCTCTATCCGTGGTCGCAATTCATCGTCGACAGCGATGGTATCGCCCGCAAGACCTGGCAACTGGATGAAGAGAGTTCTGCAATCATCGTGCTGGATAAAGATGGCCGCGTGCAGTGGGCCAAAGATGGGGCATTAACTCAGGAAGAGGTACAGCAGGTTGTTGCCCTGCTGCACACGTTGCTGGCTCAGTAGATCGATACCCGGAAGCCGGGGTTTAAGAATGACTCGCGCGGGGTATAGTCCAGCGGCTTGCCCTGCCAGTCATGAACGTGCGCCCCGGCAGCGGCTGCGACCGCATGGCCTGCCGCCGTATCCCAGACGTTGGTAGGCCCAAAGCGTGGATAGAGCTGTGCGTGGCCTTCCGCGACCAGACAAAACTTAAGCGATGAGCCAATCGACGTGGTCTGGTGCTCACCCAGTTGTTGCAGGTATTCCTGCAATTCATTATCGCTGTGCGAACGACTGATCACCACCAGCGGCGGACGCGCATCGCGTACCTGAATCTGCTTACGCACACCACACTCTTCTTTCCAGGCTTTACCTTCGGCTGCACTGTACATCACGTTCATCACCGGCGCGTATACCACGCCCAGCACCGCTTTTCCCTTCTCAATCAGCGCGATATTCACCGTGAACTCGCCGTTACGCTTGATGAACTCTTTGGTCCCATCCAGCGGGTCCACCAGCCAGTAACGCTGCCAGTGCTGACGCTCTTCCCAGCCCTGAGGCGCTTCTTCCGACAGAACCGGAATATCGGGCGTCAGGGCCTGTAACCCCTTGAGAATAACCGCATGTGCCGCGATATCCGCCGCCGTAACAGGAGAGTTATCAGACTTGCTGACAACCTCCATCGGTTTCGATCCATCATACACTTGCATGATGGCCTCACCCGCATCCCGTGCGAGCTGACAAATCTTATCTAACATTTTCCACCTCTTCGTTAACGCAGTGGCTGTAACTATTTGTTTTATTTATATCGTAATCACTATCTGTGAGGCAATTCTGGTTTCATGGCGATTTTTTCTGGCAGCATTCACATTTCTGTAAGCAACAAAATATACATACATATTCTTTTGTGGCTTGGATCGAAAAAAGGACTCCTCTGATGATTAAGTTTAGCGCAACGCTCCTGGCGACGCTGGTTGCTGCAAGTGTACAAGCGGCGACAGTGGATCTTCGCATTCTGGAAACCACTGACCTGCATAGCAACATGATGGACTTCGATTACTACAAAGATAACCCAACAGAGAAATTCGGGCTGGTACGCACGGCAAGTTTGATTAACGCTGCTCGGGGTGAAGTGAAGAACAGCGTACTGGTGGATAACGGCGATTTAATTCAGGGTAGCCCGCTCGGTGACTACATGGCCGCGAAAGGGTTGCAAAAAGGTGAAATTCACCCGGTTTACAAGGCGATGAACACCCTGGATTATACCGTCGGCAACCTGGGAAACCACGAGTTTAACTACGGTCTGAACTATCTTCATAAGGCCCTGGCCGGGGCGGAATTTCCCTACGTTAACGCCAATATCATCGATGTTAAGACCCAAAAACCGCTCTTTACCCCATATTTAATTAAAGAGACTGACGTTCTCGATCAGGATGGTAAAAAACAGACGCTGAAAATCGGTTATATCGGTTTTGTGCCACCGCAGATCATGACGTGGGATAAAGCAAATCTCACCGGAAAAGTCACTGTTAACGACATCACCGAAACCGCACGCAAATATGTGCCAGAGATGCGCGAAAAAGGGGCGGACCTGGTCGTCGTCGTGGCGCACTCAGGTCTTTCAGCCGACCCATATCAAGCGATGGCAGAAAACTCCGTTTACTATCTGAGTGAAGTCCCCGGCGTTGATGCCATCCTGTTTGGCCACGCCCACGCGGTATTTCCGGGAAAAGACTTTGCCAGCATCAAAGGCGCGGATATCGACAAGGGGACGCTGAATGGCGTGCCATCAGTGATGCCGGGCATGTGGGGCGATCATCTTGGCGTGGTCGATCTGGTGCTCAATAACGATAGCGGTCAATGGCAGGTCACCCAGTCCAAAGCGGAAGCCCGTCCGATTTACGATGCGGTCGCTAAAAAGCCGCTGGCTGCCGAAGATAAAAAGCTGGTCGATGTGCTGAAGCACGACCATGACGCAACACGCGAGTTCGTCAGTAAACCTATCGGCAAATCCTCCGACAATATGTACAGCTTCCTGGCGCTGGTTCAGGACGATCCAACGGTTCAGGTTGTCAACCTGGCGCAAAAAGCCTACGCCGAACACTTTATCCAGGGCGATCCTGACCTGGCGAAACTGCCTGTGTTATCTGCTGCCGCACCGTTTAAGGTTGGCGGGCGCAAGAATGATCCATCCAGCTATACCGAGGTCGAAAAGGGCCAACTTACGTTCCGCAACGCTGCCGATCTCTATCTGTACCCGAACACCCTGGTGGTCGTAAAAGCAACGGGTAAAGAGGTCAAGGAGTGGCTGGAGTGTTCTGCCGGGCAGTTTAATCAGATCGATCCGAACAGCAGTAAACCGCAATCGCTGATCAACTGGGAGGGATTCCGTACCTATAATTTCGACGTCATCGACGGCGTGGATTATCAAATTGATGTTACCCAGCCTGCCAAATACGACGGCGAATGCCAGGCCATCAATCCGCAAGCTGAGCGTATCAAAGGCCTGAGCTTCAACGGAAAACCGGTTGATCCAGATGCAACGTTCCTGGTCGTCACCAATAACTACCGGGCCTACGGCGGCAAGTTTGCCGGAACCGGCGACAGCCATATTGCGTTTGCTTCACCGGATGAAAACCGTGCGGTTCTGGCGGCGTGGATCAGCGCCCGGACGAAAAAGGACGGAGAAATTCATCCTGCCGTGGATAAGAACTGGCGTCTGGCGCCGATCCAGAGTGAGACGACGCTGGATATCCGTTTCGAAACGTCACCGTCCGATAAGGCAGCAGCCTTTATCAAAGACAAGGCGCAGTACCCGATGCACAAAGTCGGTACAGATGATATTGGCTTTGCGATCTATCAGCTCGATCTGAGCAAGTAGCACACGGTGTGCCGGGGAGTCTTGGCGCTCACCCGGCACGTTACGCCGCACGATCGTCCCGATTAACCAACACCTTCGGCGTATTCACCTCAATCCAGTCCGCCAGGGCAGCAACTTTCTCACTCACCTCATCCCCCAGCGGCGTCAGGCTATACTCCACATGCGGGGGAACAACCGGATAAGAGACGCGGTCGATAAACCCGTCCTGCTCCAGCGCCTGTAACGATTGAGCCAGCATCTTCTCGCTGACCCCGCCCATTTTACGGCGCAGATCGCTGAAACGGTGTGTTCCCTGGCGCAACGCGACCAGGATCAATACCCCCCAGCGGCTGGTGACGTGTTTAAGCACTTCGCGAGAGGGACACTGCTCCGCAAACAGATTCCCGTCCCGCATTTGCTCGCTGAGTGTCGGAATAGACGTTTTCATACTTACCTTTTTGTACGTACTTACTAAAAGTTAGTTATGGTGATAGTGTGCCACAACACAAGACAAACACGAAGGAGATTCCTCATGATCGCAATCACCGGCGCTACTGGCCAGCTTGGCCATCTCGTTATTGAAAACCTGCGGAAAACCGTTCCGGCAAACCAGATTGTGGCCATTGTGCGTAACCCGGCAAAAGCCGACGCACTGAGCCAGCAAGGCATTGTCGTTCGCCAGGCCGATTACACCGACGAGGCTGCCTTCACTCAGGCGCTGAAAGGTGTGGATAAACTGCTGCTGATCTCGTCCAGCGAAGTCGGCCAACGCGCGGTACAGCATCAAAATGTCATTAATGCGGCCAAAGCGGCAGGCGTGAAATTCATCGCGTATACCAGCCTGCTTCATGCAGACCAATCACCGCTCGGCCTGCACGTTGAACACGTTGCCACCGAGAAAGCACTGGCCGGATCTGGCGTACCTTATGCCCTGCTGCGTAATGGCTGGTATACCGAAAACTATCTGGCAAGCGCACCGCCAGCCCTGGAACACGGCGTGTTTATCGGCGCTGCTGGGGAAGGCAAAATTGCATCAGCCCCCCGTGCCGACTATGCCGCAGCGGCAGCCAAAGTTGTTTCTGAAGAGGGACATGCAGGAAAGGTATATGAGCTGGCCGGTGATGCGGCATGGACATTAAGCCAACTGGCTGCGGAGCTGAGCAAACAGAGTGGTAAAAACGTGGTGTATCAGAACCTGAGTGAAGCCGATTTTGCCGCGGCACTGAAGGGGGTTGGCCTGCCTGCGGGTCTGGCTGATATGCTGGCAGACTCTGATACTGGCGCGTCTAAAGGAGGGTTGTTCGACGATAGCCATACGCTGAGCAAACTGATTGGTCGCCCAACGACGCCGCTCGCTGAGAGCGTCAAAGGTATCCTGTAGTTGTTACAAACTGGTTATTTTTTGTGGCATCCCCACGGGTCATCTCTGATAATGAAGAGATGACCCAAAAGGAGGCTCAACGTGCAAGGCGTACCTGAACAGTTCATTGATGAAAGAGACAGCGCCCGCTTTCGCCATCTGGCGCAGGTTCCGGGTGTTGAACTGTATCATGCACACATCTCACGTTACGCCTTTGAGCCTCACACTCATGAAGCCTTCGGCATCGGCGCGATTGAAGCCGGAGCCGAGCGTTTTCGCTACCGCGGCACGCAATACGTCGCCCCGGTGAATTCGGTTGTCACCATGAACCCGGACGAGCTTCACACCGGCGAAGCTGAAACCGCCGACGGCTGGCGCTACCGGATGGTGTATCTCGATCCTGATTTACTGGAAGAGGTCACTGGCCTTCGTCACTGGTGGTTTAGTGATGTCACGCGCCATGACCCACTGCGCTCGCAGCAGATCTGTCAGCTTATTTATGGCCTGTGGCATACGGATGATCCGCTGGCGCAAAAAGGGTTGCTGCTGGACTTAATCGAGACATTCCAACCGCTGGCGCACCATGCGCCCATGATTCGGGAAGGGGCACACCGTTTTGAACGAGCGAGGGAGTATCTGCACGACAACTATATGCACGCGCTCACACTGGATGAACTGGCAAACGTCGTGTCGTTGAGTCCATACCATTTCCAGCGCCAGTTCAAAGCGCATTTCCATGTCACGCCTCATCAAATGCTGATGGCAATCCGCCTCTGGCGTGCAAAGGCCTTCCTCACTCACGGTATGCCTGCGGCAGAAGTGGCCGCAGCAACCGGGCTAACCGATCAGTCGCATTTGACCCGGGCTTTCACCCGCCGCTACGGCATCACGCCCGTTCGCTACCAGAAACAGGTCGCCAGGCGCTAATGCGCAATCTCATACAATACGCGCACATTGCCTCTTCCTACACTGGCGGTATCTGAATGAGTGTGGACAGAAAAAATGATTAGCGGCGTGTTGTATGCCCTGCTTGCAGGTTTGATGTGGGGATTAATTTTTGTGGGTCCATTGATTGTGCCAGAGTACCCGGCCGTACTGCAGTCAATGGGCCGCTATCTGGCGCTGGGGCTGATCGCCCTTCCTCTTGCCTGGCTGGGTCGCAGACGTTTGCAACAGCTTAGCCGCCAGGACTGGATAACCGCTTTGGCATTAACCATGATGGGCAATCTCATCTATTACGTCTGCCTGGCAAGCGCCATTCAGCGTACAGGCGCTCCGGTTTCGACCATGATTATCGGCACATTGCCCGTCGTGATCCCGGTCTTTGCAAACCTGCTTTACAGCCACCGCGACGGCAAACTGGCATGGTCAAAAATGGCTCCGGCTCTGGTTTGTATTGCGGTGGGGCTGATTTGTGTCAATGTCGCGGAGCTCCGGAATGGGCAGGAAAACGTCAACTGGTGGCGCTACGGTTCTGGCATCTTGCTGGCGCTGATTTCAGTGGTGTGCTGGGCGTGGTATGCCCTGCGCAATGCCCGTTGGCTGCGGGAAAACCCGGACAAACACCCGATGATGTGGGCGACGGCACAGGCGCTGGTTACTCTGCCCGTGTCACTGCTTGGCTACGTGGCTGCCTGTGCATGGCTTGGGGCGCAACAGCCGGAATTTGCCTTACCCTTTGGGCCACGACCGTGGGTCTTTGTCGGCTTAATGGTTGCAATCGCGGTGCTTTGTTCCTGGGTTGGCGCGTTGTGCTGGAATATCGCCAGCCAGAAGCTGCCAACGGTGATCTTAGGGCCGCTGATTGTCTTTGAGACTCTGGCAGGTTTGCTCTATACATTCCTGATGCGCCAGAGCGTTCCGCCATTGTTAACGGCCTGCGGGATCGCATTGCTCGTGGTCGGGGTGGTGGTTGCGGTAAGAGCGAAGCCAGAAAAACCGACGGTTGTTCCGGCTTCGGAAGTGTGACTTTTTTGACGGGCGGTGGCTATGCCTTACCTGGCCTGCGTTGTCATGATTTTGCAGACCCGGTAAGCGCCAGCGCCACCGGGCAAGATGTTAAAACGTTTCCCAGTTTGCTTCAGAAGAGGTTGAAACAGGCTGCGTTTTTGGTACATACGCTTTCACTGGAGCCGCTTTGGCCGCCTGGTTACGGGTGATCTTAAACACCGCTACCGCTTCGTTCAGGCGTGCAGCCTGATCTTCCAGAGCCGCCGCCGCCGCCGCAGACTCTTCCACCAGCGAGGCGTTTTGCTGAGTGACGCGATCCATCTCAGCCACTGCCTGCCCAACCTGATCGATACCACGGCTTTGTTCGTCAGAGGCTGACGCGATTTCACCCATAATATCGGTGACGCGCGTTACCGCGTTCACGATTTCTGCCATCGTTTCCCCTGCTTCATTCACCAGTTGCGAGCCCGCATTTACGCGATCGCCGGAGTCATCAATCAGCGCTTTAATCTCTTTTGCAGCCTGAGCACTACGCTGGGCCAGGGTACGAACTTCACCCGCGACCACCGCAAACCCACGGCCTTGCTCACCAGCACGCGCGGCTTCAACCGCGGCGTTCAGTGCCAGAATATTGGTCTGGAAAGCAATCCCGTCGATCACATTCGTGATCTGCGCAATTTTGCTGGAGCTGGTGGCGATTTCATCCATGGTACGCACCACGCCTTCCACGACGTTACCGCCTTTCTTCGCGGTGGATGACGCATCCAGTGCCAGACGCGAAGCCTGACGCGCGTTGTCGGCGTTTTGCTTCACGGTTGCTGTCAGTTGCTCCATGCTGGCTGCCGTCTCTTCCAGGGATGCCGCCTGCTGCTCGGTACGGGATGAGAGATCGTTGCTACCCGCGGAAATTTCGCCTGCGCCGGTGTAGATCGTATCCGCGCCTTCACGCACCACGCCGACGGTATTCGCCAGTGCGGTTTGCATCTCCTGAACGTTATGCGCCAGCAGAGCCATTTCATTTTTACCACTGGCCTCAATAGGCTGCGTCAAATCACCCGCCGCTATCGCGCGAATATGCCCAATAACATCATGCAGTGGCAGCAGAAGGACACGACGCATCGCAACCCAACTGGAAATAATGATCGCCATGACCGCCAGCATCACGGCGGAGAGGATCCACAGAATGCGTTTGTAATCGCTCTCGTTATCCTTAATACCTTTATCGGTCAGCATTGTCTGCGCGTGACGCCATTCACGATAGACTTTCTGCATCGCCGTTTGTTTTTGCTCAGCATTTTGCTTGAACATATCTTCCAGGTTGCCCTGTGACAGCAGAACATTCATTTGAGTCAGCGTCGCGGAGTAGATGCGATATTGCTCTTCAAGTTGTTTGCTAAGGTCGTCATCCAGACCGGGAGTATTGGGCAGCGCGTAGTATTTGTCGTAATGGTCTTGCGCCTCTGCCAGCAGGTTTTTCGCTGTCGCAACCAGCTCAGCCAGTTGTCCACCGTTGATCTGTGTTGCGACGCTGCTTTGCAGACGAAGCATGCCGCGGTTCAGGGTGACACGCGCCTGATTCAGGCTGATCCATGCATCAGTAAACTCCGCTACGTTCTTGCTGGACACCTGAGACACGGTGAAGTTGTCTTTGTCGTTATTGAGGGCATTGATAAAAATAGCCGCAGAGAGCAGTTGCATGATGCCGAGCACAAGCAGCACCGAGACCAGGAGGGTAATCACTTTTATACGTTTAAACATTCGTCGCCTTTTTTATATGCAGGATATTGTCTGACGTGTATCTATCGGCAGGCGCAGCGGGTTGTTTAACGTCCCCCCACCTTTCAAAACTTTCGAAAGGGGATTTTCTAAAGCCATTCAGCGAGTTAAACCTTAAGATTTTTTTGTGATCTAGCTCCCATTTTCTTGTTTGCCCCTAAAGGGTTATAGTATCGCCTTAAAGATGTATTTAAAATACATCTTATATTATTAATGACGAGGTAACTGCTATGGCCTTTCGCGACCAACCTTTAGGTGAGCTGGCGCTCTCTATCCCGCGCGCTTCCGCACTGTTTCGTAAATACGATATGGATTACTGCTGCGGCGGTAAGCAAACTCTGGCGCGTGCAGCCTCACGCAAAGAGCTGGATGTTGATGCCATAGAAGCTGAGCTGGCAACATTAGCAGAGCAGCCTGTCGAGAAAGACTGGCGCGCCGTTGCGCTGGCTGAAATCATCGATCACATCATTGTGCGTTACCACGATCGCCACCGCGAACAACTACCGGAACTGATCCTGCAAGCAACCAAAGTTGAACGTGTTCACGCCGACAAAGCCTCCGTTCCGCGCGGTCTGGCAAAATACCTGACCATGCTGCACGAAGAGCTGTCCAGCCACATGATGAAAGAGGAACAGATCCTGTTCCCGATGATTAAACAAGGCATGGGCAGCCAGGCAATGGGTCCGATCAGTGTGATGGAAAGTGAACACGACGATGCGGGTGAACTGCTGGAAGTGATCAAACACACCACGAACAACGTTACACCGCCACCTGAAGCATGCACCACCTGGAAAGCGATGTATAACGGCATCAATGAACTGATCGACGACCTGATGGAACACATCAGTCTTGAGAACAATGTTCTGTTCCCGCGTGCCCTCGCTGGTGAATAAAAAAAGACGCCCAGGAGCGTCTTCATAAAGTTCGAATTCGGCCACAGCATACGTGGCCTTTTTTGTTAGCGCATTCCCGCCATACGTTTCTTACCGATAAACAACCAGCCCAGACCCAGTGCGATGAACCACAGTGGCGTCACGATCAGTGCCTGACGGGTGTCATCTTCCAGCGTCAGCAGTACCAGTACGAAGACAAAGAATGCCATGCACACCCAGCACATCAGTTTGCCGAGCGGCATCTTGTAGATGGATTTTTCATGCAGGTGCGGACGCTGTTTGCGGTACACCAGGTACGAGCACAGGATGATGGTCCAGACGAACATGAACAGGATTGCAGAAACCGTTGTAATCATGGTGAACGCACCAATCACACTTGGGTTAACGTAGAGCATCACCACACCACCCAGCAGGCAGATACAGGAGAATGTCAGCCCTTTCGCAGGTACAGCACGCTTAGAAAGCTTCGCAAACGCGCTCGGCGCAACACCTTCCTGCGCCAGACCGAACAGCATACGGCTCGTCGAGAACACGCCACTGTTCGCGGAAGAGGCCGCCGAGGTCAGTACCACAAAGTTAATCAGGCTCGCCGCAGCAGGCAGCCCCACCAGCACAAACAGCTCAACAAACGGGCTCTTGGTAGGAACAACCGAGCTCCACGGTGTGACCGACATTATGATGATCAGCGCAAACACGTAGAACATGATGATACGAATCGGAATCGAGTTGATGGCACGTGGCAGGGACTTCTCCGGATCTTTGGTTTCCGCTGCTGTCGTCCCGACCAGTTCAATACCCACGAAGGCAAATACCGCAATCTGGAAGCCTGCGAAGAAACCACTCAGCCCTTTCGGGAACCAACCGCCCTCATTCCAGAGGTGCGTGAAGGATGCTTCAACCCCATTTGGTGACTGGAAATGGGTGAGAACCATCACCAGACCTACAACGATGAGTCCAACGATGGCCACAATTTTAATCATCGCAAACCAGAACTCCATCTCACCAAACATTTTTACGGTGGCGAGGTTCAGGCTCAGTAGCAGGATGATCACCGCAAGCGAGGCCACCCAGTCTGACAAACCGGGGAACCAGAACTGTGCATAAGCGGTAATCGCCACGACGTCAGCCATACCGGTAACAACCCAGCAGAACCAGTATGTCCAGCCGGTGAAATAGCCTGCCCAGGGCCCGAGCAAATCAGAGGCGAAATCGCTGAAGGATTTGTATTCGAGATTCGAGAGCAGCAATTCACCCATTGCTCGCATCACGAAAAAGAGCATAAAACCGATGATCATATAAACGAATATGATCGACGGCCCGGCAAGACTGATCGTTTTACCTGACCCCATAAACAGCCCTGTGCCAATAGCACCGCCGATGGCGATAAGCTGAATATGACGGTTTGTAAGATTGCGCCGTAGCGACTGTTCAGACGAAGCCTCTTCAGCGGCAACGACTTTTACCTGATCTACCATGTGATATTTTCCTGTTTGTGCCTGTCTGTGTTGTTAAGGCTCTTCTGGCCTTTAAATACGTCAAAAAGTGACGGTCCCTTATAAAAGGACTCATCGATATTAGGTAAGAATCGGCGGGATGAATACTATGATTTGGATATTATGTTAATAATATGTTTAAAGTGAGTGTCATATCACTCATACAACGCGAAACAGCTCACAAAAATACACGCAACAGTTTCGTTTGCAAGATAAAATGTTGATTCTGTCGTAACTATAGGTTTTATCACTATTTTCCTCTCCCCTAACGGAGAGAGGAAATAAGAAAAGCCGATTACAGGATTTCCAGTAATTCGACTTCAAAGACCAGAGTGCTGAATGGAGGAATGGACGCGCCAGCGCCACGTTCGCCATACGCCAGGTTCTGCGGGATGGTCAGTTCCCATTTAGAGCCAACTGGCATCAGGGTCAATGCTTCGATCCAGCCTGCAATGACGCCGTTAACCGGGAATTCAGCTGGTTCGCCGCGCGCAACAGAACTGTCGAATACAGTACCGTCGATCAGCTTACCGGTGTAGTGAACACGTACGTGGTCGGTACGTGCCGGAATAGCGCCTTCACCCTGGGTGATCACACGGAACTGCAGCCCAGACTCGGTGCTGCTCACGCCTTCACGCTCACGGTTTTCTTCCAGGAATTTCACACCTTCAGCTGCCATTTCTTCGAAACGAGCACGACGAACGGTGTCTGCACGTTCATGGATTTCGCGCAACGCACGGTGAACAACATCAACCGGAACGGCCGGGTGTTTGCCTTCCAGCGCATCAGCGATACCCGCCACCAGAGCTTCAGGTAACAGTCCTTCCAGGCCGGATTCGCTCAGTTGCTGTCCTACCTGCAAGCCGATACCGTAGCTTGCCTGCGCTTCGATAGTGTCAAAAGTCGGGGTGGTCATGGGTTTTCCTTCCATCACATTTAAAGTAGCGGGCAGCATATCAGCCATGCCCTTATGGGTAAAACTTTGTCTTAAGTAAAGGTGACAAACTGCGGCGAAACAGAAACAATAGAGCGGACCAGGATTAATCCCGAACTGATGTCACGGAAGTCGTCTTTGCTACGCCGTTCAGGCAGTTAGCAAACTATACTTCGGAACACAGGATAAAAAAGACGCGGAGCAGGAGGAGAGCCATGCCCGGGCGATTTGAACTGAAACCTACCCTGGCGAAAATCTGGCATGCGCCGGACAATTTTCGCATCATGGACCCTCTGCCGCCCCTGCACCGCAGAGGCATTATTATTGGGGCACTGCTGCTGATTATTGGCTTCCTGCTACCGTCTGGCGACGACGGCGATACCACGCCAGTCACGCGGAATGCACAACTGGACCTCCAGTCGCAAACGCGACCACAGCCTGACGCCCAGCCAATGCAGACTCAACTGGTCACACCGTCTAACGATCCTGGCCAGGTCGCTCCCGTTGAACCAGAACCTGTGCAGGAAGAGCAGCCACAGGAACAGACCACGGTTTCCACACCGCCGCCACAACATCAGACAGGTATTGAGCAGCAGTGGCGCTCATACCGGGTTGAACCAGGAAAAACACTGGCACAGCTGTTCCGTGACCACAGCCTACCACCGACAGATGTCTATGCTATGGCGCAGGTAGAAGGCGCAGGTAAACCGCTCAGCAATTTGCAAAACGGTCAGATGGTGCAAATTCGACAGAATGCCAGTGGCGTCGTCACGGGCCTGACCATTGATACTGGCAATGGGCAGCAGGTACTCTTCACGCGCCAGAATGATGGCAGTTTCATTCGCGTAAGATAACGCGCAGCGGGTTATTGCGCCTCCAGAAGCCAGCTGAGAATGGTATCTTTGATCACCCTTCTTCTGGCTTCCAGTGCTTCTACTGATGTCATACTCATATGGTAGACAAGCCCGAGGGTGTGCTGGTTGATCAGATAATATGCCCCCAGAGCAGCAATACTGATATTCACCTGCAAGGGATCAATATCCCGTTTAAAAAGGTTTTTTTTCTTCCCTTCTTCCAACAGATTTGCCATTAGCTGAAGATGGGCGTGATTGATTTCCGGCAATCGCGCTGACTTTTTGTAATGCTCACCTTTGCTTTGATTTTCGCTATTTACTATTTTCAAAAACCAGGGATTTTCGATGTAGTAATCCCAGGTAAAATCTATCAGCTTTTCTATTGCAGCCACGGGTGACAGCCCCGTCGTGTCCAGTGCCTTTTCCCTTTGCCGAATATCATTCCAGGTAAACTCCAACACTTCGATAAACAAATTCTCTTTGTTACCAAAATGGTGATAAACGGTCTGTTTGCTGCAACCTGCCGCTTTCACAATATTATCGACCCTGGCCCCTTCGTAACCGTATTCAGCAAATTCATTGACCGCACACAGCAGAAGTTTCTCTTTCAGACTTTGCGTGCTGCTGGTATCGAAATACATGTCACCTCCCTCACTCAATTCAATCTCATCATCATAACCCTATTTAAATTCCGCTTCACAGAAAAGAAATATGATTATTAATCAATGCATTAAAAATAATAAGGTGATCATAACCACAAATCAACCAACCAGATGGTTGATCTAATTATGATCTAATAGCATCTTATAATTACACCAGAAACCATTTTCCTAATGAGGTTAATTATGTCTTTCAACAAACCCGTTGCCATCATCACTGGCGCGGCACGCGGCATAGGTAAAAGCTGTGCCATTGAACTGGCACGAGCAGGATTCAATCTGTTGATTAATGACAGGCCTGATGATGTAAGCATCGGGAAACTCAATGAAACACGCGAAGCCTGTCAATGCGAAGGGGCTGAGGTTCTCTGTTTCCCGGCAGATATTGCAGATCTGACACGCCATGAGGAGATGCTGGACGCCGCGCAGCATCGCTGGGGACGCCTGGACTGCCTGCTGAATAACGCAGGGATCTCAGTGAAAAAACGCGGAGACATCCTTGATATGCAGCCCGACAGCTTCGATGAAAATATCAGCGTTAACACGCGCGCACCTTTCTTCCTCAGCCAGTCTTTCAGTAAACGCCTGCTGGCAAAACCGGCTCACGACGCACAGCACAGGTCGATTATTTTTGTCAGCTCTATCAATGCAGTGATGCTGGCGATGAATCGTGGGGAATACACCATGGCAAAAACCGCCGTTTCTGCCGCTGCGCGCCTGTTTGCCGCTCGATTAATTAGCGATCAAATCGGCGTCTATGAAATCCGCCCCGGTCTTATCAAAACCGACATGACTCTCCCGGCAACCGCCTACTACGATGAACTGATCGCCAACGGGCTTGTGCCGCAAGGACGCTGGGGCTTTCCCGAAGATATCGCCTCCACCGTTCGTGCAATGGCAGAAGGTAAGCTGATTTATACCTGTGGGCAGGCGGTCGCCATTGATGGTGGACTCAGCATGCAACGCTTCTGAGGACAGATGATGAGAGATCTTCAGTACAACCCTGGCCTCTACAGCATCAATACCGCGACACTCGGGTTTAATACCTCACTGCCCACCATTATTGATGCCTGCGCTGCCAGAGGTATTGGTGCAATCGCCCCCTGGCGGCGTGAGATTAAGCCGGGAGAACATCACAACATCGCCCGACAGCTTGCCGCGAATAATATCCACGTTTCCGGCTATTGCCGTAGCACTTATTACACAGCCGCCACCCAGGCTGAGAGAAATAAGGCTGTAGATGACAACCGTCGGGCACTGGATGACGCAGCCATTCTCAACGCTGCCTGCTATATGCAAGTCGTCGGCGGCCTTGCGCAAGGGAGCAAGAATCTTCATGAAGCCAGAGAGCAGGTGAAAGCGGGGATTCGGCAGCTATTACCTCACTCTCGTGAGGTCGGCGTACCGATTGCGCTGGAGCCACTGCATCCCATGACGGCGGCTGATCGCTCATGTCTCTGTTCACTCCGCCAGGCACTCGATTGGTGTGACGAACTGGATCCCGATGGTGAATTCGGGCTGGGTGTCGCTGTAGATGTTTACCATCTCTGGTGGGACCCGGATCTTGCCAGTCAAATTCAGCGCGCCGGACGACGCATTCTCGCCTTTCACGTTTCTGACTGGCTTATCTCCACCACAGATCTGGTCAATGACCGGGGAATGCCGGGCGACGGTGTTATTGAAATCCAGTCGATTCGCCACCTGGTTGAAAACGCAGGTTATCGTGGCGCTGTCGAGCTGGAAATCTTCTCTACTTACTGGTGGCAACAAGACCTGAACCGCACGCTGGATATTAGCGTCGATCGCATCGCTCATTTTTGCTGAGGAATTACCATGAAAAAGCAACCTGTTCTGCTCAGCAGAGCAGCGGCCTCCTGCCGCCTGACGCTGAACCGGGAAGACAAATGCCATGCCATTAACGAGGAGATGATCGAGTGTCTCGACCGCTTGCTAATCGATATCGAACAAGATGAATCATTACGCCTGGTCGAACTGACCGCCACAGGCGATAAATTTTTCTGTGCAGGTGGTGATATCAAATCCTGGTCTGCTTATTCACCGCTGGATATGGGGAGAAAGTGGATTAAACGTGGGAATGAAGTCTTCGACCGGCTACGCAATTTACCTCAGTTAACGCTCGCTAACATTAATGGTCATGCCATTGGCGGTGGCCTCGAACTGGCGCTGTGCTGCGATATTCGAATTGCACGCCCAACGGCCAAGTTTTCCTCACCAGAGGTGATGCTAGGCATGGTTCCCGGCTGGATGGGTATTGAACGTCTGCTTGCACAGGTCGGCCCTGCGCTAAGCCGCGAAATGCTGCTGCTGGGGAAAAGGCTCACAGCAGAACAGGCCTGCACAGCCCAGCTCATCAATGCCGTGGTTGAAAATGACCTTGCTGAGGGCTGGATTACCGAGCAACTCGCCACGCTGGAAAAATGCGGTCCCGTTGCATTGGCCCACATCAAGCAGTTGATCCTCGCATTAGAGAACAAACATGCCGCGTTACAACACCAGCTATTAGCCGGATTGATGTCCGCCACTCAGGATTGCCAGCAGGCAACCCGCGCCTTTGCTGAAAAAGGTGACGTTCACTTCAGTAACCACTAGAGAGAAATGACGATGCAGAAATTAGCAACAGCGCAAGCGCTGGTCGCGACTATCCACGACGGTGCAACCATCGCTATCAGTGGTAACGGCGGCGGGATGGTAGAAGCAGACCATCTGCTGGAAGCACTGGAGGCACGCTTCCTCGAAACAGGTCATCCTCGCGACCTGACGCTGGTTCACTCACTAGGTATTGGCGATCGAGACAGGAAAGGAAGTAACCGTTTCGCCCATGCCGGCATGCTCCGGCGAGTGATTGCCGGACACTTTACCTGGTCTCCCAAAATGCAGGAACTGGTTCGCAAGGAAGAGATCGAGGCCTACTGTTTTCCTGGAGGCGTCATTCAGGCATTGCTCCGGGAAATTGGCGCGGGCCGCCCAGGGCTTTTCACCCATGTAGGGCTGGACTCCTTTGTCGACCCACGTCATGGCGGTGGAAAATCGAACGCCCGAACAACGGATAATCTGGTCGAGATTATTGAGATTGACGGTGAAAAAAAACTCCGCTATCTCCCCTTCAAGGTCGACTACGCCATCATACGTGGAACCTACGCCGATGCGCGCGGCAATGTCAGCCTGGAAGAAGAAGCCATTGATATGGATAGCTACTCAATGGCACTGGCCGCGCACAACTGCGGTGGAAAAGTGTTCGTACAGGTCCGCGATGTACTCGAAACAGGCGCCATCGAGCCACGGCGAGTAAAACTCCCGGGCATTCTGGTTGACGGTATTGTTGAATATCGCGAACAGTCGCAAACCTACCTCGGCGGCTATGACCTGACCATCAGTGGACAGCATCGCCGTCGCTGCTCAACGGACGCCATCGCTCTTCCTGAACATCCTGTACGACGGTTGATCGCTCGTCGTGCCGCTCGTGAGTTGATTCCTGGGGCATCCACCAACTTTGGTTTTGGTATTCCTGGCGGCATTCCCGGTATAGCCCTACGCGAAGGTGTGCCTTACAACAGCCTGTGGTTAAGCGTCGAACAAGGCGTTCATAACGGCATGATGCTGGATGATGCATTCTTTGGTTGCGCACGCAATGCCGATGCCATTCTCTCTTCGCTGGATCAGTTCGAGTTCTATAGCGGCGGTGGGATTGATGTAACGTTCCTTGGCATGGGGGAAATGGATCAGTACGGCAATGTAAATGTCTCACACCTTAATGGAAGTTTAATTGGCCCAGGCGGTTTCCTGGAGATTGCCCAGAATGCCCGTAAAGTGGTCTTCTGCGGCACATTTGATGCCAAAGGAAGTAAGGTTAATGTCACGCCCGATGGCCTCGCTATCCTCCAGCCTGGTCAGGTCCCCAAACTCGTGACGCAGGTGGAGAAAATCACCTTCAGTGGCCAGTACGCCCGGCAAAAAGGGCAAGAAGTTCTGTATATCACGGAACGTGCCGTTTTCCGTCTGGCCGAACAAGGCGTCGAGTTAATTGAGATTGCCCCAGGAATTGAGATAGAGCGCGATATTTTACCCTTCATGGCGTTCCAGCCGCTCATTAACCAACCCCGGCTCATGGATACCGCACTTTTCACGCCAATGGAGGAGAGCATATGAGCAACACGAATGATGCAATCCTTGATGCGCTGACGCATGTCTCCTTTCCAAAAGGGTTTGATCATGCTGAACCTGAGTCAACGCTGACACTTGAAGGGCTCACCTGGCCAGTATGGCATGCTGATGCTCTGGTAGTTGGCAGCGGTGCTGCAGGTTTACGCGCCGCCATTGAGCTAAAACGGCGTAAACAGAAAGTGCTGCTGGCAACAGCAGGTTTGTATATGGGGACATCCGCATGCTCCGGTTCAGATAAACAAACCCTCTTTACCGCGGCAACCGCAGGTAATGGCGATAGCTTTATGAGGCTTGCGGATGCGCTTGCCAGCGGTGGAGCGATGGATCTCGACACAGCGTATGTGGAAGCGGTTGGCTCACTGCACACACTGGGGGGGTTACAATATCTTGGTCTGGAACTTCCGGAAGATCGCTTTGGTGCAATTCTTCGTTATCAGACCGACCACGATGAAGCCGGGCGGGCGACATCCTGTGGGCCACGCACCTCAAGACTGATGGTGAAAGTCCTGCTGGAGGAGGTAAAACGCCTTCATATCCCATTGTTAACCAGCGCTACCGTTATCAAACTGCTCCGCCACAGCGATGACGAGGGAACAGAACGAGTCATCGGCGCAGTTCTGGTGACCAACTCGCGCGCCCATAATGCGTGGGGATTGGCTATCGTCATGACACCTAATGTGGTGCTAGCGACTGGCGGTCCTGGCGAACTCTACCGTGACAGCGTCTATCCGAATAAGTGTTTCGGTTCATTGGGGCTGGCACTGGAAGAGGGGCTGACGCTCGCCAACATTACCGAGAGCCAGTTCGGTATTGGTACTCCGCGCAGTACTTTCCCATGGAATCTTTCCGGCACTTATGTGCAGGTCATCCCTTACATCTACTCCACCGACAATAACGGTTCAGAATACAACTTTCTGGCCGATTACTACCGCACCACTCAGGAGCTGGCATCGAATATCTTCCGTAAAGGGTATCAGTGGCCTTTCCACGCATCACGGATTATGGACTTTGGTTCAAGCTTGCTGGACATGGCCATTGCACACGAGCAGTCGTTAGGCCGAAAAGTGTTTATGGACTTTAACCGTAATCCCGAAGCTGTACCTGGCGATCTCCCTTTTTCACTGGCGCGGGTTGATGAGGACGTTCGAGCCTATCTGGAAAACAATCAGGCATTGAATTCTTTGCCGATTCAGAGGCTTAAACAGATGAATCCGCTTTCCATTTCTCTCTACAAAATGCATGGGCACGATCTGACCAAAAAACCGCTGCAATTTACCATGAACAACCAGCACATGAACGGCGGCATTGAAGTAGATATCTGGGGACAAACTTCCCTGAAAGGCTGCTTTGCCGTGGGTGAAGTTGCAGGTACGCATGGTGTGACACGCCCTGGCGGTGCTGCACTGAATGCCGGACAGGTGTTTGCGGTTCGCCTGGCTCGCTATATTGGCGAAAGCGGCAGCACTCTCATGGGCCAGGTGACAGCAGAGGTAGCGTCGGACTCTCTCCGTGATGTCACAGGGATCATCACTCATGCACTGGCAAATGATACTGGCATGAGTATTCCGATCTTACGCTCACAGCTTCAGGCACGAATGTCCGATCACGCGGGTTTTATCTGTCATCCCGCAAGCACACACCAGGCGGCAGCAAGCGCCAGGATCACCGCAGAGTTTGTCTACCAGAATGGGCTAACCATTAATCATGCCGCCGAAATTGCTGGGTTGTTTATGTGGCGACAAATGGCGCTAGCATCCGCAGCGATATTAACCACACTGGACCACTATCTTGCCGGCGGTGGCGGGAGTCGTGGTGCGCGCATTGTCCTTGATAATCAGGGAACATGTCTGCCTCTAACCCGATTAGGGCCAAAAGCATCGTGGCGTTTTCGCCCGGAGAAGGTCAGCGATAAGCAGCATAAGCTAACGGTGACGTTCCAGGATGCTGAATTCATTGTTCGCAGAAAACCACTGCGTAATTTCCCGGATATACATGGTAATTATTTTGAAAAAAACTGGCCGGACTTTTTATCGGGGGAGATATACCGCATCAAAAATTAAATAACTTACCTCAACAATTAAGTCGGTAACATTCGGTGGCAAGGAGTACCCATTTCCGTTACCGCAATAATATTAAATCACACGTTTAATAAATTACCACCGTCATAAATTAAAGGGTTTAATTATGAAAAAAATAAAAAACTACCGATGGCATATGATTGCACTCGTATGTTTTATTACTGTTATTAACTATCTGGATAGAACTGCTTTAGGGATTGCTGCACCTACAATTATGGAAACCACCGGCATAACGAAGGAACACTATTCCTGGATTGTCAGTGCGTTCCAGTTCGCTTATACGTTAGGTCAACCCGTGATGGGCTTCTTTATTGATACCGTCGGTTTAAAACTCAGCTTTGCCATTTGTGCCGCAATCTGGGGGCTCGCGACGATGGGGCATGCGCTTACAGGCAGTTGGCAGGGACTGGCATTTATGCGTGCACTCATGGGTTTCAGTGAAGCCTCCGCCATTCCTGCGGGTGTTAAGACGGCATCAATCTGGTTTCCAGCTAAAGAGCGCGGAATTGCCACTGGTGTATTTAATATGGGGACGTCGCTGGGTGCGATGTTAGCACCGCCATTGATTGCCTGGTGTATTATGTTTCATAGCTGGCAATTTGCGTTTCTGGTCTCAGGTAGTCTGGCGCTAATAGCGGCATTGTTATGGTTCTTTTTATATAAAGACCCCAAAGATGCGTCACGATTATCTAAGGAAGAGCGTGAATATATTGAATCGGGGCAGGAGCAATATTTAAAAACGGATAAAAAAGAAAAAACATCTGTCAAAAATATTCTCAAACAACGTAATTTCTGGGGTATTGGTATTGCCCGTTTTCTGGCTGATCCAGCATGGGGGACAATCAACTTCTGGGTTCCTATATTTTTCGTTGAAACACTTCATTTTAGCTTAAAAGAGATTGCCATGTTCGTCTGGCTGCCTTTCTTACTCGGCGATCTTGGCTGTCTTGCCAGCGGCTTTGTTGCGAAGTTTTTCCATGACCGCGGTATAAACCTGATTAACTCCAGACGCATTACCTTCAGCATTGCGGCTGTCATTATGATGACCATCGGTCTGGTCAGTATCGTCGAAAATCCCTATATCGCGGTGTTACTGATCAGCATCGGCGCATTCTCTCATCAGATGCTTTCCACTGTGGCGGCCACACTGGGTGGTGATCTCTTTAAGAAGGATGAAGTGGCTACCGCCGTTGGCATGGCGGGAGCCTGCGCATGGACAGGGCAGCTAATCTTTAACTTATTCATTGGCGCATTTGTCAGCATTATTGGGTTTGCACCGTTCTTCATTGCACTCGCTTTCTTTGACATTCTTGGCGCACTGGCATTATGGATTCTAATCCGGGAAAACGATGTCGCAAGTGAAGGCAAGCTAGCAGCCTGTTAAAGGATCTCCATGCAGACACTGTAATTCAGTTTATAGTGTCTGCTATTGATTATTTTTCACACTCTTGTTCACCCACCAAATCCCCGAGCAGACCAGCACCAGCGCCACGGCATATTTGATATCCAGAATATTCTCGCCAAGGAAAATAGCGGAAAGGACAGTACCCGCAACAGGTACGACAAAGTTAAACGGAGCAATCATACTGACGCGGTTCACTTTCAGTAGCACGCTCCACAAAGCGAAGGCGACAGATGAAAGAAGCGTCAAATAGCCAAGGATTGCCACAGCGTTGTAGCTGTGTACCTCCAGCGTTCCCCCCGTCATATAGCCCCCCGCCACCAGAACAGCACCACCAATGGCCAGTTGCCAGCCAGTCATGACTGTAGGATCGACCGTCTGGGAGATGCGTTTCCCGTAGAGCGTTGCGGCAGAAAGAATAAACGCCGCAAGAACCACAAATCCATCCCCCTTCCAGACAAACCTGAACTCACTCAACCCACTGTGGAAGTTCACCAGCATGACCCCCACAAATCCCAGGATACAACCCAGCGCTTTGTTATAGCTGAGCTTGTCATTGTGGTAGATAAAGTGCGCCAGCAGCACGCTGAAGAATGTTCCTGTGGCATTCATAATCGAGCCATTGACGCCCGTTGTATAAGCCAGCCCGATATAAAAGAAGGTGTACTGGATTGTTGTTTGTGTCACGCCGAGGATCGTGAGTTGACCGAACTGTGAGACCGTTAGTCTGGCGATGGGTTTGCGCTGTACGAGTGCAAAGAGCAACAATAATCCCCCTGCGAAAAGAAAGCGGTATCCGGCAAAAACCACTTTTGATGGAATGTCATCCGTCGCGATATGAAAGAGTTCATAGCCACTTTTTATCGCCGGGTAAGAGCTTCCCCAAAGCAGACAACAGAGCGTAGCGCAGGCATAAGCCACATTTTTACGGGCAAAGACAGGCGTGGGTAGAGCGGTATCCATGGCAAATCTCAAAGATAAAATTGCGTTTCAATTTATTATCAAAGAATGCGCCAGGAATAGCTACCATACAAGAAGAAAAGAAGGTTTCTGGGAGCGCTGAAAAGCAAAACGCCGACACAAGGCCGGCGCTTCGACGTGAGCAGAGTGAAAATTACTCAGCTACAACGTTAACAACCAGTTTCGCGAATACTTCGCTGTGAACCTGGAAGTCCACTTCGTGCTCACCAGTGGTACGCAGAACGCCGTTCGGCAGACGAACTTCGCTCTTAGCCACGTTAACGCCAGCTGCAGTTACAGCGTCAGCGATATCGCGAGTACCAATGGAACCGAACAGTTTACCTTCGTCGCCAGATTTAGACGCGATGGTAACAGAGCCCAGTGCACTGATTGCTTCAGCGCGAGCGTTAGCAGCCGCCAGAACGTCAGCCAGTTTGGCTTCCAGTTCAGCACGACGTGCTTCGAAAAACTCTACGTTTTTCTTGGTAGCAGGAACAGCTTTACCCTGTGGTACCAGGAAGTTACGAGCGTAGCCCGCTTTAACGTTTACCTGATCACCCAGGCTACCCAGGTTTGCTACTTTATCAAGCAGAATAACTTGCATTACCTTATCCTCTTAAAGTCGTTAATAGACAGCGGCCGATTACTGATGACGATCGGTATACGGCAGCAGGGACAGGTAGCGAGCGCGCTTGATGCAGCGAGCCAGCTGACGCTGGTATTTTGCACGAGTACCGGTAATACGGCTCGGGACAATTTTACCGCTTTCGGTAATGTAGTTTTTCAACGTTGCGATGTCTTTGTAATCAATCTCAACAACGCCTTCCGCGGTGAAACGGCAGAACTTGCGACGACGGAAATAACGTGCCATATGGCTAGTCTCCAGAATCTATCAAATCAATCTGCTCGGCATGCAGAACCATTTTGCTCAGACCGTTCTTTGCCTTGTGGCAAGAAATGAACCCCTGAACAGTTACTGCGCTACCGACCGTTATACTGTGAGTAATGGCCTGGTTTTCGTGTCCGCTAATAATTACGGGCATTTGACACCACGCCTGCCGGTGAAACCCGGCTTCCTCTTGCACAGAACGATGCTCAAGCACGAACTGGCAATGAGGAATTCCTGATGGGCTGACCTTTCGAACGGGGGTCCTGCACACAGTGCCTGACAACACCAGACGGTTGGTCATCAGAAATTACTCTTCAGAATCCCCAGCATCAGAATCATCTGCGGTTTCGTTTGCGAAATCATCGCGACGCTCACGGCGCTCGTCTTTCGCTTTAACCATCGGAGATGCTTCGGTAACTGCGTGTTTAGTACGCATAACCATGCTGCGGATAACGGCATCGTTGAAGCGGAAGTTAGTTTCCAGCTCATCAATCGCTTCCTGCGGAGCTTCAACGTTCAGCAGAACGTAGTGAGCTTTGTGCAGTTTGTTGATCGGATAAGCCAGCTGACGACGGCCCCAGTCTTCCAGACGGTGGATCGTGCCTTCTGCTGCAGTGATTGCACCAGTGTAGCGCTCGATCATACCCGGAACCTGTTCGCTCTGGTCAGGATGGACCATAAAAACGATTTCGTAATGACGCATCGAATTGCTCCTTACGGATTATTCAGCCTCCTGTCTGGGTCAGCCGAGGCCCGTGGAGGCAAGGAACGTGTTAAAGGTCGGCCGAAAAATTGACGCGTCATTCTAATTGCGCCGCCACGGAAACTCAAGCTGATTGCACAAATAATTCGCACAAAGCGCAAAACTCAACTAAGTGGATGATTTAAAATTAATCACATCAGTAAGCGTTGTTTTTTTGAACAACAGCATCAGAAATGGTCACCATTGTCCATGAGATAAGCCATTACACTTTAATCAGAGGTCATCCGAAGGCAGAAGGAGAGATATCAACCGTCATACAGCACACAGTCGTGGAGCACATATCATGAAAAAAATCGCAATCGCCATTTTGGCTGTGCTTTTGCTTAGTGCAAACGCGATGGCAGCCATTAAGATCGACGGCCGACAGGCCAGAAACATGGATGATGTGCAAAGCTTAGGCGTAATCTACATCAATCACAATTTCGCCACAGAAAGTGAAGCAGATCAGGCAATTAATGAAGAAGCCGATGCCCAGGGCGCAAATTACTATCACGTGATGTTGATGCGTGAGCCTGGTAGCAACGGAAATATGCATGCAAGTGCAGATATTTACAGATAACGCTTTAACGCTAGCACCAGGAAAGCCAACAAATAAAAGATAGCCATAGTTTGACTTGCCCCCTGTCCGGGGGCTTTTTTTTAGTAAATGGCTCTGAAATACCACCGGTTACAACTGTTTCGGTATTCCAGAGCACTTATTTACTTCTGCCCGTAATACGCATCAGGGCCATGCTTACGCTGGAAATGCTTATTCATCAGGTAGTCATCAATCCCCTGAAGATGAGGGTTAATGCTGCGGGCTATCCATGCCATTCTCGCCACTTCTTCCATCACTACCGCATTATGCACAGCGTCATGCGCATCGTTTCCCCAGGTGAAAGGACCATGTTGCCAGACCACTATCCCTGGCGTATGCAGCGGCTCACAATCGCCCAGTGTTTCGATAATCACCTTGCCGGTATTGAGCTCGTACCCATCCTGCACCTCTGCCTGAGTTAAGGCTCGCGTGCAAGGGATATCACCGAAAAAGTAATCTGCATGTGTTGTCCCCAATGCTGGGATCGGTAGCCCCGCCTGTGCCCACGCAGTGGCATGTGTTGAGTGCGTATGGACAACGCCACCGAGTGAGGGATAACGGCGATAGAGCGCCAGATGGGTTGCCGTATCCGATGATGGCCGCCATTTTCCGTCGACCACATTTCCGTCGAGATCAACCACCACCATGTCGTCGGCTGTCATCGTGTCATAAACCACACCACTCGGCTTAATCACCACCAGCCCCTGCTCACGGTCAATAGCACTCACGTTGCCCCAGGTGAAGGTCACCAGGCCGTAACGCGGTAGATCCATATTAGCTTCAAAAACCTGCTTCTTAAGCTTAAGCATGTTCGGCCTCCACTAACCCTACCCGCGCCATGCGCTCGCGTACCCAGTCGCGTGCTTGTGCCACTTCTTTAGCCGGATCGTCCGACGTTTCGCTCCACATCTCGATAAGATATGGTCCGCAATAACCCGTCTGTTTGAGTGTCTCAAAACAACGCTCGAAATCAACAACGCCTTCGCCGAACGGTACGTTCTTGAAGACGCCCGGTTTAGTGTCTTTTACATGAACCGCAACGATATGCCCTATTCCCGCCTGCAATTCCATCTGTACGTCATTATCCCACGCTGACAAGTTGCCTATATCCGGGTAGAGCTGGAACCATGGATTATTCAGATAATGGGCATAACCCAGTGCCTTGCTGATGGAGTTCATCAGTGGATAATCCATGATTTCCATCGCCAGCGTTACTTGAGCACGGCTGGCCATTTCGACGCTTTCTTTCAGGCCGTCACGAAAACGACGCCGCGTTTCATCATTGGCTTCCTGATAGTAAACGTCATAACCCGCAAGCTGGATCACGCGAATACCCACATCCTGTGCAAACCGAATGGCTTTACGCATGATCTCCAGCCCCTGCACACGCACGGCGTCATCTTCGCTGCCTAGCGGGAAACGACGGTGCGCGCTCAGACACATAGAAGGCACACGCACGCCCGTTTCAGCGACCGCGCTCACCAGCGCCAGGCGCTGTTCACGGCTCCAGTCCAGGCGAGAAAGGCGCTCGTCGGTCTCATCCACTGACATTTCGACAAAATCGAATCCCAGTGTTTTTGCCAGTTGCAACCGCTCCAGCCAGCACTCCCCCGCAGGGAGTGCCTTTTCATAAATGCCAAGCGGAACCTGTTTAGACAGCATATCCGCTCCTTATCCCCATAATTGAGCTATGGAGCGTTTGAACTGGCGTGCAGCCTCAACTGGAGACGCGGCATCACGGATGCTACGACCCGCAATAAAGACGTGAATGGGAATGCCCTGGAACAGCGGCAGATCTTCCAGGGCCAGGCCACCGGTCACCGTCACTTTAAAGCCCATATCAGCCAGACGTTTTATGGCACTGATATCCGCCTCCCCCCATGCCACACCCGCAGCCTGAGCATCACGACTGCGGTGATACACCACCTGCTGTATGCCTGCATCGCGCCACTCTTGCGCCTGCTCCCATGTCCAGAAGCCCGTCAGTTCAATCTGTACATCACCGTTAAACTCTCTGGCCACATCCAGCGCACCTTTGGCCGTGTTGATATCTGCACAGCAGATCACCGTGACCCAGTCGGCATTCGCTTCGAAGCACATACGGGAGAGAATTTTACCTGCATCGGCAATCTTGGCATCTGCGAGGACAATTTTATGCGGATAGAGCGCTTTCAGGTCACGCACAGCACGAACCCCCTCCCCCACGCAAAGGATTGTACCCACTTCGATGATATCCACTTCTTCAGCAATCAGACGTGTCGTTTCGTAAGCATGGGACAGGGTTTGATTGTCCAAAGCGACCTGCAACATTGGTAATGACATTTTTGAGTTCCTTTTAAACAGCCGCCGCAGTGGCGTGATCAATTAAATCCAGCACTTCCTGCTCGGTACGGCAGGCGCGTAAACGGTCAAAATTCGCTTCGTCATCAAACAAATTAACGATCTGCATGATGCCCACTTCCTGGTGGGTATTGGCATCAACGGCCGCCATCGTAATCAGAATATCAACCGGGTCATTATCCTCATGGTTGAAGACCAGAGGCGTTTTCAACGTTACCAGCGCAAAACCGGTTTTCTTGACGCCCTCTTCCGGGCGTCCATGTGGCATTGCCAACCCAGGGGCAATCACAAAGTAGGGCCCATGCTGTTCAACACCATCAAGAATGGCCTGGTAGTAGCGCGGCTCAACAACGTCAGCCTTAACTAATAGATCAACACCCAGTTTTACGGCGTCCTGCCAGGTGCTGGCCTCAGCGTGTAAAAGGATGGCGTTATTTTCCACCAGTGAATCACGTAATTTCATATGACTCCCTTACTTCACGTCCTGAGGGAAATGCTCTTTGATCACTTCCAGCAGTTTTGGACCAAAATCAGCCGGAGACAGCATATTGCGTACGCCAACCACATATTTATTTCCCGAGACAGTGATCTCACCAGCGATATGGGTAGACGCAATGATAATGTCCGCTCCGCTCAGCTCGCTCTTGTATTCGCCCACCGCGCAGCTATTCACCGTGTGGTCAATATTTGACTGGGTTAAAAACTGGTCCACTTTCATCTTCATGATCATGGAACTCCCTTGCCCATTGCCACACACTGCCAGGATACGTACGGTCATAATCTAAACTCCTTAGTGAGCAGACATTTCTGCCATTTGTTTTTCTGCATCTTCTTCAGCGCGAAGTGTACGACTCGCGAAGAACATATAAGCCAGGGCGATCAGGATAATGACGGTCATGAAAATCAGCCCAACGGAGGCAAATCCCTGAATCATCGGTGGGGCCAGAATCGACCAGTCTGCCATCCCCATCCAGGCGCTCATGCCCGTCAGTTTCACCGCCCAGACGCAGCCAAAGATCTCAATCATGCCCATCACCAGGCAAATCTTGAGTGCTGCGCGCCAGCCACCAAAATGGTTAGCAAATACGCCGATGGTGGCGTTGGAGAAGAACATCGGGATAAAGCCAGGAATAATCAGAATGGAGGAGCCACAACCAACCAGGATACCTACGGCAATCAGCTGACCGATCGTTCCCCACATGAAGCCCCAGACGACGGCATTAGGTGCAAAGCTATAAATCGCCGCACAGTCAATCGCCAGGACAGCGCCAGGAATCAACCGCTGAGAGATACCGTTGAAGGCTTCGGAAAGCTCTGCAACGAACATGCGCACACCCTGGGTAATGATGAAAATCGCGACGGCAAAGGAGAAACCCGTTTGCAGGATATAAACCGTCCAGTGGGTTTTACCTGCCATAGTCTGGACAACATCAATGCCGAAGGAGAGCAAGATTGCGCCAAAGAAAAGGGTCATCACAATGGCGGTAGAGACAATATTATCGTGGAAGATATTCAGCCAGCCAGGCAGCTTCAGATCCTCAACGCTCTCCTCTTTTTTCCCCAGATATGGCGCAACTTTATAGGCAATCCATGACGCAAACTGCTGTTGGTGACCAATGGAGAAACCGCAGCCGTCAGTCACTTCCTGCGTCGGCTTGTACATCATATTGGAAGTGATGCCCCAGTACAGGGAGACCAGCACTGCTGTGCAGATAATCGTGGTCCACATCGGATAACCGAGGATATAGAGAGAAACCGCAATCAGACCAGCCTGCTGGAACATGATATGGCCTGTGAGCATGATGGTGCGGATACCCGTGATGCGTCGCAGCAGGACGTAACAGATATTCAATGCCAGTGCCAACAAGACGGCATAACCGACCCAACTGTAAGCATCGCCCATGCGTTCAATGGTCGCCATCATTGAGGCGTAAGTGTCAGAAATCGCGCCATTAATGCCATACACTTCGGACATTTTCGCCACTACGGGCTTAAACGTGCCGGTCAAAATACCCGACCCCGCCTGCAGCAACATAAAGCCGATAATGGTTTTAATCGTGCCTTTGATAATGACGCTCACGCTTTTGCGCAACAGGATATAGCCAAGGCACGTCACGATACCCAGTAAGAGCGGAGCATTGGTCATTACCTGGTTAAAAAAGACGGTAAAGACGCTGTAGAGGATTTCCATAGCACTCTCCAGAAAGTGGAAACACGAGGTGAAACCCCCGTGCGGTTTGTGCCATCACTCTAGTAATCACAAATAATCACCACAAGATTGCATTTGATTATTTGTGACGTATCACGCAAATTATTTCCCCCCACTTAATATTGATTATTATTACGTTTTTTAAATATCATTAAAAACAATAAAAATCATACACTTAATAAAAATGCACTATTCACTTAACAGCTATATTGCATTAAGAACGGAGCTTCAATCACAACTAAAAACAGAAAATTGCCATTGCATTGCTGATTTAATGGTGACAACATAAATCATAACAAATCACCAAATGACTACATTTGATTTAAACAGGGAGTCGAACGATGAGTAAAGTGAACACAATCACCCGTGAATCCTGGATTCTGAGCACCTTTCCTGAATGGGGCAGCTGGCTAAACGAAGAAATTGAACAGGAGCAGGTCGCACCAGGTACGTTCGCCATGTGGTGGCTCGGCTGTACCGGGATCTGGCTGAAGTCTGAGGGTGGAGCCAATATCTGTGTGGATTTCTGGTGTGGAACTGGCAAGCAAAGTCACGGCAACCCATTGATGAAAAAAGGCCACCAAATGCAGCGCATGGCGGGTGTTGAAAAACTTCAGCCGAACTTACGTACCACTCCATTTGTCCTTGATCCCTTTGCGATTCGCCAGATTGATGCCGTGCTTTCAACTCATGATCACAATGATCATATCGATGTGAACGTTGCGGCGGCAGTCATGCAGAACTGTGCCGACGATATTCCCTTTATTGGGCCGCAAACGTGTGTTGACTTGTGGATCGGTTGGGGCGTGCCGAAAGAACGCTGCATAGTGATGAAACCCGGTGATGTGGTAAGAATTAAGGATACCGAAATTCATGCTCTCGATGCTTTTGACCGTACCGCATTAATTACACTCCCCGCAGATCAAAAAGCGGCAGGTGTGTTACCCGATGGCATGGACGAGCGTGCGGTGAACTACCTGTTCAAAACCCCCGGAGGTTCGCTGTATCACAGCGGCGACTCTCACTACTCCAACTACTATGCTAAACACGGTAATGAGCATCAGATCGACGTTGCTTTGGGCTCTTACGGGGAAAACCCGCGTGGTATTACCGACAAGATGACCAGCGCAGATATGCTGCGCATGGCAGAAGCTCTGAATACAAAAGTCGTGATCCCGTTCCATCATGATATCTGGTCAAACTTCCAGGCCGACCCGCAAGAAATCCGCGTGCTCTGGGAGATGAAAAAAGATCGTCTGAAATATGGCTTCAAACCCTTTATCTGGCAGGTTGGCGGGAAATTTACCTGGCCTCTGGATAAAGACAATTTCGAATACCATTACCCACGTGGTTTCGATGATTGCTTCACAATTGAACCTGACCTGCCGTTCAAATCATTCCTGTAAAAGGGAACCCGGAATCGCCAGACTCAGTGTCTGGCGATCTCATATTTTGCTTAGTAATTTCATGCTATTTCAAATATCATCTTTTGAAATCAATTTTTATCGGAATAGCTCATGACGGAAGCGCAACGGCATCAAATTTTACTGGAACTACTGGCGCAAACAGGGTTTGTCACCGTCGAACAAGTGATCGAACGCTTAGGGATCTCTCCGGCAACAGCGCGTCGTGACATCAATAAACTGGATGAGAGCGGTAAGCTTAAAAAAGTTCGTAACGGCGCAGAAGCCATCAGCCAGCAGCGCCCTCGCTGGACACCAATGAATATCCATCAGGCTCAGAACCATGATGAAAAGGTACGCATCGCCAGAGCAGCCTCGCAACTGGTGAATCCTGGTGAGAGTGTCGTCATTAACTGCGGTTCCACCGCGTTTCTTCTCGGTCGGGAAATGTGCGGGAGACCAGTGCAAATCATTACCAATTATTTGCCGCTGGCGAACTTCTTGATCGATCAAGAACATGAAAGTGTCGTGATCATGGGCGGTCAGTATAATAAGAGCCAGTCAATTACGTTGAGTCCTCAGGACAGCGAAAACAGCCTTTATGCCGGACACTGGATGTTTACCAGCGGCAAGGGCCTCACCGCTGAAGGGTTGTATAAAACCGATATGCTCACCGCGATGGCTGAACAGAATATGCTCAATGTTGTGGGTAAACTTGTTGTGCTGGTCGACAGCAGCAAAGTCGGCGAACGTGCCGGAATGCTTTTCAGCCGCGCAGAGCAGATCGATATGGTGATCACCGGCAAAAATGCTGACCCCGCGATCCTAAAGAAACTGGAAGATCACGGCGTCACGATCTTACGTGTTTAAAGATGCTGACGGAAAAATGCAATAGTGGCATCCAGTGCAGTTGGCGTAATGCGATGCCTTACACCCGCTTCCCATAGACAGGTTAAATTGTCGTCCAAACCTTCACGTTGCAATGCCTGCTGTAAACGGAAGGTTTCTGCGGCAGGAACGACGTCATCTGCTTCACCATGCCATAAAAAAAGCGGTCGATTGGCGAGAGACGGTAACGCATGTGTAACTTCCCACTCAGCCAGTGAGGTAAGATCGTCCTGCGATTGTGGTGGAAATAGAGTCCGGGAGAGAGAAGTGAAATAACCCGATCCCATCAGGCTTGCCACACATTTCACTTCAGGATGACGCGACATAATACCCAATGCCGTCATTCCGCCCATTGATGCGCCAGCCACAGCCAGGCGATTGTCAGCCACCAGCCCAGCCTGGTACAACGCATCACGCAGTCCGGAGAACTCGATTAAGCTCCCCTGCAAAATTTGCCAGAACCGGTTTAAGCGAGCCTGTTCGTTACCATTAAATCGCCCGCCATGTTCAGGTGCATCCGGCATAACAACCCGAAATCCGGCAAGTGCCAATGCCACCGCAAAATAGCTATAAACCAGTTTTGATGAGGTAAATCCATGATAAAAAACCACAACAGGGAGCGCTTGCTGGCCTTTTCCCGCAGGAAAAGCGTGTAAAATATCATGGTCGCCGAGTCGCTGAGTTTCAAGTTCAATCATGGCCGATCCCCTTTGCTAATGAATGATTCATAATGTTGAGAACTGGATTACGCTTTCGCGATATTTTCATTCGAAATTTACGTCACAGATAACAATTTGGGAACATTCCCCCAAAACTAAATTCGCAGACAACTACACTATGGCTATCAGGAAACGAGATATGGTTATGCGCAGGCTTGTTGCTTTATTGCTGGTGTCACTGCTCAGTGGCTGTAGCGCGTTACAGGGAACTCCACAACCCGCTCCCCCGGCCACAGATCATCCGCAGGAAATTCGTCGTAACCAGACGGAAGGATTACAGCGAATGGGGACTGTCTCCGCGCTTGTTCGCGGTTCTCCGGACGATGCGGAAGAAGCAATCAAAGCACAAGCTGTCGCAGCAAAAGCAGATTATTACGTCATCATCATGATTGATGAAACCATCATTACGGGACAATGGTACTCACAGGCGATTTTGTACCGTAAGTAATGGTGATCATTTGAACGATATTTACACTGCTTTGCGTCCATAGACATTTTCCTGTCCACAATAAACTCCATGCCCGCAACAATGGAAGTGAGTTTATTCGCGAAGGATTGCCCGGCGGATACCGGAGACATGTGAAATGGAGCTGACGATGAAACGAACTCTTACTTTGACCTCACTGTTGCTCTCAGCTGGTCTGGTGAGCACGACTGCGCAGTCAGCTGAATTTGCCAGTGCTGATTGTGTCACTGGCCTGAATGAAATTGGCCAGATCTCCGTGACGAATATTTCGGGGAGCCCGCAAGATGTTGAACGTGTCGTTGCATTAAAAGCCGATGAACAGGGCGCTTCCTGGTATCGCATCATCCAAATGCAGGAAGATAACCATGTTGATCACTGGCGAGTACAGGCCATCCTCTACGCATAATTACTCAGACTAAAAGCCACTTATTTTTAGTGGCTTTTCATTATTGCAAATTTTTTATCTTTTTAATAACCCATAAAAAACAACAAAATAACACTTTGTTACATTAATGGTGTAAATGTTATCCCTACTCTGCCGTTGAAAAGCCATACCTTTTCAACAATGAGCAATTTATGATCAATTTTTTCCGCCGTGCAGGTCTGGGCACTAAGCTATCGCTGCTGACGGGCATGAGTGTCGCGCTGCTGTTCCTTCTGTTCACATTCCTCCTCAGCCATAAAACCAGCCAGCAGCTTGAAGCCCTGGCGGTTGAAGACCTGCATAACCAATCCACCGGCATGGTTGATATGGTTCAGATGTTTAACACCAGCCTGAGCGAAGAAGTCGAAAGTTATACCCGTCTGTTCAGTACATTTTTGCCCCAGCCACTGAATGTCGACACCAGTCAGAAACGCACCATTAACGGATTCGATGTCCCACTTCTTAAAGGGGGGGAGCTTGAGCTGCATGAGAACAACACGCTTTCTGATGACTTCCTGAACCGTACTGGTGCAATCTCTACGCTGTTTGTGCGCAGCGGAAATGATTTCATTCGCGTGGCGACATCGCTGCGTAAAGAGAGTGGCGATCGGGCAATGGGAACCGTACTGGACACCTCCAGCCCGGCTTTCACCGCCGTCAGCAAAGGCGAGGTCTACCGCGGCCTGGCTCTGTTGTTTGGCAAGCGCTATATAACCCAGTATCAACCCGTCAAAGATTCCGGGGGACAGGTTATTGGGATCATTTTTGTCGGGGTAGATATCACCCATTCCTGGAACGTCATGCGCGAGAAAATCCTGAATCGTCGCCTGGGAGAAAGCGGTCATTTCTTCGTATTAGATCGCAGCAACGGAAAAACGCGAGGTCAGTATCTGTTCCACGCCAGTGAAGAAGGCCAGTTGCCTAAGTGGGATGCAAGCCTGCAGCAGCAGTTGCTGAGTGATAAACCCGGCACACTGGAACGTGAAAGTGAGGACGGCCGTACATTGAAAATGGCCTACACACCGCTGCCGGGCTGGAACTGGACCATTGTGGGTGAAGTGGATAAATCGGTGCTGCTCGCCAGCGTGACTCAACTACGCGATCGCTTCCTGCTGGCCGGTTTGGTGTTGTCTGCACTGTTCGCGGGCCTGTTTGTCCTCATTATCCGCCGCATGTTAACGCACCCGCTGCGCAATGTGATCCACCTTGCGCGTCAATATGCGGCTGGCGATCTCCGCGCCAGCCTGCCTGTAACGCGCCATGATGAAGTCGGTCAGCTAATTGTCGCGATAAACGGGATCGGTGGTGGTCTGCAAAAGATTGTTCTGCAGGTTCGTGAGGCGGCTGGCGACATTCATTTGGGAACCAATGCGCTGGCATCGGATAGCGGAGAGATCTCTGAGCAGATCAACAAGCAGGCCAGCAGCGTGGAAGAGACATCTGCCAGCATGGAGCAACTGGCGGCAACTGTGCAGCAAAATGCGGCAAACATGCAGCAAACGCAGCAACTGGTGTCTGAAACTTCGCAAGCAATACATCAGGGTGGCAAGACGGTCAGCAACGCTGTCGCGACTATGGATGACATTCGTGATGCATCAAAACGCATTGAGGACATCACTCGCGTGATTGAGTCTATTGCATTCCAGACCAATATTCTGGCACTCAATGCCGCCGTAGAAGCCGCGCGAGCGGGCGAGCACGGCAAGGGCTTTGCCGTCGTCGCACAAGAAGTTCGTGCGCTGGCAGCACGCAGCGCCAATGCGGTGAAGGAGATAGAACAACTTATCAGTGACACACTGAACAAAGTCAGCGAGGGTCATTCGCTGTCAGAGCAAACACGGCTGGCAATGGATACTATCATCGTCCACATCGATAACATTAACCAGTTGGTCACTGAGATAAACCACGCCTCTCATGAGCAGTCTGCGGGGATCCGTCAGGTCAATCTTGCGATGACACACATTGGTGAAGCCTCACATATCAACGCCGATCGCGTCTCACGCAGTGAGCAAACCGCACAAACGCTGCGCGAGAAGGGCTCTCATCTTACTGAGCTGGTGAGCCTGTTCCGCCTGAAAAGCTAATTATCCCACCCTGCCCGTGGCACGTAACAACACATCATGTTGCAACTGCTCGCTCATCAGGGAGCCGCCACGGGTATCCAGCATCATACGACACCACGCCTGCGCCATAGGTGGTGAGGCATGTCGTAACATCTGCCCTCCCGTACCTAACAGGAAAAGTTGCTGCGTTATTTCCCGACCTTGCGCTTCCTGTGGCTTGCGTAATTTTTGCTGCAACTGACGCCAGCTGCGATCAAAATGCCGGTCCTGCCCTTTCACCTGCGCAAAATCGTCGGTGAGGAGATCGAGAATACCCGGTTGTTTCGCCAGTACACGCAGGACATCCAGGCACATAATGTTGCCGGAACCTTCCCAGATACTGTTCACCGGCATCTCGCGATAAAGCCTTGGGAGCTCGCTCTCTTCGCAGTAGCCAATTCCCCCCAACACTTCCATCGCTTCCGCCACAAACGGAATACCGGCTTTGCATACGCTGTATTTCGCTGCTGGAGTAAAAAGCCTGGCCAAGGCGGCCTCTTCCACGTCATCTCGTCGATCCCATGCGCGTGCAAGACGGAATAGCAGTGCAGTCTGTCCTTCCAGCATCAGAGCCATACGGCTCAAGACATCCCGCATTAAAGGTTGGTCGATGAGATTCTTACCAAAGGTCTGCCGCTGATGAGCATGGTACAACGCGACTGATAGCGCCCGACGCATCAGCCCATGACTGCCAAGTGCACAGTCAAACCGCGTTAACCCGCCCATACGAAGAATTTGTCTGACACCTTCACCTTCTTCTCCCAACAGCCAGCCTGACGCATCCAGAAATTCCACTTCACTGCTGGCATTAGATCGATTGCCCAATTTCTCTTTCAGCCTCTCAAGTCGGACGGCATTGCGTTGCCCATCAGGTAAAAAGCGCGGGACGAAAAAGCAGGACAATCCTCCTTTTGCCTGCGCGAGCACCAGGTGCGCATCACTTTGTGGCACAGAGAAAAACCACTTGTGGCCCACCAAACGATAACTCCCGTCATTGCATTTTTCAGCCCGGGTGGTGTTGCTGAGCACATCCGACCCCCCCTGTTTTTCGGTCATTCCCATGCCAATCAGTATCCCGCGCTTTTGCCCGCCGGGCGCAAAATGGGGATCGTAGCGGTCGCTAAGCAACGGCGATAACCACTCGTGAAATGGCTTAGGTAATGTCTGCTGCAGCAACGGCGTGGCGGCAAAGGTCATCGTCACAGGGCAAAGCGTACCCGCCTCCACCTGAGCATGAAGAATAAAGCGAGCCGCTCTGGCGACAAATGCGCCTTTGCGTGCGTGATCCTCCCACGCCAGATTATGAACCCGGTTGGCACAGAGGCCCTGCATCAGCAGATGCCAGGCGGGGTGAAAACGCACGTCGTCCAGTCGTTCGCCAGTAACGCTATAACGCAAAAGTTCCGGCGGGTTGCCGTTGGCCAGACGACCCAGTTCAAGTGATTCAGCTGTGCCCAGTTGCTGCCCGATACTGGCGAGAAGATCCGTATCCCATTCAGCACCTTCCCGGCCAACGGCGTCACGTAGGGCGCAGTCAGAGAGGAAAAGGTTACTGTTAGAGAGTGGAGTCGGCTGATTGAAAACGGTATGCGTGTGCCAGTGCATGTGGTGTCCCTCCTTCAATGGCAATGAAGGTAAGTATGGACAGTCAGCGCGGACGTTGCATGAGGGGGAGGTCACAAGGTGAGGTAAATTATGCCCGGTAGCTCACCTGAACCTGACCGGGCACATAAGGTTATCCGCGCTGGCGCACCGCTTCAAAAAGGCAAATGCCTGTTGCAACAGAGACGTTCAGTGATGAGACACTGCCCGCCATCGGAATGCTGATCAACTCATCACAGTGTTCACGGGTCAGGCGGCGCATGCCTTCACCCTCTGCCCCCATGACCAACGCCAGACGGCCAGTCATTTTGCTCTGGTACAAAGTGTGATCAGCTTCACCCGCCGTCCCCACGATCCAGATGTTCTCTTCCTGCAACTGTCGCATAGTACGCGCGAGGTTGGTCACGCGGATCAGCGGAACGTTTTCTGCTGCGCCGCACGCTACTTTTTTCGCCGTTGCATTCAGTTGTGCAGAACGATCTTTAGGGACGATAACAGCGTGAACACCGGCAGCGTCCGCGCTACGCAAGCATGCACCGAGGTTGTGTGGATCGGTAACCCCATCCAGGATCAGGAAGAAGGGATTATCCAGTGCAGCGATCAAATCGGGGAGATCATTTTCCTGATACTGACGACCCGGCTTCACGCGCGCAATGATGCCCTGGTGAACCGCACCTTCACTTTTCTCATCCAGGAACTGGCGATTAGCCAGTTGGATCACGACGCCCTGAGCTTCCAGTGCGTGGATCAGCGGCAACAGACGTTTATCTTCACGCCCTTTCAGAATAAACACTTCCTGAAAACGCTCCGGTGCGCGCTCCAGCAGGGCTTGCACCGCGTGGATGCCGTAAATCATTTCACTCATTGATGGTTCTCATAATGTACATGTTCCCTCTCCCACGGTGGGGAGAGGGTCAGGGTGAGGGGGAATGTTACTCCGCCTGATTTTTCTTCGCTGCGCGCTTCGCTTTCGTTGCGGCAGCAATTTTCTGCGTTTTAGCTGAAGGCTTTTTCGCTTTTCGGGCCTCTTTCTTCGCGGCCTTAGGCTTTTGTTTCTTCTCGCCACGGAAAGCACTGTCAGGCTCGAAATTCACTTTTTTACCCGTCTGACGACGTTTCCCGCTCGCGTTCCCGTTACCGCCTTTTTTCGCTTTCTCACGCGCGGTTTTACCGACGTTACGCGGCGCACGTTCGCTGGAAATCAGGCTAAAATCGATTTTACGCTCGTCCATATTGACGGCTTCAACCTTCACTTCCACACGATCGCCCAAACGATATGTTTGGCCACCAGATTCGCCAATCAGTCGCTGACCAACCTGATCAAAACGGTAGTAGTCGTTATCCAGGCTGGAGACATGCACCAGGCCATCAATAAACAGCTCATCCAGACGAACAAAGAAACCAAAACCGGTCACGCTGGCAATCACGCCTTTAAAGACGTTACCCACCTGATCCAGCATAAAGTCGCATTTCAGCCAATCCGATACCTCACGCGTTGCTTCATCGGCACGGCGTTCGGTCATGGAACAGTGCTGTCCAAGCTGCAACATCTCTTCCATCGAATAGTGGTAGCCGCCAGTTTCGGTGCTGTTCCCTTTGTGTCCTTGCTCCTGCGCCAACAGATATTTTATCGCACGGTGCAGAGAAAGATCCGGGTAACGACGGATCGGCGAAGTAAAGTGGGCATAAGACTGTAGCGCCAGACCAAAGTGACCCCGATTTTCTGGGTCATAAATCGCCTGTTTCATGGAGCGGAGCAACATGGTCTGCAACATTTCGGCATCAGGACGATCGCCAATGGACTCCAGCAACTCAGCGTAATCACGCGGCTCCGGCTTGTTGCCACCAGGCAATTCCAGCCCCAATTCCGCCAATACAGAACGGAAGGCGGTGATTGCCTCTGTCGAGGGTTTATCGTGAATACGGAACAGTGCAGGCTCTTTGGCTTTCTCGACGAAACGTGCCGCTGAGATGTTGGCCAGAATCATGCACTCTTCAATCAGCTTATGCGCGTCGTTACGTTGCGTCTGCTCAATACGCTCAATACGGCGCTCTGCGTTGAAGATGAATTTCGCCTCTTCACTCTCAAACGAGATCCCACCGCGCTCTTCGCGCGCCTGATCCAGCGTTTTATAGAGGTTATGCAGCTCTTCGATGTGTTTGACCAACGGCGCATACTGTTCGCGCAGTTCCTGATCGCCCTGCAACATATGCCAGACTTTGGTATAGGTCAGACGCGCATGGGAGCTCATCACCGCTTCATAGAACTTGTAACCGGTAAGACGCCCTTTCGTCGAGATAGTCATCTCGCAGACCATACAGAGACGGTCAACTTGCGGGTTCAGAGAACACAGCCCGTTGGAGAGCACCTCTGGCAGCATTGGCACAACCTGAGACGGGAAGTAAACCGACGTGCCGCGGCTGCGGGCCTCATTGTCCAGCGGAGTATGCGTGCGAACGTAATAGCTTACATCGGCAATCGCAACCCACAGACGCCAGCCACCACCGCGTTTCTTCTCGCAATAGACTGCGTCATCAAAGTCACGGGCATCTTCACCATCGATCGTCACCAGCGGCAGGTCTCGCAGATCCACACGCCCCACTTTGGATTCTTCCGGGACAACCTCTTTCAGGCCTTCAATCTGCTCTTCAACCGCTTTTGGCCAGACGTAAGGGATTTCATGAGTACGCAGCGCCATATCAACGGCCATGCCTGTCCCCATGTTATCGCCCAGAACTTCGACGATTTTCCCTACCGCTTTAGTACGGCGCGTTGGACGTTGGGTGAGTTCAACCACCACCACAAACCCCATGCGCGCACCCATTATCTCTTCCGGTGGGATGAGAATGTCGAAGCTCAGACGGCTATCGTCCGGAACAACAAAGCCCACGCCCGCCTCGGTAAAGTAGCGGCCTACAATTTGACTGGTTTTCGGGACCAGGACACGTACAACGCGTGCCTCACGGCGGCCTTTACGATCTGCTCCCAAAGGTTGCGCGAGGATCTGATCGCCATGAATACACATTTTCATTTGTTCAGACGACAGATACAGATCGTCCTTACGACCTTCGACGCGCAAGAATCCATAGCCATCGCGATGGCCAATAACCATACCTTTAAGGAGATCAAGGCGTTCTGGCAATGCATAGCACTGGCGGCGGGTAAAGACCAATTGACCGTCACGCTCCATGGCGCGCAGGCGGCGGCGAAGAGCTTCAATTTGCTCTTCACCTTCAATATGTAATTCAACAGCAAGTTCTTCACGATTAGCAGGCTTTTCGCGTTTTGTTAAATGTTCAATGATGAACTCGCGGCTTGGGATAGGATTCGCGTACTTTTCTGCTTCGCGTTCCTGGAAAGGATCATGTGACATATCGGTTCCTCCGTTGTCAGCTCCGGTGGAAATTTTCTTCATTCCACCAGCAATAATTTATACAGCGGTTGATTCTCTTCAACCAAATCGGCCAGCGTATAGTTATCCAGTTCCTTGAGAAAACTTTGCACAGCCTTAGAAAGCGCCTGTTTCAGGCGACAAGCGGGGGTAATATGGCAGAATTCACTGCTGCAGTTCACCAGAGACAACGGCTCCAGCTCACGCACCACATCCCCAACACGAATACTCTTCGCCGGCTTACCGAGGCGAATCCCTCCATTCTTCCCGCGGACGGCAGCCACGTATCCGGCACGACTAAGTTGATTGATTATTTTGACCATATGATTACGGGACACACCGTAGACCTCTGTCACCTCAGAGATACTGGTCATTTGTCCATCGGGTAACGACGCCATGTAAATCAGCGCTCGTAAGCCGTAATCGGTGAAACTCGTTAACTGCACATCAACCTCAGGAAAAGGGAAAACGCGGCAAAACCGCAGAGATATTCATTAATGATGATAAACCAGCCAGATAGTTAGCGGCTAATTTATTTGACAGACGGGGTCAAAAAGCGGGAATCAGAGGGCGCGGGCCGGATGGCGCCACGCTTATCTGACCTACGGGTTTCCCCGCAGGCCAGCAATCACGAAAATTACGCGTCGAACGGATCGCGCAGAATCATCGTTTCAGTGCGGTCCGGACCGGTAGAAATAATATCAATCGGCACTTCGGTCAGTTCTTCAATACGCTTAATGTAGTCCAGTGCTGCTTTCGGCAGACCGCTACGTTCTTTCACACCAAAGGTGGTTTCGGACCAGCCCGGCATGGTTTCGTAGATCGGCTCAATGCCTTCCCAGTCGTCAGCCGCCAGCGGAGTGGTCGTCACTTCGCGGCCATCTGGCATACGGTAGGCAACACAGATTTTCACTTCTTTCAGGCCGTCCAGGACGTCCAGCTTGGTCAGACAGAAGCCTGACAAGGAGTTGATCTGTACCGCACGACGTACAGCAACCGCATCCAGCCAGCCAGTACGACGACGACGACCAGTCGTTGCGCCAAACTCGTTACCCTGCTTGCACAGGAACTCACCGGTTTCATCAAACAGCTCGGTCGGGAATGGACCAGCACCCACGCGAGTGGAGTAAGCTTTGATGATACCCAGAACGTAATCCACATAACGTGGACCCAGACCAGAACCTGTAGCCACGCCACCTGCGGTGGTGTTTGAGGAGGTTACGTACGGATAAGTACCGTGGTCGATATCCAGCAGCGTACCCTGCGCACCTTCAAACATGACGAAATCGCCACGTTTACGCGCCTGGTCCAGCAGATCGGACACATCAACAACCATCGCGGTCAGGATGTCTGCAATCGCCATGACATCATCCAGCACTTTCTGGTAGTCAACCGCGTCAGCTTTGTAGAAATTCACCAACTGGAAGTTGTGATATTCCATCACTTCTTTCAGTTTGTCAGCGAAGGTGGCTTTGTCGAACAGGTCGCCAACGCGCAGACCGCGACGAGCGACTTTATCTTCGTAAGCCGGGCCGATACCACGACCGGTGGTCCCAATGGCTTTCGCACCACGTGCTTTTTCGCGCGCAACATCCAGCGCAACGTGGTAGTCAAGAATCAGCGGGCAGGCTTCAGAGAGCAGCAGACGCTCACGAACCGGGATACCACGGTCTTCCAGACCTTTCATCTCTTTCATCAGCGCAGCAGGAGACAACACAACGCCGTTACCGATAATGCTGGTGACGTTATCACGAAGAATGCCTGATGGAATAAGATGGAGGACGGTTTTTTCACCGTTGATTACGAGAGTATGGCCTGCGTTGTGACCGCCCTGGTAGCGTACAACATATTTAGCCCGTTCAGTCAGAAGATCAACAATCTTCCCTTTACCTTCGTCACCCCATTGGGTGCCCAGTACGACGACGTTGTTACCCATTTTGTCAAAATCACCGTTTGCTTAAAAATGGATTCTACCATCGCTTTTTCAGATATACAGCACTTTTTGACCGCTAAATGAGGCAAATCAGACCACTTTTTGATCAGCCAATCGTTTTCCTCAACATGTAGTAGATAACAATACCTGCAACCACAAGACCGCCGCCAAAACGACGTAAAATATTATCCGGGAGTTGGCTCATGGTAGCGATCATTCGACGCCAGGCACGCGGATAAAGCATCGGACCGAGTCCTTCGAGCACCAGCACTAACGCAAGCGCCAGGATAATGGTTGAATTCATTTTTATCCCTCATAAAAGAAAACCACCGCGCCGTGAGGAGCGGTGGTTTGAATACTCAAACGAGCCTGAGTTTATCGCGTCGCGTTAGCTGGCGTCTTCATATAACGGAAGAAATCGCTATCCGGGCTGAGCACCATCACATCCTGGTTGCTCTGGAAGCTATTCTCGTAAGCACGCAGGCTACGGATAAAGGCATAGAAGTCTGGATCCTGGCTGAAGGCATCAGCGAACAGTTTCGCCGCTTCGGCATCACCTTCACCGCGCAGGATACGACCCTGACGTTCAGACTCAGCAAGTGTCTTAGTCACTTCGTAGTCCGCGGCAGCGCGCAGCTTCTCAGCCTCTTCCTGACCCTGTGAACGGTGACGACGGGCTACCGCTTCACGCTCAGCGCGCATACGGTTGTAAATCGCCTCAGACACTTCAGCAGGCAGGTTGATTTGCTTGATGCGCACGTCAACCACTTCGATACCCAGTGCAGCCATACTGTTCGGGTTGACCATCGGTACTTTACCGTTAGTTTCAGCCTGAACGCGCTCAGCGGCTTTTGCAATTGCGTCATCTGCAGCAGGAGTCGATACTTCGTCTTCTGTACCCGCAGTACCGGAGTTCAACGCATCACGCACTTCCAGGGTCAAACGACCACGAGAATCGGTGACGATATCTTTCACATCCAGACGACCAATTTCAGAACGCAGACGGTCAGAGAACTTACGTTTCAGCAACACTTCTGCCTGAGAAACATCACCACCACCTGTTGCCAGGTAGTAGCGGCTGAAATCACTGATACGCCATTTGATATAAGAATCAACGATCAGGTCTTTCTTCTCTTTGGTCACAAAACGGTCAGCCTGGTTATCCATGGTCTGGATACGGGCATCGAGCGTTTTCACCGATTCAATCATCGGGATTTTGAAATGCAGGCCTGGGGCATACACCAACGGTTTGTTTTCGCTATCACGCAGAACTTTGCCAAAACGCAGGGTAATACCGCGCTCGCCCTCTTTTACCACAAAGATAGAGGTGTAAAGCACGACCAGTACGATGATGATGATCGCAATAACTGACTTACGCATCCTTATTCCCCCTGACGCTGGTAGTCGTTACGCTGCGCGTTAGCACGGCGTTGGTCCATGATGTCACCATCGTTCGAAGAAGGCGTGGTTGTTGCGCTTGAGCTACCCGATGCCGCTGGCGGCAGACGAAGCAGGCTGTTCGCGCCACTATCTGATTTCGCCGCAGGCGCAGAACCGCCTTTCAGCATCTGATCCAACGGCAACACCATCAGGTTTCCACCTTTGCTGTCGTTAACCAGTACTTTACGCGTATGGCTCAGCACTTTTTCCATGGTCTCGATATACAGACGTTCACGGGTAATTTCCGGAGCCGCTTTATATTCAGGCAGGATCTTCGCGAAACGAGCCACTTCACCCTGAGCTTCCAGGATGGTCTGAGTCTTGTATGCACGCGCCTCTTCAAGAATACGCTGCGCCTGACCGTTAGCACGCGGCTGCACTTCGTTGGTGTAGGCCTCCGCTTCACGGATGTACTGCTGTTCGTTTTCACGTGCAGCAATCGCATCATCAAACGCCGCTTTCACCTCTTCCGGCGGACGAGCAGCCTGGAAGTTAACGTCCAGCAGGGTGATACCCATGTTGTACGGGCGAATGGTCTCTTCCAGCTCACGCTGGGTATCGCTACGAATAACGGTACGACCTTCCGTCAGGATACGGTCCATGGTGTATTTACCGATAACACCACGCAGGGCGCTATCAGTTGCCTGACGTAGGCTGTCATCAGCACTGGTCACGCTGAACAGATAATGCTGCGGATCGGTGACACGGTACTGCACGTTCATCTCGACGCGAACCACGTTCTCATCAGATGTCAGCATCACACCTGATGCAGCCAGCTCACGAACAGACTCAACGTTAACGGCAGTGACGTCGTCAATGAAGGTCGGTTTCCAGTTCAGGCCAGGTTCAACCAAATGGCTGAACTTACCAAAACGGGTTACCACACCACGTTCTGCTTCTTTGATGGTGTAGAATCCGCTGGCAGCCCAGATGATCACCACAGCAGCAGCAACAATGCCTACTACGCGGCCACCCATGTGTGGGCGAGGTCCCTGAGTGGTGTTGCCACCCGAGCCAGAACCTTTCCCCCCGCCAAGACCACCCAGCTTTTTGCTGAGTTTGCGGAAGATATCATCCAGATCCGGCGGCCCCTGCTCGCGACCACCTTTGTTGCCATTTCCCCCAGAGTTGCCGCCTTGATTATTGCTGCTTCCCCACGGGTCGCGGTCTTGTCCGTTATTACCGGGCTGATTCCACGCCATGTATATGCTCCATATTTGTTATGCAAGGGCGAATTATTTCAGGCATCCCCTTTCTGATCAGACGATATAGTCGACCAGCGCAGGTTCTTGTTTACAGAGGCGACGCCAGTCAACGATCGGCATACGCACCTGCATCCCCACGCTGCCGTCATCCTCCATCCACTCTTTTTCTATCGCCTGAAGCTGATAAAACCGGCTGCGCAGCCTACCTTCCTGTGGCGGCAATCGCAGCGTGTGCTGGGCTACCTCACCGGAAAGACGTTCTGTCAAAGCCTGGAAAAGCAGTGGCACGCCAACTCCGGTCTGAGCTGAAAGCCAGACCCGAATTGGTTTGTTCTCTTCATCTCGATCGATACGCGGCTCAAAATCATCCAGCATATCGATCTTATTCATCACCAACAGCGTTGGGATCTCATCCGCGTCGATCTCTTCGAGCACGACATTCACCGCATCGATATTTTCCTGCACCCGCACGTCTGCAGCATCAATCACATGCAGCAACAGCGTTGCCTGTCGCGTCTCTTGCAATGTCGCTTTAAACGCTGCGACCAAATCGTGCGGGAGATGACGGATAAACCCTACGGTATCTGCTAGCACAGTTTCACCGACATCCGCGACATCGATGCGGCGCAATGTTGGATCCAGAGTCGCAAACAACTGGTCTGCGGCATAAACCTGGGCCTCGGTAATCTGGTTAAACAGGGTGGATTTACCGGCGTTGGTATAGCCCACCAGCGACACCGTTGGGATGTCGGCTTTCGTTCGCGAACGACGTCCCTGCTCACGCTGTTTCTCAACTCTTTCCAGACGTGACAGGATCTGGGTAATACGACCACGCAGTAATCGACGGTCGGTTTCGAGCTGGGTTTCACCCGGGCCACGCAAACCAATCCCGCCTTTTTGTCTTTCAAGATGGGTCCAGCCACGCACAAGTCGCGTTGCCAGATGGCGCAACTGCGCCAGCTCAACTTGCAACTTCCCTTCGTGGGTACGCGCACGTTGAGCAAAAATATCTAAAATCAGTCCCGTGCGATCGATAACACGGCATTCGCAAAGGGCTTCCAGGTTGCGCTCCTGGGCTGGAGACAGCGCATGATCAAACAACACGACTGACGCGCCAGTTGCTTTTACGGCATCCGCAATTTCAACTGCTTTACCTTCACCAACAAAATACTTTGGGTGCGGCGCTTTACGGCTACCGGTAATCACCTGCATTGCTTCGACGCCGGCGGAAGAGACCAGAGCTTCAAACTCCTGGAGGTCTTCCATATCTTTGTCTTGCGAAAAATAGATGTGTACCAGCACCGCCTGCTCACCGGCATCATAACGGTCAAACAAGCGTAAAACCCTCAAGATAGATCAGCGGGGAACGCAGGATCCCTGGCTCCCCGTGTGGAAAACAGCCAATAACCTTATTCGGTATCTTCGCTGTCCTGCTGCGGCGCAGAAGAACCCTGCGCGTTGCTGCCATGGTGGTAGTTACTACCTGTGCCGCCGCCAGCGTTGTTGCTGTGATGAGATACTGGGCGAGACGGAACAACAGTAGAAATCGCGTGCTTATAGACCATCTGGCTGACCGTGTTTTTCAACAGGATCACGAACTGATCGAAAGACTCAATCTGACCTTGCAGCTTAATACCATTCACCAAATAAATAGAAACTGGAACACGTTCCCGACGCAATGCGTTCAGGAACGGATCTTGTAAAGATTGCCCCTTAGCCATTCTATCTTTTCCTTATATGCTTGTTTTGTACTTAGAACCTTGCGATTCTGAAAAATTGCGCACGATACGGCTTAATTGTACACATTCAGTGAACGATATCACCAATAACCTGAATGACTTCGTTTAGCGCTTGTTGTGGTTTTTCGCTGTCTAACCAGTGAACTCCCTCCCAACCGCGTAACCAGGTTATCTGGCGCTTCGCTAACTGTCTCGTGGCGCAAACACCTCGATAAACCATTTCATCGTATGAAATCTCACCTTCAAGATACGACCACATCTGGCGGTATCCCACACAACGAATGGAAGGCATATCCGTATGCAAATCTCCACGGGCAAAAAGCGCCCGCACTTCTGCTTCAAAATCTGAAGCTAACATCTGATGAAAACGCTGCTCAATTCGCTGATGGAGCAGTTCACGGCTCGCCGGGGCGATGGCGAACTGATGCACCTGATACGGCAGAGCGTCTCCTGACGTTTGCGTCAGTTCCGTTAAAGTTTTACCCGAAATGAAAAAAACTTCCAGTGCCCGGGAAAGCCTTTGCGGATCATTTGGATGAATCCGGGCTGCCGCAACCGGATCAATCTCTTCCAGTTGCTTATGCAAAGCACTCCACCCCTGCTCTGCCGCCTGCTGTTCAATCTTCGCTCTAACGTCAGGATCTGCTGATGGCAGAGGCGATAATCCCTCCAACAGCGCCTTAAAATAAAGCATGGTTCCGCCAACTAACAACGGGATACGGCCTGCCGCAGTGATTTCAGCCATCTGCGTAAGCGCATCGCGGCGAAAATCAGCAGCCGAATACGCCTGTGCGGGATCGAGAATATCCAGCAAACGATGCGGCGCAGCACGCAGTTCTTCTGCGTCAGGCTTTGCCGTACCAATGTCCATCCCTCGATAGATGAGGGCGGAATCAACGCTAATCAACTCTACAGGCAAAACTTTACGTAACTCAATGGCTAATGCCGTTTTGCCGGAGGCCGTAGGCCCCATTAAAAAAATTGCCTTAGGCAGGCTCGCCTTGCTTGCATCAGTCATGTTTCAGGGCGGTCATAGCCGTTTTTAAATCAACAAGTTGCAATAAACCACCCGGCGGCATTTTGACCAGATGCGGACAAAGGCGTTCAACCTCTGCCAGCACAGTAATCGCCTGCGCCATGTTCCACACGGTGTGTTCACTCGCCAGATGACGAGCAAGCCACTGAGCAGTATTCGCGGCATCAAACGTTGTTTGCTGCGCCAGGTAGCCTATCAGTTCAGGAATCAAGTTTTGTAAATTTTGTTGGCGTAAGGGTAAAGGCACTGCACGAATTGTCACATGTTGTGCTTCCAGTACGCATTCGATACCCATTTGAGTAAGCGATGCCATCGCACGCTGTAAAACTGCTGTTTCTTGTGGGGATATTTTCAAGCGAACCGGGATCAACAGTGGCTGAGCACAGGCCGCATTAACCCCGGGCGTCAACTGCGCTTGTTTGAGCCAGCGTTCAGCCACCGGTAAGGATAACAATGCCAGTTTGTTATCTCGCTCGAGCAGCGCCATATCCGGTGCAACAATCGTTAATACCCGACCAAAGCTCTGACTATGTCCTTCCAGTGAAGACATTGGTGTCTCTGCGTGTGCTTTACGCTCCACGGCTGGGGTATCCAGCAATTTCCGGTAAAGCGCACCCTGCTGTTTTTCATAACCAGGCTGAGCATGAGGGTAGCTGGCTCCTGTTGGGCGCGGCGTGCTTCCCGTCGCTGCAAAGCGCGGTGCGGCAGGCTCGCGCGCAGCAGCAGGTTCGGCAAAATGATTCCGCCCTGCCGCCACTCGATTTTCCGGGATGCTACGAGGTATTAATGCCTCGTTTTCCATTGGAAGCTGAGGCTCCACCTGCTGTTGCAGTACACTCAGCACCCCCTGATAGATAAAATCGTGCACCAGACGAGACTGATGGAAGCGAACTTCATGCTTGGCAGGATGCACATTCACATCGACCTGATGCGGATCGATTTCCAGGTACAGGACAAAGGCGGGTTGCTGATCGGCCCCCAGCTTATCTTCGCAGGCCTGACGAATAGCGTGATTAATCAGCCGGTCGCGCATCATGCGGCCATTTACATAGCAATACTGGATCTCAGCGAAAGCAGAACTGCTCACATTCGGATCGGCCACCCATCCACGCATCGCAAGATCGCCATGCTGCCACTCAATCGCCAGCGCCTGCTCAAGAAACGCGGTTCCGCAGATAGCCCCTAACCGACGCTCTTTCTGTCCACCTTCGGCCACTGCGCGGTACTGGCGTATTATCTTACCGTTATGACTCAGATTGATGGCCACATCGAAACGCGCCAGCGCGATACGTCGAATAATTTCGTCGATATGCCCAAACTCGGTCTTTTCGGTACGCATAAACTTGCGTCGGGCTGGCGTGTTGTAAAACAGATCTAATACTTCCAGCGTGGTCCCCACAGGATGAGCGGCGGGTTTCACCGTCACGTCCATATCACGCCCTTCGGCGTAGGCTTGCCATGCTTCTTGTTGCTCAGCGGTACGGGAAGTGAGGGTCAAGCGTGAAACTGAACTGATACTGGCCAGCGCTTCGCCGCGAAAACCAAGGCTAATAATCGCTTCCAGATCGTCCAGGGAGGCAATTTTACTGGTGGCATGACGTGCAAGCGCCAGCGCCAGCTCGTCTTTTTTGATGCCACAACCGTTATCCCGAATGCGAATCAGCTTTGCGCCACCACGTTCGATATCAATATCGATGCGAGTTGCCCCCGCATCGAGGCTGTTCTCTACCAGCTCCTTCACCACCGATGCAGGGCGTTCCACCACCTCACCGGCGGCGATTTGGTTCGCGAGCTGCGGCGGCAGAACCTGAATCGGCATGAATTCTCCTTAGTTTGTCGCAGTCATCTCGCCAGGCAGAGCCGCGCTGGCCGTCTGACTTGCACTACCTTGCGGTGCGGACTGCAGCGGATGCGCCTCAAAATAGTGACGAAGACCGTTATAAATCGCGTTGGCAATTTGCTGTTGATAGCTATCGCTCGACAGCAAACGCTCTTCACCGTTATTGCTGATAAAGCCTGTTTCTACCAGGATTGACGGAATATCCGGCGAGCGCAAAACGCCCAGGCTTGCATGTTCAGGACGACGCTTATGCAGCGCACCCACACTTTGCAGTTGGTTCAAGACGTTAGTGGCGACATCATACCCGACACGCTGGGAATGACCGAATTGTAAATCCAGTACCGCCTGGCTGAGGTAAGGGTCAGACTGGCTGTTTGCCAGTACATCGCCTGCACCACCTAACAGTTCTGACTGCTTCTCGTGTTGTTCAAGCCAGCCAGCCATTTCACTGTTGGCGCGACGGTTAGAAAGCACCCAGACAGACGCCCCTGTCGCATCACGGTTCGGCGCGGCATCAGCATGAATTGACACCAGGAAGTTGGCATTTTGCTTACGCGCGACATCCGAACGCCCCATCACCGAAATAAAGTAATCACCGTCACGGGTCATTACACCTTTAAACATCGGGTCGTCATTCAATAATGCGCGCAGCTTACGGGCGATCGAAATAGTGACATTTTTCTCGCGAGTCCCTCCCGGTCCAATTGCCCCCGGGTCTTGCCCGCCGTGTCCGGCATCAATCGCAATAATGACTTTATCGCCACTGGCTATGCGCGCACTGGCGGCAGGACGTGTCGCCGTATTACTACTGGTTACGCTGGTGATACGGTCATTGCTTGATTTAAACGGGTTGCGTGCAGGCTCAGACGGACGCGGTGTATATACCGGTGTTTCTACGCGCTTAGCCACTACGGGCGGAGGCGGCGGGACATCCGCATTAATCGTAAAGACAACGGTATAATTTGCGCCGTTTTGCTGCTTCATCGCCTGAGTTTTGCCCTTCTGGGTTAAATCGACCACCAGTCGTAACGACTGGCTGTCTTTAGGCGTACCGGAGCGGATACTCTTCACCAGGTTATTGCCGCTAAATTGCAGCGGAAGCCCCTGAATGACACCCGTCTGTTTTATGTCCAGAGCGACACTGCGATTATCAAGCGGTGAGAAAGTATATTCAGGGTTGCCCATAAAACTGAACGTAATACGGGCCTGGTTATCCCCGTTCGACACCTGAATATCCGACAGATTTGCCGCTCCGGCCTGCGCGCACAGCAGTGTCGTTGCAGCCAACAACCAACCTTTAACGCGATTAATCATCCCGTCATCCCTTAGCTTAACCGGCCAAACGGGCCAGTAAGGCATTACCTGATGAGGAAACAGCACTGATGTGTGCCTCACGCCCTTGTGCCTGGTAATCTAAGTGAATTTCGACATCCGGGTCAGGTAAGACACCCGCACCTTGTTGCGGCCACTCCACCAGGCAAATGGCATCGTTGGCAAAATAATCACGGATCCCCATAAATTCCAGCTCCTCGGGGTCCGCAAGACGATAAAGATCGAAGTGGTAGACCATGACATTTTCAAGCGTATACGGCTCTACCAGCGTATAGGTCGGGCTTTTCACGTTCCCGTCATGGCCTAATGCTTGCAAAAAACCACGGCTGAAGGTCGTTTTACCTGCGCCTAAATCACCGTACAGATAAATGACGGTTGCGCCCTGGCAGGCCAACGCCACACGCTTGCCAAGATCTAAAGTCGCTTGTTCGTCAGGTAAAGGAATCGCTCGATTAGTCATTTTCTACGTCAATCACATCCGGGTTAACAACACGCCTTAGCGTGCAAAAAAGATCGGTGGCCAGCATGCCGCGTGTTCCATACTGTGCGGCAAGCATGTCCGCTGCCGCGCCGTGGGCCACGCAGCCCGCACAGGCTGCATCATAAAGGGTAAATTTCTGCCCAGGCAACGCACCAATAATACCGGAGAGCACATCGCCCATTCCGCCACTGGCCATTCCCGCATTACCGGCATCAATAATCCCCATCGCGCCCGATTCACAGGCGACGACTGTACCTGCCCCTTTCAGAACAGCAACACCTCCGTAACGTTTTACCAGACGTTGTGCGGAAAGTAAGCGATCGCGCTCAATTTCTGCAACGCTACAATTGAGCAAACGCGCGGCCTCGCCGGGGTGAGGTGTCAGGATGCGATTGTGACGCTTATCAGGATTGATTGCCAGAAGGTTCAGCGCATCGGCATCCCACAGCATCGGTTTACGACTATTCTCGACTTTGCGAAGCGCATTTTTGCCCCATGCTGCTTGCCCAAGACCAGGGCCTATCACTACCATATCCGCCCATTCGAGGCTGTCATCAAGGGATTGCGGCGTCAGCTCATGCACCATTAATTCCGGCCTGGCGGTAACAATTGGACCGATATTTTCAAGGCGAGTGAGCACTCGTACTAATCCAGCCCCGCAGCGCACTGCCGCTTCGCCCGCCATGCGAATCGCCCCAGCCGTTCCATGATCGCCACCGATAATCACCAGCTTTCCGTGCTCGCCTTTGTGCGATGTCGGGCGGCGTGGCGTAAGCCACTGTGCAAGCTGCGAAGCATCAAAACGAGAAAGGTTTGTTTCCTGTCCGGCGAGCCAGCTTTCCAGCCCGAGGGCGTTGTGATGCAATACCCCGATGACATCCCGCGCTTTACCCGTTAGTAGACCTGGTTTAAGTGCAATAAAGGTAATGGTAAGCGTCGCATGGATCACCGCCCCCGGTGTTGCGCCGGTTTGCGCGATTAACCCGGAAGGGATATCCAGAGCAACAACAGGCGCGGCATGTGTATTAGCACGCTCAATCAGCGCGGCAATGTTGTCCTGTGGAGCACTACGTAGCCCAGTTCCCAGCAGGCCATCGACAATCACATCAATATCATCGGGCCATAGGCAATCTGACGCATGAATCACCCCACCCGCATTGAGCCAGGCTTTGCGTGCCGTACTGGCCTCTTCTGGCAGCGGTTTATCGCTTTCCTGCGCCAGAAGGGTGACGCAAATACCGGCGGCAACGGCCAGACGCGCGACGACATAACCGTCGCCGCCGTTATTACCGTGTCCGCACAAAATTAGCCAGTGTGCTGATTGCGGCCAGGTATTACGGGTAAGAGTGAATGCGGCCTCACCCGCTCGCTGCATCAGCTCATATAAGGTCATACCGAGACTGTCTGCCGCCGCTTTTTCAGCGCGGCGGAGGTCATCCGCATGCCAGATGGAATGTGGTATACTTGCGGGGTTTTTCTTCACTGTATGGTCCGTCATGTCACAGCCCCTCGATCTCAATCAATTAGCGCAAAACATCAAACAGTGGGGCGCTGAGCTTGGCTTTCAGAAAGTGGGCATCACGGATACCGACCTCTCCGCCAGCGAGCCTAAACTTCAGGCCTGGCTGGATAAACAATACCACGGCGAGATGGAGTGGATGGCGCGTCATGGCATGATGCGCGCACGCCCACACGAGCTTTTACCGGGTACATTACGCGTCATCAGCGTGCGTATGAACTATCTGCCTGCCAATGCGGCATTTGCTCGCACGCTGAAAGATCCTTCCCTGGGTTATGTCAGCCGTTACGCTCTGGGTCGTGATTACCATAAACTTCTGCGCAATCGGTTAAAAAAACTCGGGGAAACTATTCAGCAACACTGTGTTTCGCTGAATTTTAGACCCTTTGTAGACTCTGCGCCTATTCTTGAACGCCCAATTGCAGAAAAAGCCGGGCTTGGCTGGACAGGTAAGCACTCACTTATTCTCAGTCGTGATGCCGGGTCGTTCTTCTTTCTGGGCGAACTGCTAATAGATTTGCCATTGCCGGTGGATGGCCCTGTAGAAGAAGCCTGCGGGCGCTGCGTGGCGTGTATGACTATCTGCCCAACAGGCGCTATCGTTGAACCTTACACTGTCGATGCTCGCCGCTGTATCTCCTATCTCACCATCGAACTGGAAGGGGCAATTCCGGAAGAGTTTCGCCCACTCATCGGAAACCGTATCTATGGTTGCGATGACTGCCAGCTAATCTGTCCGTGGAACCGCTACTCACAGCTCACGGATGAAGAAGACTTTAGCCCGCGAAAAGCACTGCATGCCCCGCCGCTTATCGAGTTATTCGCCTGGACTGAGGCCTGGTTCCTTAAAGTGACCGAGGGGTCCGCCATCCGCCGGATAGGGCATTTACGCTGGCTGCGAAATATTGCCGTTGCACTGGGTAATGCAGCCTGGAATGAGGCCAATATTCAGGCGCTCGAAAGCCGTAGAGGTGAGCACCCACTTCTCGATGAACACATAGAATGGGCGATTGCGCAGCAAATTGAGAAGCGAAATGCCTGTGTGATAGAGGTGCAATTACCGAAAAAACAGCGCCTGGTGAGAGTGATTGAAAAAGGGCTAACACGCGACGCCTGATATATTCACAGCCTGTGTATAAAAATACAAACTCAAGCACCATGAGGGTTTGCAAACAGGTCAAGTGATCTCTTTAACATTTCTAAATGAAATTTAATTAAACAAATTCAGCTAGTTATCAAGATACCGTTCACCGTGCGAAGGTTTTTCTCTTCATCGATAAAGTGACCATTCTGTGGATAACTCTGTTTACAAGAGTATTTCAAACGCAATAGAAAATGTCCCCAACGAAGAAATTCGCTGTAGATATCTGGAGAGTGAAGAAGAATTTGGAGCGGGAAACGAGACTCGAACTCGCGACCCCGACCTTGGCAAGGTCGTGCTCTACCAACTGAGCTATTCCCGCTTAATCTGTGCTTTTCAAGCTGCCGCTGTATTGACGTTACAACTCGAAATTCCACGATTTGGTGGTCTGTGCTTTAGAAGCACTTTCAAATTTTGGAGCGGGAAACGAGACTCGAACTCGCGACCCCGACCTTGGCAAGGTCGTGCTCTACCAACTGAGCTATTCCCGCTTGGGTGGTTCTGGTGCTGCTTGTATCTTGCGATACATTCAAATTTTGGAGCGGGAAACGAGACTCGAACTCGCGACCCCGACCTTGGCAAGGTCGTGCTCTACCAACTGAGCTATTCCCGCAAATTTGCACTGCTTTTGTTGCTGTCGTAACGCGTAATTCTCTGTCGTTACGGGAGGCGCATTATACGAGAAATCCTCTGAGCTGCAACCCCCCTGAAAGCGATTTTTTTGAAATTACGTTCAAGTGATTAATTAATCGGCAAGCTGCACAATTTAACGGCAAAAACCCGGCTGCGCAAGCACGCCGGGCCCAAAATTTATAACTGAATAAAATTCTCACGGTAGTAAGCCAGTTCCGCCACGGACTCACGAATGTCATCCATTGCCTGGTGTGTACCCTGCTTCTTAAAGCCATCCAGGATTTCAGGTTTCCAGCGGCGTGCCAGTTCTTTCAGCGTGCTGACATCCAGATAGCGATAGTGGAAATAGGCTTCCAGCTCCGGCATGTACTTAAACAGGAAGCGACGATCCTGACCAATGCTATTACCGCAAATCGGTGATTTGCCTTGCGGGACCCACTGCTTCAGAAATTCAATCGTCGCAAGCTCAGCATCGCGATCGCCCTGCGTACTCGCTTTAACGCGCTCCACCAGACCGCTACCCGTATGGGTACGCACATTCCAGTCATCCATCAATGCCAGTTGTTCATCCGACTGGTGCACTGCGATGGTTGGTCCTTCAGCCAGAATGTTGAGGTTCGCATCAGTTACCAGCGTCGCGATCTCAATGATGCGATCGCGTTCTGGATCAAGCCCGGTCATTTCAAGATCGATCCAAATCAGGTTGTTTTCATCTGCGCTCATGTTATTTTCCACCCTTCTCGCATAACCGGCTGTAGCAGGTTAACTAGTATTAATTAGTGTGTATCATAGAGGTTTTGCCCGATATGGGCGACCAGGAGTCAGCACGATTGAGTAAAAATAAACTCTCCAAAGGGCAACAGCGCCGCGTGAATGCCAACCACCAGCGCCGTCTTAAAACCACTACGGAGAAGCCCGATTACGACGACAACCTGTTTGGTGAAGCGACAGAAGGCGTTGTGATTAGCCGCTTTGGTATGCATGCGGATGTCGAAGCCGCCGATGGTGGTGTTCACCGTTGCAATATCCGTCGTACCATCCGCTCGCTGGTTACCGGTGACCGTGTCGTATGGCGGCCTGGTAAAGCCGCGGCTGAAGGGGTTACCGTAAAAGGGATCGTCGAAGCTGTCCACGAACGCACGTCCGTGCTGACGCGCCCGGACTTCTATGATGGTGTGAAACCCATCGCCTCTAATATCGACCAGATTGTGATCGTTTCTGCGATCCTGCCTGAACTGTCACTCAATATCATCGACAGATACCTCGTGGCCTGCGAAACGCTTGACGTCGAACCGCTGATCGTCCTGAACAAGATTGATCTGCTTGACGACGAAGGAATGAACTTCGTCAACGAACAGATGGATATCTATCGTCATATTGGCTATCGCGTACTGATGGTTTCAAGCCATAAGAAAGATGGCCTGAAGCCGCTCGAAGAGGCACTTACCGGGCGTATCAGCATTTTTGCTGGCCAGTCGGGTGTGGGTAAATCCAGCCTTCTGAACAATCTTTTGGGTCTGCAGGACGAAATCCTCACGAATGATGTTTCCGACAACTCAGGTCTGGGGCAGCACACCACCACAGCCTCACGTCTGTATCACTTCCCACATGGCGGCGATGTGATCGACTCCCCAGGCGTGCGTGAATTCGGGTTGTGGCATCTTGAGCCGGAACAAATCTTCAATGGGTTTGTCGAATTCCATGACTATTTAGGCGCTTGCAAATATCGCGACTGTAAACACGATAACGACCCTGGCTGCGCTATCCGCGAAGCGGTTGAAAACGGTGAAATAGCGGAAACCCGCTTCGAGAACTACCACCGTATTCTCGAAAGCATGGACCAGGTAAAAACGCGTAAAAACTTTTCTGATTCTGATAACTGACAACTAAGCTAAGCATCGCTAAAATCGTCCCCTTTTTTCAGGTTCCGGCTGTTTTTGGCCGGATCAGGAACGACAAAACAATGGCCTGGAGGCTACCTTGTTAAACTCATTTAAACTTTCGCTTCAATACATTCTGCCAAAACTGTGGCTCACTCGCCTGGCGGGCTGGGGCGCAAGCAAACGAGCGGGCTGGTTGACCAAGCTGGTCATCGACCTGTTTGTGAAATACTACAAGGTTGACATGAAAGAAGCGCAAAAGCCCGATACGGCCAGCTATCGCTCTTTCAACGAATTCTTCGTACGCCCACTGCGTGATGATGTTCGCCCTGTCAATAACGACCCTGCGGTACTGGTCATGCCGGCCGATGGCGTCATCAGCCAGCTTGGCAAAATTGAAGACGATAAAATTTTGCAGGCTAAAGGCCACAACTACAGCCTGGAAGCGCTGCTGGCAGGTAACTACCTGATGGCAGACCTGTTCCGCAACGGTTCATTTGCAACAACCTACCTGTCACCACGCGACTATCACCGCGTGCACATGCCGTGTAACGGCATCCTGCGTGAAATGATCTATGTGCCGGGTGATTTGTTCTCCGTAAACCACCTGACCGCACAGAACGTACCAAACCTGTTCGCACGTAACGAGCGCGTCATCTGCCTGTTTGATACTGAATTTGGGCCAATGGCACAGATTCTGGTGGGTGCGACAATTGTAGGCAGCATCGAAACCGTTTGGGCTGGCACGATCACCCCGCCACGTGAAGGTGTGATCAAGCGCTGGACCTGGCCTGCTGGTGAAAACGATGGCTCCGTTGCACTGCTGAAAGGTCAGGAAATGGGTCGCTTTAAACTGGGTTCAACAGTAATCAACCTGTTTGCGCCAGGCAAAGTGAAGCTGGTTGAAGAGCTGGAAAGCCTGTCAGTCACAAAACTCGGCCAGCCACTGGCTATATCTACGGAAACCGTCGCAGCACCCGTTGTTGAATCGGCTCCGCAGACAGAAGAAGAGATCGTTGCCGTAGACAGCACCCGTCCGGTGGTTGACGACAAAAAAACCGAAGGCTAATTCAAGAAGGATCGCTGACGTGCGCCCGATTATCGTAATTCTGATGGCCTGGTGCCTCAGCATGGGGGCGTACGCAGCGACGGCCCCCGACGCCAAACACATCACACAAGAACTGGAGCAGGCTAAAGCGGCAAAACCCGCACAGCCCGATACTGTCGAAACGCTCCAGGCCGCACTGAACGCGCTTGAGGAACGGAAAGGTTCTCTTGAGCGTGCTCAGCAATATCAGCAAGTTATCGATAACTTCCCCAAACTCTCACAAACATTACGCTCGCAGTTGAATAACCTGCGTGATGAGCCACGTGAGATCCCGGCAGGCATGACCTCTGATGCCCTGAATCAGGAGATTTTGCAGGTCAGTAGCCAGTTGCTGGAAAAAAGCCGTCAGGCTCAACAGGAACAGGAACGAGCGCGGGAAATCGCTGACTCTCTCAACCAGCTTCCACAACAGCAAACCGATGCCCGCCGCCAGCTTAATGATGTTGAGCGCCGGGTCGGCACGCAATCAGGCAACACTCCGCAAAGTCAGGCCCAGAATCTCGGCATTCAGGCTGAATCGGCCAAACTGAAAGCGCTGGTTAATGAGCTAGAGCTGGCCCAGCTATCGGCAAATAACCGTCAGGAACTGGCGCGTATGCGCTCCGAGCTGGCACAAAAGCAAAGCGAACAGCTTGATGCCTACCTGCAAGCCTTGCGTAACCAGTTGAACAGCCAGCGTCAGCGTGAAGCTGAACGCGCACTGGAAAGTACCGAATTACTGGCCGAAAACAGCGATAACCTGCCAGTCGGGATCGTCGATCAATTTAAGGTCAACCGTGAGCTTTCCGCGGCACTGAACCAGCAAGCGCAACGTATGGATCTGGTCGCCTCACAGCAACGTCAGGCAACTAACCAGACCTTGCAGGTTCGCCAGGCTCTAAACACCTTGCGTGAACAATCCCAGTGGCTGGGGTCTTCTAACCTGTTGGGTGAAGCACTGCGTGCGCAGGTTGCACGTTTGCCGGAAATGCCAAAACCGCAGCAGCTTGATACCGAAATGGCGCAGTTACGCGTCCAGCGCCTGCACTTTGAAGATTTACTCAACAAACAGCCGCAAATCCGCCAGATCCGTCAGGCCGATGGGCAAGCGCTCACCAACGAGCAAAACCGCATTCTGGAAGCGCAGATGCGGACTCAGCGGGAATTACTGAACTCACTGTTGCAGGGTGGCGATACGTTGATTCTGGAGCTGACCAAGCTGAAGGTCTCCAATAGCCAGCTTGAAGATGCGTTGAAGGAGGTGAACGAAGCGACCCACCGCTATCTCTTCTGGACCTCTGATGTCCGTCCGATGACATTCTCGTGGCCGATTGAGATTGTGCAGGATCTGCGCCGTCTGATCTCGCTGGATACCTTCAGCCAGTTGGGCCAGGCCAGCGTCATGATGCTCACCAGCAAAGAGACCATCTTCCCGCTGCTAGGGGCGTTGATTCTGGTAGGGTGCAGCATTTATTCGCGCAGGCATTTCACCCGCTTCCTTGAACGCTCTGGTGCGCGCGTAGGCAAAGTCACGCAAGATCACTTCTGGCTCACACTGCGCACTGTGTTCTGGTCGATACTCGTCGCCTCACCGCTGCCTGTGCTCTGGATGACACTGGGCTACGGCCTGCGCGAGGCCTGGCCGTATCCGCTCGCAGTGGCAATTGGCGATGGTGTTACCGCCACCGTACCTCTGCTGTGGGTCGTAATGATTTGTGCCACCTTTGCGCGTCCAAATGGACTGTTCATCGCCCACTTTGCCTGGCCGCGCCAGCGCGTAGTCCGCGCCATGCGCTATTACCTGATGAGTATCGGGCTTATCGTGCCATTGATCATGGCACTGATTATGTTCGATAACCTTAACGATCGGGAATTCTCCGGCTCGCTGGGTCGTCTCTGCTTTATGCTGATTGGCGGGGCGCTGGCGATGGTGACACTCAGCCTGAAACGGGCGGGCATTCCGCTCTATCTTGATAAAACAGGTAGCGGTGAAAACATGTTCAACCGCCTGCTGTGGAATCTGTTACTCACCGCACCGCTGGCCGCCATTCTGGCAGCAGCGGTCGGTTATCTGGCAACGGCTCAGGCCCTGTTGGCGCGACTCGAAACGTCTGTTGCCATATGGTTCCTTCTTCTGGTGGTCTATCACGTCATCCGTCGCTGGATGTTAATTCAGCGCCGCCGGCTGGCATTTGATCGAGCCAAACATCGGCGTGCTGAAATCCTGGCCCAACGAGCACGCGGTGAAGAAGATCCTCACCACGCCAACAGCACCGAAGGCAACAATGAGGTGGATGAGGCCGAACTGGATCTCGATGCCATTAGTACCCAGTCGCTGCGTCTGGTACGTTCTATTCTGATGTTGATCGCCCTGCTCTCGGTGATCGTTCTGTGGTCGGAAATTCACTCCGCTTTTGGTTTCCTGGAAAATATTTCCCTGTGGGACGTCACCTCAACGGTTCAGGGTGTCGAAAGCCTGGAGCCTATTACCCTCGGCGCGGTATTGATTGCCATTCTGGTGCTCATCATTACCACGCAACTGGTGCGTAACTTCCCCGCGTTGTTAGAGCTGGCACTGTTGCAGCACCTGGATTTAACACCGGGAACGGGTTACGCCATTACCACTATCACCAAGTATTTAATTATGCTGTTTGGTGGGCTGGTTGGCTTCTCAATGATCGGTATTGAGTGGTCAAAACTGCAGTGGTTGGTTGCCGCACTGACCGTTGGTCTGGGCTTCGGTTTACAGGAGATCTTCGCTAACTTCGTTTCAGGCTTGATCATTTTGTTCGAAAAACCGATCCGCATTGGCGATACGGTCACGATCCGCGATTTAACGGGTAGCGTCACCAAGATCAACACCCGTGCGACCACGATCAGCGATTGGGATCGCAAAGAGATCATCGTGCCGAACAAAGCGTTTATCACCGAGCAGTTTATCAACTGGTCGCTGTCCGATTCGGTAACACGTGTTGTTCTGACGGTTCCTGCACCGTCGGATGCTAACAGTGAAGAGGTCACACAAATTCTGTACACCGCGGCAGAGCGCTGTTCACTGGTTATCGATAACCCAGCACCGGAAGTCTTTTTGGTGGATTTACAGCAGGGGATCCAGATTTTCGAACTGCGTATCTACGCCGCCGAAATGGGGCATCGCATGCCGCTGCGCCATGAAATCCATCAACTGATTCTGGCGGGCTTCCGTGAACACGGAATCGATATGCCATTCCCTCCGTTCCAGATGCGTCTGGAAAGCCTGGATGGCCGCAAAACGGGAAGAACGATTACATCAGCGGCAAGGAAACGCCCGGCAGGAAGTTTGTAAGGTTAATGGTGTGTGGGGCCTAATGCCCACACACCAAGCCTCTCCTACAGGAGAGGCCAAAAACCGTCAGGCTCTGTCGACCGTGAAAGCAATCACATCCGCAAGCTGCTCAGCACCCAGCGCCAGCATTACCAGACGATCCACCCCCAGCGCGACACCGGAGCTATCCGGCAGGCCCGCCGCTAATGCTTCAAGAAGATTATGGTCAATCGGCTGTTGTGGCAGCCCGCGCGCTGCGCGCTTACGGTTATCCTGCTCAAAGCGCTGTTGCTGTTCACGCGCATCGGTCAGTTCGTGGAAACCATTCGCCAGCTCAATACCTTTGTAATAGACCTCAAAACGTTCTGCCACACGATGATCTTCAGTGCTGATCTGTGCCAGAGAGGCCTGACTCGCCGGGAAATGGTAAACAAAGGTCGGCCGATCTTTACCAATCTGCGGCTCGACACCAAAGGTGAACAGCAGTTGCAGCAACGTATCACGATCTTCTTCTGTGTCCGCAACATTGCTCAAATCCAGCTTCGCCGCCACTTCACGCAGTTGGGTTTTATCGGCAGACAGCGGGTCAATTTCCAGATGGCGTTGAAACGCCTGCTGGTAGGAGAGCGTTTCAGCTTCGGAACAATCCAGCACCTGTTGGAGCAAGTCGTCCACCTCGTTCATCAGGCGGTACATATCGTAATGTGGGCGATACCACTCCAGCATGGTGAATTCTGGATTATGGTGACGCCCCATCTCTTCATTACGGAAGCTTCTGCACAGTTGATATACCGGGCCACATCCCGCCGCCAGAAGACGTTTCATGTGGTATTCCGGGCTGGTCATCAGATACAAATTCATACCCTGCGAGTGGCCGGGGCCAACAAAACGGGTTTCAAACGGGACCAGATGAATATCGGTTACCGTTGCCTGACTCATGCACGGCGTTTCCACCTCCAGTACACCGCGATCGGCAAAGAAGCGACGAATTTCCGCCATAATTGCTGCGCGTTTTAGCAGGTTAGGGATGGATGCGCTCGGCTGCCAGGTGGCCGTTTCGCTCATGAGTTTTTCTCCGATGTCAGACAAGGGCACGAAGTCTACTCGTTAGCGGGGACAGAGACAAATTTTGCGCGGCAAAAGCGTCCATTTCACCGGAGCAGGAAATTACGTGACCCAATTCATCAATCACAATGATAAATCACCGCACATAACAGCAAAAAAATCGAACACGTCAAATTTCCCTCACATCCACGCGGTTATACTGCCTTACCCATAAAGGAACAGTGGAAACACTTTCGTCGTCGACGACTCGGGTAAGTGAACTACCTTTAGGTCATCGCATCGCGAAATAACAAAAATCTGGAGGAATGTCGTGCAAACTTTTCAAGCCGATCTTGCCGTTATAGGTGCTGGCGGCGCGGGATTACGGGCTGCAATTGCTGCAGCACAAGCTAATCCAAACGCTAAAATCGCATTGATTTCAAAAGTCTACCCGATGCGTAGCCATACGGTTGCTGCAGAAGGAGGATCCGCCGCCGTTGCGCAGGATCATGACAGCTTCGAATACCATTTCCACGACACGGTTGCAGGGGGCGACTGGCTTTGCGAACAGGATGTCGTTGACTACTTCGTGCATCATTGTCCAACCGAAATGACCCAACTCGAACAGTGGGGATGCCCGTGGAGCCGTCGTCCAGACGGCAGCGTTAACGTTCGCCGCTTCGGTGGAATGAAGATTGAACGCACCTGGTTCGCCGCCGATAAAACGGGCTTCCACATGCTCCATACCCTGTTCCAGACCTCCCTCCAGTTCCCTCAAATTCAACGCTTCGACGAACACTTCGTACTGGATATTCTGGTTGATGACGGAGAGGCTCGTGGCCTGGTGGCAATGAACATGATGGAAGGCTCACTGGTCCAGATCCGCGCGAAAGCGGTGGTGATGGCGACAGGCGGGGCTGGTCGTGTTTATCGCTACAACACGAACGGCGGCATCGTCACCGGCGACGGGATGGGCATGGCACTCAGCCACGGCGTTCCTCTGCGAGATATGGAGTTTGTCCAGTATCACCCAACCGGGCTGCCAGGTTCAGGCATTCTGATGACGGAAGGCTGTCGCGGTGAAGGCGGTATTCTGGTCAACAAAAATGGCTACCGCTATTTGCAGGACTACGGCATGGGGCCGGAAACACCGCTCGGCGAGCCGAAAAACAAATACATGGAACTGGGCCCACGCGACAAAGTCTCCCAGGCATTCTGGCATGAATGGCGCAAAGGCAACACGATCCCGACCCCGCGCGGTGATGTGGTCTATCTCGACCTGCGTCATCTCGGTGAGAAAAAGTTACTGGAGCGTCTGCCGTTCATCTGTGAGCTGGCAAAAGCCTACGTGGGTGTCGACCCGGTGAAAGAGCCGATCCCGGTTCGCCCAACCGCACACTACACCATGGGCGGTATCGAAACCGATCAGCAGTGTGAAACCCGGATTAAAGGCCTCTTTGCCGTCGGTGAGTGTTCCTCTGTTGGCCTGCACGGTGCAAACCGTCTGGGCTCTAACTCATTGGCAGAACTGGTGGTGTTCGGACGTATGGCCGGTGAACGCGCCATGGAACGTGCGGCTACCGCGGGCGAAGCAAACAGCGCGGCGCTGGATGCGCAAGTGGCTGACGTGGAAAAACGGCTGAAGGACCTGGTCAACCAGGAAGGCAGCGAGAACTGGTCAAAAATCCGTGACGAAATGGGCCTGTCGATGGAAGAAGGTTGCGGTATCTACCGTACGCCAGAACTGATGCAAAAAACCGTCGACAAGCTGGCAGAGCTGCAAGAGCGCTTCAAACGCGTCCGCATTACCGATACCTCCAGCGTGTTCAACACTGACCTGCTCTATACCATCGAACTGGGCCATGGCCTGAACGTGGCCGAATGTATGGCACACTCCGCCCTCGCGCGTAAAGAGTCACGTGGTGCTCACCAGCGTCTGGATGAAGGCTGTACTGAACGTGATGACGTCAATTTCCTGAAACACACTCTTGCCTGGCGTGATGCAGATGGCGCAACGCGTCTGGATTACAGCGATGTGAAGATCACAACGCTGCCACCAGCAAAACGAGTGTATGGCGCGGAAGCGGAAGCAGCCGAGAAGAAGGAGACGACCAATGGCTGAGATGCAAACCCTGAAAGTTGAAGTGGTGCGCTACAACCCGGAAGTGGATTCCGCACCGCACAGCGCTTTCTATGAAGTTCCTTACGACGAGCAAACATCGCTGCTGGATGCGCTTGGGTACATTAAAGATAATCTGGCACCAGATCTCAGCTACCGCTGGTCTTGCCGTATGGCGATTTGTGGTTCCTGCGGCATGATGGTCAACAAAGTACCAAAACTGGCCTGTAAAACCTTCCTGCGTGAATACACCAAAGGCATCAAGGTAGAAGCGCTGGGTAACTTCCCGATTGAACGCGATTTGGTGGTCGATATGACCCACTTTATCGAAAGCCTGGAAGCGATTAAGCCGTATATCATCGGCAATCCGCGCACGCCGGATCAAGGCCCCAACACCCAGACGCCTGCACAGATGGCGAAATACCATCAGTTCTCCGGCTGCATCAACTGTGGCCTGTGCTACGCCGCCTGTCCGCAGTTTGGCCTGAACCCAGAGTTCATCGGCCCGGCGGCCATTACGCTGGCACACCGCTACAACGAGGACAGCCGAGACCACGGGAAAAAAGAACGTATGGCGCAACTCAACGGCCAGAACGGCGTCTGGACCTGCACCTTCGTAGGCTATTGCTCCGAAGTGTGTCCAAAGCATGTCGATCCGGCTGCCGCTATTCAGCAGGGTAAAGTGGAAAGTTCGAAAGACTTTCTTATCGCAACCCTGAAACCACGCTAAGGAGTGCATGATGACGACTAAACGCAAAGCCTACGTGCGGCCAATGCCTGCCACCTGGTGGAAAAAACTGCCGTTTTATCGCTTCTATATGCTGCGTGAAGGTACAGCGGTTCCGGCTGTCTGGTTCAGTATTGAACTGATGTATGCCGTATTTGCCCTGAAGCACGGTCCGGAAACCTGGGCTAACTTTGTCGGTTTCCTGCAAAACCCTGTTGTAGTGCTCCTGAACCTGATCGTACTGGCTGCCGCATTATTGCATACCAAAACCTGGTTTGAGCTCGCGCCAAAAGCAGCGAACATCATTGTTAAAGGTGAAAAAATGGGGCCAGAGCCGGTGATTAAAGGGCTCTGGGGAGTGACGGCAATCGTCACCGTGGTCGTTCTGTTTGTCGCACTGTTCTGGTAAAGGAGGCCACTGTGATCAATCCAAATCCAAAACGCTCTGACGAGCCGGTATTCTGGGGTCTGTTTGGTGCAGGCGGCATGTGGAGTGCCATTATCGCTCCCGTCATTATCCTGCTGGTCGGCGTTATGCTGCCACTGGGGCTGTTCCCTGGCGAGGCATTAGGTTACGAACGCGTGCTGGCCTTCGCGAGCAGCTTTATTGGCCGCGTATTCATCTTTCTGATGATTGTCCTGCCGCTGTGGTGTGGTTTGCACCGTATCCACCACGCCATGCATGATCTGAAAATCCATGTACCAAATGGGAAATGGGTGTTCTACGGTCTGGCAACCATCCTGACCGTGGTAACACTGATCGCTGTTGTTACCATCTGACTGTTCAGGCCCGCTATCCTGCGGGCCTTTTAGTTCGACATTTTCCCCACCAGCCACCGTGAAAACTCGTGCATTGCGGGTGTTTCTGCCCGTGACTGCAATCGCGTGAGCCAGTAACTACCGAGATCAATTTGCGTGTCGAAGGGCTGCACGATTCGCTCGCTGTTCAGCAAATGGGTAAACATCGCCACTGGCGCAATAGCAATACCCACACCTGCCTGTGCGGCTTCCAGCATCGTGACAGAAGAATCAAACACCATAACCCGGTGCGTAGGCGATGGTTGTGGTCCACCGGCGGCCTGCATCCAGGTGGCCCACTCATCCCGCCGATAGGAGCGCAGCAGGGTAAATTTCAGTAGATCCGCAGGTGAATTCAGCCCGGCGGCAATGTCTGGTGTGCAAAGCGGCGCCAGTGGCGCATCACAAAGGAAAATTGCATCGGTTCCGTGCCATGCTCCTCCGCCGTAGCGAATCGTGTAATCCAGCCCTTCTGCCGCCGGATCAACACGGTTGTTATGGGTAGAAAGCTGGAGATCGATATGGGGATAACTGCGGCGAAAATCCTCGAGCTGCGAGAATAAAATACCGGTCGCAAACGTACCCACGACACCCATTTTCAGTTTTTCTTGCGCACGATGGTGCGCAAAGCGATCCAGCATACCGGCAATGCGGTCGAACGAGTCGTTCAGTACCGGCAACAGATTCTCACCTTCCGTGGTCAACATCAGGCCGCGCGAGACACGGACGAACAACTGACAATTGAGGTGTTGTTCCAGCGTTTTCACATGCTGGCTGATTGCAGAATGAGTAACATTCAGCTCGATTGCAGCATGAGTAAAACTGAGATGCCTTGCGGCGGCTTCAAATGCCCGAAGCGAATTAAGCGGAAGATAGCTGCGCGTCATAGACCAATCCGTTAGAAAAATTAACAGCTAATGCTAAATTTAACCGTTTGTCAGGCGGAGTCAAATCCAACAGACTACGCTCGTCTGATGGGCCCGGACACTCCCTCGACCCGCCATTACGGAAGATAACTGATGATGAAAAAATCCCTTTGCTGCGCGCTGTTGCTCGGCCTATCTTACTCCGCCATTGCCGCACCGATGTCAGAAAAACAGCTGGCTGACGTGGTGGAAAGAACCATTACACCGCTGATGAAAACACAGGCGATCCCTGGCATGGCGGTGGCCGTGATTTATGAGGGTCACCCCTACTATTTCACCTTCGGGAAAGCGGATACCGCAGCAAACCGGCCGGTGACGCAACAGACACTGTTCGAACTGGGATCCATTAGCAAAACCTTCACGGGCGTGCTTGGCGGTGACGCAATTGCCCGGGGTGAAATTTCACTCAACGATCAGGTAACACAATATTGGCCTGAACTCACCGGAAAACAGTGGCAAGGTATTCGCCTTCTGGATCTGGCGACCTACACCGCTGGCGGCCTACCGTTGCAAGTCCCGGACGACGTCACAGACACCGACTCTCTGCTGCATTTCTACCAAACCTGGCAACCACAATGGAAACCCGGCACAACACGCCTCTATGCGAACGCCAGTATTGGTCTGTTTGGCGCACTGGCAGTAAAGCCTTCCGGCATGAGTTTTGAAAAAGCCATGACCACTCGAGTCCTCAAGCCACTAAACATGGCACATACCTGGATTAATGTCCCCAAAGCGGAAGAGAAGCACTACGCCTGGGGTTATCGTGATGGTAACGCAGTCCATGTTTCACCCGGCATGCTGGATGCCGAAGCTTACGGCGTTAAAACGAATATCAGGGATATGGCAAATTGGGTGATGGCCAACATAGCGCCAGACAAGATTCAGGATGCGTCATTAAAACAGGGGATCGCTCTGGCGCAATCACGCTACTGGCGTGTCGGTTCTATGTATCAGGGCCTGGGCTGGGAGATGCTAAACTGGCCGGTAAACGCTAAAACAGTGATTGATGGCAGTGATAATAAAGTCGCACTTGCACCGTTACCGGCAACAGAAGTGGATCCTCCTGCACCACCAGTCAAAGCGTCCTGGGTACATAAAACGGGTTCTACTGGCGGGTTCGGCAGTTACGTCGCTTTTATCCCTGAAAAGAACCTTGGTATCGTGATGCTGGCAAACAAGAGCTACCCCAACCCGGCGCGAGTGGAAACGGCTTACCGTATTCTTGACGCTCTGCGCTAGTTGCCCGGCGGTGCTGCGCTTGCGCGGGTCTGCCTTCTTTAGGCCGGGTAAGCGTTAGCGCCGCCCGGCAAAACATACCGCACATGCCCCGCATTTTCCTTGCTGTAATCTACACTTAACAAAAAGTCAGTAAGGAAACGACCATGCGCATCCTACCTGTTATCGCCGCAGTCACAGCCGCGTTTTTAGTGGTTGCCTGTAGCTCACCAACCCCGCCTTCCGGCGTTACCGTCGTCAGTAATTTCGACGCCCAGCGATATCTGGGCACGTGGTATGAAATCGCCCGTTTTGATCATCGATTTGAGCGTGGCTTACAGAGAGTGACGGCAAACTACAGCACAATGGACGACGGGGGTGTCCAGGTGATCAACCGGGGCTATAATCCTGATCGCGGCATGTGGCAGCAGTCAATCGGCAAAGCGTACTTTACCGGCGCGCAAAGCAGAGCAGCCCTGAAAGTGTCGTTTTTCGGGCCATTCTATGGCGGATATAACGTGATCGCACTGGACAGAGAGTATCGGCACGCGCTGGTTTGCGGGCCGGATCGCGACTATCTATGGATACTCTCCCGCACGCCAACCATTTCCAGTGAAATGAAGCAGCAGATGCTGGATATCGCAACCCGGCAAGGGTTTGATGTTACGAAGCTAATCTGGGTCGAACAACCGCATTAGTGTGCACTGAGCTTTAGACCAATAATGCCGGCGACTATCAGGGCGAGGCTGGCAATGCGTGCCAGACTCGCCGATTCCCCCAGTAGCAGGATCCCCGTGATAGCAGCGCCCACCGCACCGATACCCGTCCAGACGGCATAAGCTGTACCGACCGGCAATGTACGCATCGCCCATGACAACAGAGCAATGCTGACGATCATAGCAGTGACAGTAATAATGCTGGGGGTCAGGCGGGTAAAACCGTGGGTGTATTTCAGGCCAATCGCCCATACCACCTCAAGCAAACCGGCAACGACAAGAATAATCCAGGACATAGTCAGGCTCCTTAACTTAAACAACAGTTGGGGCCGTCCCCGATGAAGGATGCACTTACAGGTCGTCCTGTAAGGCAGAGATTACTCGTCATATTTTGGTTAGTGAGTGATTTTTTTTCAATCCTTTTGTGCTGAACGTGTTAAGGCAAGAAATAGCCTCAGTATGCCGCGTAGTTCAGGCATTTATCACTCATCCGACTTCCCTATGATGGTGTGCTTTCTGATGGCAGGAAGCCCAACCCCTTTGCCAACTGCGAATACAATATGTTCAAAATTCTTTTGATTGACCGTTGTCACTTCACCCGTGCAGGGTTTGAAGCATGGCTCAATCATTCAGGCTTGTTTCCTGGTCATTTCGTTGTGACCGGACTGAATAATCTTTTCCTCGCCAGAGAGCACATTCTGCAGTGGAAACCGACGCTGGTTATCGCTGATTTACACAGCTTCAAGCAGGATATTCATCATTTCCAGCAGCTGTCATCCTTGTTGATTGCCAGCGAGACATTACCCTTTATTTTGCTGCAGTCGGGTGAAGAACAAGAGATGGGGGGCTATCTGGCGCAATTCCCGGTTTGGTCATCGCTGTTGAAAAATGTGGATCTTGAGAAACTGGCAACCGTCATTAATGATGCATTAACATCCTGTTCCAGCGTGGAGATACCACAAATTGCCGCGCCACTATTGACCCGACAAGAAGAGAAAGTGCTGACATTGTGGATGGATGGCGCGAGTAACCAAAAAATTGCCAGCCACCTGAGTATCAACGGGAAAACGGTCTATACCTACAAGCGCAATATCCGCATGAAACTGCATATGGATACGCGCTTCTCTCCATTTTTGTCTTTGCAGGAATCGGAAAGCTAACGGTACGGCAACGGCTCAGTCCCGTACCGTTTTTCATTACTGCTGTGCTTTTGTTGCTGCACCCGATATTGCACTACCACCTTCAGAAATATCCTGACCAACCCCACGCGTGGTGTTACAGGCGGTTAAAACTGAAGAAAGCACCAGGACAGAAAATAACGCTGCAATTGTTTTCTTAACCATAATTTCTTCCTTTTATAGCCAAAGTTGTTTGTGCATAGCCACTTAAGCATAGACAAAATCCCGTAACATGACGGAACCGGAAGCGATTTTAGGAATACTGGAGAGAATTAGCTGGCAGCGTGCGAGATCGCGTGGCCCAGGTCTTTGATATCTTCGCCAACGCCGCGCGCGGTGTTGCAACCGGAAAGTATCGCGCTGGAGAGGACCAGCAGCAGTAGAATTTTAACGGTACGTTTCATCATCCCTGCCTGAATCAGTCGTTCAGGCGCAGCGAACGCTGCGCCTTTACTCGTTCATACCCAAAGTCATTCACGCTGCATAAAAGCCAACGCCTTTTGCAACGTAAAATATGACGGGTATACGTGAATTACTTCACGCGGGATACATATTCGCCAGAGCGAGTATCCACTTTGATCACTTCGCCCGTCTGTACGAACAGTGGAACTTTAACCACTGCACCGGTAGACAGTTTAGCTGGCTTACCGCCAGTACCTGCGGTGTCACCTTTCAGGCCTGGATCGGTTTCAACGATTTCCAGCTCGACGAAGTTAGGTGGGGTCACAGAGATAGGCTGGCCATTCCACAGGGTCACGATGCACTCGGCCTGATCCAGCAGCCATTTCGCGTTTTCGCCAACGGCTTTCTCGTCAGCAGACAGCTGTTCGAAAGTAGAGTTGTTCATGAAGTGATAGAACTCACCGTCGTTGTAGAGGTAAGTCAGGTTCATATCGACAACGTCTGCGCCTTCAGCGGAGTCGGTGGACTTGAAGGTTTTCTCTACACGAGTACCGGTCAGCAGGCGGCGCAGCTTAACGCGTGCAAACGCCTGGCCTTTACCTGGTTTAACGAATTCGCTGGCTTCAACCGCATACGGTTCGCCGTCCATCATGATTTTAAGACCAGCACGAAAATCGTTGCTATAGTAAGTCGCCATAAGGCCCTCTAAAAATTGTTAACTGGTAGCTAAGCCACAAAATGGCGCATATTGTAACCCTAAATACCCCGTCCAGAGAAGATTGGTTATCGCAACTTGCCGATGTAATCACCAGTCCTGATGAACTGCTGCATCTGTTAGACCTGGATAAGCATGAAAATTTGCTCGCAGGCCGCGAGGCTAAGCGTCTCTTTGCGCTGCGTGTTCCCCGCGCGTTTGTTGCGCGAATGGAAAAAGGCAACCCTGATGACCCTCTGCTAAAACAAACACTTACCTCTCAGGATGAGTTTGTTACCGCACCGGGGTTTAGCACTGATCCGCTGGAAGAACAGAACAGCGTCGTGCCAGGACTATTGCATAAATACCTGAACCGTGCGCTGCTACTGGTCAAGGGCGGTTGTGCGGTAAATTGTCGCTATTGCTTCCGCCGTCACTTCCCTTATGCCGAAAATCAGGGCAATAAGCGAAACTGGCAGGTTGCCCTGGACTATATTGCAACGCATCCTGAGCTGGATGAGATCATTTTTTCCGGCGGCGATCCGCTGATGGCAAAAGATCATGAACTGGACTGGCTACTCGCCCAACTGGAAGCGATTCCGCACATTAAACGTCTGCGCATTCACAGCCGTTTGCCGATAGTGATCCCTGCACGCATTACCGACGGTCTGGTCTCGCGTTTTGAGCAGTCCCGGTTGCAGATCCTGCTGGTGAACCATATCAACCACGCTAACGAAATCGATGACGCGTTCCGCTTTGCAATGACACGTTTGCGTAAAGTGGGCGTGACATTGTTAAACCAGAGCGTACTGCTGCGCGGCGTCAATGATAATGCACGAGTACTCGCTGAGCTCAGCAACGCATTGTTTGATGCAGGTGTGATGCCCTATTACCTGCACGTGCTGGACCGTGTGCAAGGTGCGGCGCATTTCATGGTCACAGATGAGGAAGCCCGACAGATTATGCGCGAGCTACTGACCCTGGTCTCGGGTTATATGGTTCCGAAACTGGCGCGTGAGATTGGTGGTGAACCGAGTAAAACGCCGCTGGATTTGCAACTGCGTCAGAGTTGATTAATCCAAACCCTCTCCCTGCAAGGGAGAGGGTAAAAAGGCAATCAGTTCGGGCATTTATAGACCTGGCCATTCATTGCGCTGGCCGTAGGGACAAAGCTCGACAACATTCCTTGCGTTGGGCTGCTCACGCCATAAATCACATTGCCACCCATTGCAGCCGCCTGGTTACGCAGAGCATTTGCCGCGCCGCGCATAGACCCCCCCTCTTCACCGTGTTGACCAGACATCCAGTTGCTTTGCTCACCGGTTGCTGTACCTAACAGCTGGCACTCACTGCCCGGCTTATCTTCCACAAAGCGAACATTCTGACCACCAGCAGACAGCTCATTACTGGAGCTACAACCCGCCAGCAGCAATGCTGCCCCTACGATCCCTGCACAGACTTTTACGCGCATGTTATTCCTCGTTTTCAATAAGCTGGACAGTAGTTGTCCGTGTGTAAACCTTATACCTAAAAGATGACCAAAAGAAAAACCCCCAGACATTTCTGCCTGGGGGTTTCTTGATGCTATGGGGTATAGCGCACGATTACATCATGCCGCCCATTCCACCCATACCGCCCATACCGGCTGCGCCTAAGTCAGGAGCATCACCTTTTGGCAGGTCGGTGACCATACACTCGGTGGTGATCATCAGGCCCGCTACAGATGCCGCGTACTGCAGAGCAGAACGGGTTACTTTAGTTGGGTCCAGGATACCGAAGTCGATCATGTTGCCGTATTCTTCAGTTGCAGCGTTGTAACCGTAGTTACCTTCACCCGCTTTCACGTTGTTCGCAACAACAGATGGCTCTTCACCTGCGTTGGATACGATCTGACGCAGTGGTGCTTCCATTGCGCGCAGCGCAACTTTGATACCCACGTTCTGATCTTCGTTCTGAGCAGTCAGGCCAGACAGTTTTGCAGCAACGCGAACCAGCGCAACACCACCGCCTGCAACGACACCTTCTTCTACCGCAGCACGGGTCGCGTGCAGGGCATCGTCAACGCGTGCTTTTTTCTCTTTCATTTCAACTTCGGTCGCAGCACCGACTTTGATTACCGCAACACCGCCTGCCAGTTTCGCTACGCGCTCCTGCAGTTTTTCACGGTCGTAATCAGAAGTGGCTTCTTCAATCTGCTTACGGATCTGACCAACGCGGCCCTGAATCGCGGCTTCGTCACCCACGCCATCAATGATGGTGGTGGTGTCTTTGTTGATCACAACGCGTTTCGCCTGGCCCAAATCTTCCAGGGTCGCTTTTTCCAGTTCCATACCGATTTCTTCAGAAATCACAGTACCACCGGTCAGCGTAGCGATATCTTGCAGCATTGCTTTACGACGGTCGCCGAAACCAGGAGCTTTAACCGCAGCCACTTTCACGATACCGCGCATGGTGTTAACCACCAGCGTAGCCAGTGCTTCGCCTTCAACATCTTCAGCGATGATAACCAGTGGTTTACCGGCTTTCGCAACGGCTTCCAGTACTGGCAGCATTTCGCGGATGTTGGAGATTTTCTTATCAGCCAGCAGGATGAACGGGCTTTCCAGTTCTACAGCACCCGTTTCCGGCTTGTTGATGAAGTATGGGGACAGGTAGCCACGGTCGAACTGCATACCTTCAACCACGTCCAGTTCGTCTTCCAGACCTGTACCATCTTCAACGGTGATAACACCTTCTTTACCGACTTTATCCATCGCTTCCGCGATCAGTTTACCTACGGTTTCGTCGGAGTTAGCGGAGATAGTACCCACCTGGGCAATCGCTTTAGAGTCAGAGCACGGTACAGACAGCGCTTTCAGTTCTTCAACAGCCGCAACGACAGCTTTGTCGATACCACGTTTCAGATCCATCGGGTTCATGCCCGCAGCAACCGCTTTCAGGCCTTCAGCGATGATTGCCTGCGCCAGTACGGTCGCGGTGGTAGTACCGTCGCCAGCTGCGTCGTTCGCTTTAGAGGCAACTTCTTTCACCATCTGAGCGCCCATGTTTTCGAACTTGTCTTCCAGTTCGATTTCACGTGCAACGGAAACACCATCTTTGGTGATGGTTGGTGCGCCGAAGGATTTGTCCAGCACTACGTTACGGCCTTTCGGGCCCAGGGTTACTTTAACTGCATCTGCCAGTACGTTTACGCCGCGCAGCATTTTCACACGAGCGTCGTTACCGAATTTTACGTCTTTAGCTGCCATTTTAATCTTTCCCTTAAAATCGTATGTTCAGTGTCGTTCGCGGATTACGCTTCAACAATTGCCAGAATGTCGCTTTCGGACATGATCAACACTTCTTCATTGTCGATCTTCTCGGATTTCACGCCGTAGCCATCGTTGAAAATCACGATGTCACCAACTTTAACGTCCAGAGGCTGCACAGTTCCGTTTTCCAGAATGCGGCCCTTACCGACAGCGATGATTTCGCCACGCGTTGATTTAGCTGCTGCAGAACCGGTCAGAACGATGCCGCCAGCAGATTTGGTTTCAACTTCTTTACGTTTGACGATCACACGATCATGTAACGGACGAATACTCATTGATAGCTCTCCTTTGAGAAAGTCATTATCAGTTATGGATGACGCCGGGCCGTATACGGTTTTCCGGCTAGTGCCCTGAGAGATGGGGATGGGTTTTTCTCCCTTCAAGGGGGAGTCGAAAAAAAATTTGCGAAAGTGTTACCATCGCCCCTCTTTTGATCTTGGCAGGACGACGTAAATGAGTGGACTCAAACAGGAGTTGGGGCTGGCACAAGGCGTTGGCTTACTCTCAACCTCCTTGTTAGGTACGGGCGTGTTTGCCGTACCCGCGCTGGCCGCACTGGTTGCCGGAAATAACAGCCTGTGGGCATGGCCAGTGTTGATTGTACTGGTGTTTCCAGTAGCGATCGTTTTTGCCGTACTGGGCCGGCATTTCCCCAGCGCAGGAGGCGTGGCGCACTTTGTCGGCATGGCCTTTGGCCCTCGTCTTGAGCGTGTCACCGGCTGGCTTTTTTTGTCGGTGATTCCGGTCGGGCTTCCGGCGGCACTGCACATTGCGACGGGGTTCGGACAGGCGCTGTTTGGCTGGCACGATAAACAACTTTTGTTCGCTGAACTGGGTACACTGGCGATTGTCTGGTGGGTCGGTTCACGGGGAGCCAGTTCGAGCGCTAACCTACAAACGCTGGTTGCCGTGCTGATCGTCGCACTGATTGCCGCGACCTGGTGGGCTGGCGATATCACGGTGGCAGAAATTCCGTTCCCGGCCATCACGAATGTCGATCATTCACAACTGTTCGCCGCACTCTCCGTGATGTTTTGGTGTTTCGTCGGCCTGGAGGCTTTTGCTCATCTGGCGTCAGAGTTTAAACAGCCCGAGCGTGATTTTCCGCGCGCCCTGATGATAGGCCTGCTGTTAGCGGGCTCGGTTTATTGGGCCTGTACTGTGTTGGTACTGCACTTTAACGCATTCGGGGCAGATAAAGCCGCTGCTGCGTCACTACCGGGTATCGTCGTGCAGTTATTTGGCGTAAAAGCGCTGTGGGTGGCCTGCGTGATTGGTTACCTTGCCTGTTTCGCCAGCCTGAATATCTACATTCAGAGCTTTGCACGCCTGGTATGGTCACAGGCGCAATACAAACCCGATAGCCGCCTTGCACACCTGTCAAAACGTCAATTACCGCTAAATGCGCTCAACGCCGTACTGGGCTGTTGTGTGTTGAGTACACTGGCTATCTACTGGCTGAATATCAATCTTGATGCCCTGATTGTGTACGCCAACGGCATCTTCATCATGATTTATCTGCTGTGCATGCTGGCAGGCTGTCGGTTACTACAAGGCCGTTTCAAAGCCCTGGCAATTATCGGGGGGGTATTGTGCTTGCTGCTGCTGGCAATGGTGGGATGGAAGAGTTTGTACGCCATCATCATGCTGGCAATGCTGTGGGTATGCTTGCCGAAGCGTAGTGTAATGTAAAAAAAGCCCGGTAACGCAATGCTTACCGGGCCAGTCATTTGGTGAAGCGCTCTGCTTAACGATCGTCTTTATGGTCTAAACGGTCGTGCTGTTCGTCCTTACGCTGGTATTCCCCTTCGAAGGTGTCCCCATTTTCAGGACCAGAGCTAAACCCGCCGCCAGACATACGGCTGAAGCTCAGGTGCGGCATCAGTTTCATGGTCAGGTGTTTTTGTACCGGTGGCAGCAACAGTAACAGGCCAAGGAAGTCGGTGAAGAACCCAGGCAGAATCAGCAATAACCCAGCAATAATCAGTGACACGCTTTTAATCATTTCAGCCGCCGGGCTTTCACCTGCCGCCATCTTCTGCTGCATTAACAGGAAATTTTTGAAACCCTGATTACGCACCAGCGACATCCCAATCACCGATGTGAAGATCACCAGGATCAGCGTCAGCAGGACGCCAAGCACATGAGCGACCTGAATAAAAATCGATATCTCAATGTAGACATAGAGAAAAACAGCAATAAACGGTATCCAGCGCACTGGCATCTCCTGTATGGCAGAGGCCTTTTGGCCCCTGTCTGAATGTGTTCGCACTTCGCGTCTACACAAGATGGTGGCGATTAGCCAAAATTCAATCAGTTTGCACGGATATTTTTTTTGGAAATATTAAAGCGGTGATTCATTTCACAGATTAATAATTATCATGTTACGAGGGCAATAATAAGTGATCCAGATTACGGCAATTCGCTATTATCAGCATATGATCTCGAACATCTGGCTGATTGAGGGAATAATCGTCGGTCAGAAAATATTCAAAACCACATATATACTGTGTGTTTAGTACAATCCATCGGCAGCTTGAAAAGAAGGTTCACATGTTAAACAACATTCGTATCGAAGAAGATTTGTTGGGTACCAGGGAAGTTCCAGCGGATGCCTACTACGGTATTCACACTCTGAGAGCGATTGAAAACTTCTACATCAGCAATAGCAAAATCAGCGACATCCCTGAGTTTGTACGTGGCATGGTTATGGTGAAGAAAGCCGCTGCGCTGGCTAACAAAGAACTGCAAACCATTCCTAAAAGCGCTGCAAATGCGATTATCGCCGCCTGTGACGAAGTACTGAACAACGGCAAATGTATGGATCAGTTCCCGGTTGACGTCTATCAGGGCGGTGCGGGAACCTCCGTCAACATGAATACCAACGAAGTGCTGGCGAATATCGGCCTGGAGTTGATGGGCCACCAGAAAGGTGAATACCAGTACCTCAATCCGAACGACCACGTTAACAAATGCCAGTCCACCAACGATGCCTACCCTACTGGCTTCCGCATCGCGGTATATGCCTCCGTGGTGAAATTGGTCGATGCAATTAACCAGTTAGGTGATGGTTTCCAGCGTAAAGCGGTTGAGTTCCAGGACATCCTGAAAATGGGCCGTACCCAGTTGCAGGATGCCGTACCGATGACGCTCGGTCAGGAATTCCATGCGTTTAACGTCCTGTTAAACGAAGAAACCAAAAATATCCTGCGTACATCTGAACTGTTGCTGGAAGTGAACCTTGGTGCGACAGCGATCGGGACGCGCCTGAACACGCCAGACGGTTACCAACAACTGGCCGTACAGAAACTGGCTGAAGTGTCTAACCTGGCAGTTGTCCCGGCAGAAGACCTAATCGAAGCGACCTCAGACTGCGGCGCTTACGTAATGGTACACAGCGCCCTGAAACGTCTGGCGGTGAAACTGTCTAAAATCTGTAACGATCTGCGCTTGCTCTCTTCAGGCCCGCGTGCTGGCCTGAATGAAATCAACCTGCCAGAACTGCAGGCAGGTTCTTCTATCATGCCAGCCAAAGTGAACCCGGTTGTGCCAGAAGTGGTAAACCAGGTGTGCTTCAAAGTCATCGGTAACGATATCACCGTCACCATGGCTTCCGAAGCGGGTCAATTGCAGCTGAACGTGATGGAACCTGTCATCGGCCAGGCGATGTTCGAGTCTATCCACATCCTGACCAACGCTTGCTATAACCTGCTGGAGAAATGCATCAACGGCATCACCGCCAACAAAGCAGTGTGCGAGAGCTTCGTTTACAACTCGATCGGTATCGTGACCTATCTTAACCCGTTCATCGGCCACCATAATGGCGACATTGTCGGTAAGATTTGCGCCGAAACCGGTAAGAGCGTACGTGAAGTCGTGCTGGAGCGCGGCCTGCTGACGGAAGCTGAGCTGGATGATATTTTCTCAGCACAGAACCTGATGCACCCGGCATACAAAGCAAAACGGTATACCGATGAAAGCGAACAGTAACCGTTCCGGTTAAACTTGCCGAAGGCACGTCACTTGTGACGTGCCTTTTTTCTTTTTAAGCATTACCAATTACACAACAATTTAATATCAACTTGTTAATAAACAAGGAACCCTACTATGTTTGGAGCAGAACTCGTCGTCGTCTTACTGGCGATTTATTTGGGAGCAAGACTCGGTGGTATCGGCATTGGCTTTGCGGGGGGGCTCGGGGTACTCGTTCTTACCCTGATATTTCAGATCAAACCTGGCGCAATCCCTTTTGACGTTATCGAAATCATCATGGCGGTTATCGCCGCAATCGCTGCTATGCAAGTGGCAGGTGGTATGGATTATCTGGTAAGCCTGGCGGAACGAATGTTGCGTCGCCATCCGAAATACATCACCTTCCTTGCCCCACTGGTCACCTGGTTTATGACCATTCTTGCGGGTACAGGCCATACCGCATTCTCCACACTGCCGGTCATTACCGAAGTGGCGAAAGAGCAAGGCATTCGCCCCTCACGTCCGCTCTCTATCGCCGTAGTGGCTTCGCAGATTGCGATTACTGCTTCGCCTATTTCAGCCGCTGTGGTCTTCTTCGCCGGTATTCTGGAGCCTATGGGCGTAAGTTACCTGACACTGCTGGGGATCTGTATTCCGGTCACGTTGATCGCCGTTATGATTACCGCAGTGGTCTGTAACTTCCTGGGTTGCGAGCTGAAAGACGATCCGGTTTACCAGGAACGTCTGGCGAAAGGTGAAGTGCGCCTGCGTGGCAGCCAGGTGTTTGAGCTAAAACCTCATGCAAAACGCTCTGTGATGCTGTTCCTGATCGGCATCGTGGCCGTGATGTTCTACGCCACTGCTATTAGCGATACGGTGGGGTTGATTCAGAACCCGGTTCTGCCACGTAACGAAGCGATTGTGGTCTTCATGCTAACTATCGCAACGCTGATTAGCATCACCTGTAAAATTGACACCAGCGAAGTGCTGAACGCCAGCACCTTTAAATCCGGTATGAGTGCCTGCGTATGTGTACTGGGTGTAGCGTGGCTCGGTGATACTTTCGTGAAAGCACATATCGCCGATATCCAGACTGTGGCGGGTGACCTGCTGCACAACTACCCGTGGCTGCTGGCCGTGGTGTTGTTCTTTGCGGCCACCCTGCTTTACTCCCAGGCTGCGACCACCAAAGCCCTGATGCCTGCGGCGCTACTGCTGGGCGTGACCCCGCTGACTGCGATTGCCTCTTTTGCAGCCGTGTCTGCCCTGTTCGTTTTGCCAACCTACCCAACGTTGCTTGCAGCAGTTGAAATGGATGACACAGGCTCCACTCGTATCGGTAAATACGTGTTTAACCATGCGTTTCTGATCCCAGGTGTCATTGCGATTACCCTGTGTGTGATCCTGGGCTTTATCATTGGCGGTATCGTGCTGTAAATGTTTTGTGGTTGTAAAAATAGTTAAAATCGGGTCGCGTAGCGGCCCGATTCATTAATGACCATCAGCCTCGCGTGGTATAGTGATTTTTTTCGCGAGAACGAGGTCGACCTGTGAACACGCCTGACGCTGTTGTTGTGCTTTGTACCGCTCCCGATGAAGCTTCCGCCCAGGATTTGGCCGCCAAAGTGCTGGCAGAAAAACTGGCGGCCTGCGTGACCCTGCTCCCCGGTGCAACCTCCCTGTATTACTGGGAAGGCAAGCTGGAGCAAGAGTACGAGGTTCAGATGCTGCTCAAAACCAACCTTGCTAACCAGCAAGCACTTCTCGATTGTCTTAAATCTCATCACCCTTACCAAACCCCGGAACTGCTGGTACTGCCAGTCATCCACGGCGATAACGATTATCTCTCATGGCTCAACGCTTCCTTACGCTGATCCTGCTACTGTGCAGCACATCAGTTTTTGCCGGGTTGTTTGATGCTCCCGGCCGCTCTAACTTTATTCCCGCCGACCAGGCGTTCGTGTTCGATTTTCAGCAAAACCAGCACGACCTTAATCTGACCTGGCAGGTGAAGGATGGATATTATCTCTACCGTAAGCAGGTGAGTATTACTCCTGCTCACGCACGCGTTGGTGAAGTGCAACTGCCAGCAGGCGAATGGCACGAAGACGAGTTTTACGGTAAAAGTGAGATTTATCGCCACCGGCTAACCGTCCCTGTCACGATTAACCAGGCGGATAAAGGTGCGACACTGACAGTGACCTATCAGGGTTGCGCGGACGCTGGTTTTTGCTACCCGCCTGAAACCAAAGTCGTCCCACTCAGCGAAGTGCAAGCTATTGCCGAGCCTTCGACGCCTCCTCATACATCCAGGGAACCAGCAAACGCGAAGAGCGAACTTCCCTTTTCCGCACTCTGGGCTTTATTGATTGGCATCGGCATTGCCTTCACGCCCTGTGTGTTACCGATGTACCCGCTGATCTCCGGTATTGTTCTGGGGGGTAAACAACGTCTTTCCACAGCCCGTGCGCTGCTGCTGGCATTTATTTATGTTCAGGGCATGGCCCTCACCTATACTGCGCTTGGTCTCGTCGTCGCGGCCGCCGGACTGCAGTTCCAGGCAGCACTTCAGCATCCCTACGTACTTATCGGTCTGTCAGTAGTATTTACCCTACTGGCACTGTCAATGTTTGGCCTGTTCGCTCTGCAATTACCCTCATCACTGCAAACCCGCCTAACGTTGATGAGTAATCGTCAGCAGGGTGGTTCACCCGGTGGTGTGTTTGCGATGGGCGCAATTGCCGGGTTAATCTGTTCGCCGTGCACCACTGCGCCACTCAGCGCTATTTTGCTCTATATCGCCCAGAGCGGTAACTTGTGGCTCGGGGGAGGAACGCTCTATCTGTACGCGCTGGGGATGGGCCTGCCACTCATTCTGGTTACCGTCTTCGGTAACCGACTGCTGCCGAAAAGCGGTCCGTGGATGGAAACGGTGAAAACAGCGTTCGGCTTTGTGATTCTGGCGCTGCCGGTATTCCTGCTGGAACGTGTAATCGGGGATATCTGGGGGTTACGTTTATGGGCAATGCTCGGTGTGGCATTCTTTGGCTGGGCATTTATCACCAGCCTTTCGGCAAAAAAAGCATGGATTCGAATCGTGCAAATTATCCTGCTGGCGGCCGCGCTGATTAGCGTTCGTCCATTGCAGGATTGGGCATTTGGTTCCCATACCGTACAAACTCAGGCTCATCTGAACTTCACACAAATTACGAATGTTGATGAACTGAATAACGCCCTGGCGCAAGCAAAGGGTAAACCGGTTATGCTCGATCTTTATGCTGACTGGTGTGTCGCCTGTAAAGAGCTTGAAAAATACACCTTCAGCGATCCGCAAGTGCAAAACGCACTGCAAAAAACGGTTCTACTGCAGGCCAATGTGACGGCCAACAATACGCAGGATAAAGCCTTACTTACACAGCTCAACGTACTCGGATTGCCAACTATCTTGTTCTTTGATGAAAACGGTAACGAGCAGCAAGACAAGCGCGTAACCGGATTTATGGATGCCACAACATTCAGCGCACATTTGCGCGATCGCCAACCGTAAACAACACTTTAATCGGGATAACGGGGAGGAGATAACCGTGCAACGTGAAGACGTACTGGGACAAGCCCTGCAATTACTTGAAATCCAAGGGATCGCCAGCACCACACTTGAGATGGTGGCAGAACGTATTGATTATCCTCTGGATGACCTGCGTCGGTTCTGGCCCGACAAAGAGGCATTACTTTATGACGCCTTGCGCTATCTGAGTCAGCAGGTTGATACCTGGCGCAGAAAATTGATGCTGGATGAAGAACTGACAGCCGAGCAAAAGCTACTGGCGCGCTATACCGCTCTCACAGAGTGTGTGAGCAATAACCGTTATCCGGGTTGTTTGTTCATCGCCGCGTGCACATTCTATCCCGATCCCGACCATCCCATTCACCAGTTGGCCGATCAGCAGAAACGCGCTGCACATGATTTTACGCATGAACTGCTCACCAGGCTTGAAGTGGATGACCCAGCGATGGTTGCAAGACAGATGGAGCTGGTACTGGAGGGCTGCCTGAGCCGAATGCTGGTCAATCGTAGCCAGGCCGATGTTGATACTGCACACCGCCTCGCGGAAGATATCCTGCGCTTTGCGCAGTGTCGTACGGGTGGTGCGCTCACCTGAATGAACAATTCCAGCCCTGACATTAAACAGGGGTGGGCTTTTGGAGAAATTTCGTCATTTCGGCGTGAAAACCGACAAATTGCCGCAAACTTAAGCAGTTGAATGGCTTTTTCAGAAATAAGGTTGACGATTGTGCGTGATTGCGGTTTAATGCGCCCCGTTGCCCGGATAGCTCAGTCGGTAGAGCAGGGGATTGAAAATCCCCGTGTCCTTGGTTCGATTCCGAGTCCGGGCACCAAAATTTAGTTTCATGATGTCCCTATACGTCCTGAAACGTTATAAAATCAGTAAGTTAAAGAAACCTGATGGTACTGAAAAGTTCCGTCAGTTTTTTTGACATCCAGAGTTTTTGGGGGCTTAATTGGGGGCCTGTTGGTTCGATAAACTCTGGAGCCCCCGCTATGCCACTCACCGATACCGCCATCCGTAACGCAAAGCCGCTCGATAAACCCTGGAAACTCAGTGATGCGCAGGGTCTGTACCTGCTGATTAAACCCAACGGCTCTAAACTCTGGCAGCTCAAGTACCGCTTTGGCGGCAAGGAGAAGAAGCTGGCGTTTGGCCCTTACCCGACCGTTACGCTGGCGAATGCGCGTAAGCTGCGTGAAGAAGCTCGTGCCGTACTCAGCGCAGGCGACGATCCGGGGGTGAAAAAGCAGCAGGAGAAGCAGGCAAAGAAAAGCGGTAATAGCTTTGAAGAAGTCGCCCGTCAGTGGCTGGCTGGCAATATCCGCTGGACGGAGCACCACGCGGCGAAAATCCTGCGCTCGCTGGAGCTGCACGTATTCCCGCTGATTGGCAAAATTCCCGTTGCCGACCTGAAAACCGCCGATCTGCTGATCCCGCTACGGGTGGCCGAAAAGAAAGGCAATCTGGAAACTGCCGCACGGATCCAACAACGCACCACGGCAATCATGCGCTACGCGGTGCAGGAGAGCCTGATCGCCAGCAATCCGGCTAACGATCTTACAGGCGCTATCGCGCCGCCGCCGAAAAACCATTACCCCGCCCTGCCGCTGGAAAAGATGCCGGAGTTGCTGGAGCATCTGGAAAGCTATTCCGGCAGGCTGTTAACCCGTCTGGCGGTGCAGCTCAATCTGCTGATCTTTATCCGCTCCAGCGAGCTGCGCTTTGCCCGCTGGACGGAGATCGATCTGGATGGCGCAATGTGGACTATCCCCGCCCAGCGTGAGCCTATTCCCGGCGTGCGCTATTCGGAGCGTGGCGCAAAGATGAAAACCCCGCATCTGGTGCCGCTGTCAAAACAGGCGGTCACGGTGCTAAAACAGTTGAAGCTGCTGTCCGGCAGCAGTGAGTTACTGTTTCCCGGCGACCACGATCCGCGTAAGCCAATGAGCGAAAACACCATCAACAAGGCGCTGCGGGTGATGGACTATGATACGAAGGTGGACATCTGCGGTCACGGCTTCCGCACTATGGCCTGTAGCGCGCTGATCGAGTCCGGGCGCTGGTCGAAAGACGCGGTTGAGCGGCAGATGAGCCATCAGGAGCGTAACAACGTTCGCGCCGCGTATATCCACAAAGCGGAGCACCTCGACGAACGCACGCAGATGATGCAGTGGTGGTCGGACTATCTCGACGCCTGTCGGCAGAAGTTTGTTGCGCCATATCGGTATGACAGGCAGGTTCAGGTGGCCTGAACCCGTTAACGCGCCACGCCGAAAAGCAGATCTCGCAGATCTGCTTTTTGTATTTGCACCAGTTCACTCGGATAAACATCGATCTGCGCCAGTTCCGGCCCTTTGGCCTTTTCCGGTCTGGCGCTGTTACCCTTAAAACTCCTTTACCCTTCGCCCTTTTGCTTTTCATGACTGCACCAGAACAGGAAATTATTCCTCTTCATGCCGCCCGTACACCTGCGCCACATAACGCCCGCGCCCGTCGCCGTGGCCCAAATCCATCGCCGTCATTGCCAGCGCCTCTTTTTCGCTGAATCCCTGCGCCAGATAATGACGGATCGCGTCCTGCGCCCAGGCATAGCGCAGTGAGTGAGGAGAATATGCGCCAGTCAACCCGACGTTGACGGCCTGTTTGTGCCAGTAGTTCATGGCCGATTTGAGATCGGACCTGTCGATCAGCCTGCCGTTATGCTGTTCTGCGACAGTTAACGCATTCTCAAGCGCCTTGCGAACTGCGCCAGCATCCAGAATGACCGTTTCGCGGGGCCGACCGCCTTTGGTGCCATAGACCACGGTAAGCCGTGTCTCGCCGCGTTCAATGGCCTGCTTCCACGTTCTCAGAGACTGCACACTTTGCACCGCCTCCTGCGAGCGTAATCCCATCAGTCGCGCCAGTTCCACCGCTGCCGCCAGACCTGCGTCTTTATTGCGGGCCACGGCCAGCACGTGGAGGTAGAGCTCCGGCGTGATGGCCTGCCGCGTCCCGTTGCGCGATGCGCCTGCCAGCCCCAATGATTTATTGGTCAGTCGCGTATGTTCCGCCACCTGACTGCGCCCCGCCTGTTGCAACACTGCCCGAAGCGAAGCCATTTCATTTTGCAGCGTCCGCAGACCGATCTCCTGCGCAAGCCTGTCATGAATATAGCTTTCAATATGACGAACCTTAATCTGTGCCACCCGCTGGATCTGGATATTCAGCGAGCGTAAATGGCGGCTGAACCGTTGCACAATGTGAATGCGGTTATCCACCGTTTTAAAACTGCCGCCCACTTTTTTTGCCAGCGCCTTCATTTCACCGCCTAATTTACCCATAGCTACCCCTTGCCGCTGTTAAAAAGCACAATCTGGCCCCGGCGTATGCTTTATGGCTGCGCCAGAACGATACCTTCACGCCGGGGTGGCAGGTTGTTGAGGTGTAGGGAGTTTCAGACTGTACGCGGTACAGTCTGCCTGCGTGAGCAGGAAATTCTCCGGGGCATCATGCCCCCCTCGGTATCGATCTTTTTCTCCTTTTCTGAACCGACAGCGGCCTGAAAACGGCGTGTCAGTGTGGGGGATTGGGGGCGCAGGCCAGACTTTCCGTGGCTTGCGTCGGCGTGGTGGAACGGCGTCACTTTGCCGCTTTACGCGACGAAAGTGACGCCCGGTTCAGCGTTGCGCTCCGAGAACGCAAATTCTGGTGCAGTTTTACGGCCACGCGGCAGCAAAGCCTTGCGGCAATGCAGGCCGCAGCCCGTAAAAGTTAAGGCGCTGGTGTGGCAGCAAGTACAAGGGTTACCGGATCGTTTCCGGCGTAGTGCAGCATTGACCAGAGATCTGGCGCAGGAAAAGGCGCTGAAATTCAGCAGGTGCAAGTGGAACTAGAAATCGGGTGATTTCTGGTCGAGTAGAATTGCAGCCGGTGAACTGGCGCAGTGAAAGAATGTATCGAGTGTGACTCCGAGCCTCCGCCGCGATGTTCTGCGACCCGGTGTTTGCAGAGGTCTGCACCGGTAAAGGGATCAACCATCTCCTGACGAATCAGGCGCTTCTTTCAGGCCATGAAGCATTGGGAGCTGCCGAAGCAGCGGAGTGCAGGAGGGAGATTACACCCAGTTTACGAGGATGAAAAGGGGAAACCTTTTTTTCTGGAAATTGAGTTGTTTGTGGATCTTTTCGTCATTTTGTGAATGACAGTCTGCCGCGCTTCGCTTGCCTTCTCCCGATCTTCTGACAGCAAAGCCATCAGAAGATCGGGAGAGACGATTTAACAATTTTCAGACTTACGGTAGCGGGAAGGCCAGATTTGCTCTGGCGCAACACCCAGCGCTTCGGCGATCAACCTCTCACCTTTAGGCCAGTGCCTTATCAGCGCGTTTGCCAGCGTGGAGGACGCCAGCCCTGAGTTGCGGGAAACGGCGGACAGCGACGTCCCCTGCTTTTTCAGCGCCGCGATAATGTCGGCAGAATGCCAGTCTGGTTGCATCATGCGGCCACCTCGGCGATAAACTTTACGCCGTCGGCGGTACGCAGCCATCGCGGGGCTTTGAGTCCTTCGGTGAAATACCAGACCAGTTCACACAGCAGCCCGGTCAGGGTTTGCTCCGTTTTCGGCTCCGCCGGGCGTGCCAGCAGAAGCTGGAGCAGCGTGAGGCAGTATTCGCATAACGCATCAGGTTCAGAAACAAAGTGCGGTGGTTCGGGTGGCAGTGTATCCACGGTCAGGCTGTCGATAAGATGCGGCGGGATGGGGTCGTTGAGCGTGGGTTGCAGCAGCGCAAGAGCCGCGTGCAGCCGTCCGCAGAGCGCCAGCCGTAGCGCGGGGTCGTCGGTTTCTATCAGAGTTTCGGCGAAGCGGGCGCAGTAGTCGGCAAGGACGGTAAAATCCGTGGTGGCATTGAAGGGAACGGACAATAAATCGAGTAAATCGCAGTCAGGGGTGAGGATTGTAGCCATGGGGCAACCTCCGATGAGTAATGTTTATTACCGCCAGCGGAGAGGTCAATCTCACGGGTGGCGGAACCGGACGGGGTTGACCTTACCGGCCTCATCGACACCGGCGCGTCTTGCGACGCCCCCGCCCGGCCCGCCATTGAGGTGTAGCCGTGCGCACGACACAAAAAAGCGCAGACGCGCCTTGTGTCGTCGATGAAGGTTTTCAGGAGGTCAAGCCCGACGCCTGATTTTGCAGGCGCGGGGGAAAGATACTGCGATCGGTTATGAACGGCAAGCGGTTTTGCGGCGGCGAGCGCGGCGCAATGCAGATCTGGAATGCGCCTCGCAAAACACGGCGGGGATTATTTGACCGTGACCTGCCCGTTCATAAGCAGGGGGAGGAGCCAGTCGCGGAGTTCTTTTAACATCTGATTTTCATGTTGCACTCGCTGTCTTTTTTCAATTACTGGAGTAATTAAAGACTCGAATTTATCTTCTAAACCATTATCTGTTTTTATTATTTTCAAAAGCTTAATGCCTTTGACATTAAAACTTTTAAAGAAAGCACCATGGTCAAGGTTTCTTGCAATTTGACTTTGTATATCCATACCTGAAAGAGCAGAGAAAAAATAATTTTTCTTTATGTTTTTGGGGCGTATAGCTGTAATGTTACGCCCAATTCCACATTTAATTCCTTCAGGAATTTGAGCAAATGCGGCAATTCTTCCGGCATTAGTCATTACAATATCATGTTGTTTTACTTCAATTCTAGAAGTCCAGTTAATATAATCATCATGAGAGACGAAATATTTCATAGACATATCCAAAAGTCCATTATCTTCAATGTTTTCAAGTTGAAGCAAATAATATTCATCAGAGGTGTAATTTAACACTGGTTTTTTAGAATGCAAACAATCTATAACATCGCAACATTCAACAATAGGCTTTAAATTCCACCCCGCCGGAATTTCCCGTTTCAGCGTGGCGTTATACTCCATCTTACCGCCGGAGGTTTTATACGGTTTTCCGTTGGCATCAGGGAAATCAAACTGTACAAACCAGTAGTCGTACAGCGCTTTCGCCATCGCTTCCAGTTCGGCGTTGATGCGGTTGTTGATTTCTAATTTGTCATCTATCGCCCTAAGCGTTGATGAAATTTTCTCCTGAACAGACTTTTCAGGGCCAGAAAAAGGAATTCTCGATAAAATTCCCGTATTGAGATTGGGCATCGTTGCCCCAATAGCCTGGCTAATGATCCAGGACTGAATTTTTGGTGTACTTAGGTAATAAGTAAGGTAGTCAGAATCGAGTAGATTACCTGGTCTTAATAATAAGCAACCTGTACCACAAAAATACCCGACTTCATTTTTTCGAATCAAGGCTTTGAGTGTGACATTACCTCTTCTGCTGTAAACAATGTCACCTTCTTTGACGAGATATTTTGACAACCGTTGCGCATCTGCCTCTGAGATATATGCAATATTTGAAAGATCAACTCTATTATCCTTCATATTTGCAGGCATAATACAGGGGATGCCTTGCGCAACGTAGTCTTCAGCATGGAGTTGGCTACCAAAAGGTCCAGTATGAATGATCCCTCCACCCTCTTTAACCAAATTACCGAGCGTCGAATTTATCTGATTACTCATACTTCAGCCCCGCCATCTGCTTCTTAATCTCCGCTTCCAGCTCGCGCGACTGGCTAAACAAACTCTCCAGATTTTCCGTAAACCCTTTCATCTTCGCGGCAAACTGTTCCGGAGTCATATCGGTGTATTCAATTTTCACATCAAAATACTGCCCGGCGCTGAACGAGTAATTTTTCCCGGCGATGTCGTCATAGCTGACCACCACCGAGAAATCCTCTTCGCTCCACTTATTGTTGAACGCTTCGCAGATCCGTTTTTCTTCGCACTCCGTCAGTACCGTTTTCTGGTTTTTGCCGTCTTTGACTTTTTCACCTAAATTCGAGGCGTCGATCAGCACCACTTTCTCTTTGTTGCTGGCGTCAATAAACAGGATCGACACGTTGGTGCCGGTGGTGGCGAAGATATTCGACGGCATAGAGACCACGCCCGCCAGCATCTTGTTTTGCACCAGATGTTCGCGAATGCCTTTATCAATGCCCGATTGCGCGGTGATAAACCCGGTCGGTACCACGACCGCCGCCTTGCCACCCGGTTTCAGCGAGAAAATGATGTGTTGCAGGAACAACTGGTAAATTTCCATTTTGTCCCTGGCTTTGGCTTTGATTTTCGGTATCCCGGCAAAGAAACGTTGCTGGTTTTCCTTGCTGTCGAGATCGTCGCGGAAATCGCTGAAATCCATCTTAAACGGTGGGTTGGAGACGATGTAGTCAAAGCGTTTCAGCGCGCTGCCGTCCTTGTGGAACGGGTGCAGAATGGTGTTGCCCTGGATAACGTTAGGGATCGAATGCACCAGATTGTTGAGGATCAGGTTCAGGCGCAGCAGGCTGGAGGATTTCTGCGAGATATCCTGGGCAAAGATGCTGCAACGATCTTCCCCAATGGCGTGCGCCACGTTCATCAGCAGCGTGCCGGAACCGGCGGACGGGTCGTAACAGCTTACGTTGCGCACCACGCCCTGCTGCGCTTTCGGCACCAGGATTTCCGCCATGATGCGCGCCACGGCGTGGGGCGTGTAGTATTCCGCGTATTTGCCGCCGGAGTTGCTGTTGTAGTCTTTGATCAGGTATTCAAAGATGGTGGCGTAAAAATCGAATTTCTGCGTGAAGATGCGTTCGAAGCTGAAATCGGCCAGCTTGTTGATGATGGCGCGGCAGAAGTCATCGCGCTTTGATTCGTCGGCGATGTACTGGCTGAGGCGCTCAAACAGCACCACTTTCGCGCCGCCGTCGGTTTTGACGGCGAAGACGTCGTTGTTGGTGGCGGCGATGTCCATCAGGGTGTCGTCAAAGGTGGTGGCGAAATTCGCCTCATTTTGACGGTTGTATAAATACTGAATGAAGTGATGCGGCTTCAGACGCGCGGTGTCGGCGCTCATCTTCAGTTGCAGCTTGTCCCGCTGTTCTTCGCTCATCTGATTGAGCACGACTTCCCATTTTTCGGCGCTGGCGATGCTTTTATCCACCTTTTTAGCTTCAAAGGCGAATTTGTCGTTCAGGAATTTGTACAGGAATGCCTGAGTGATAATTTTGAATTCGTTACCGTCGTTACCCAGACCGTAGTTCGCACAGATGCTTTTCAGGCTGTCGATCAGGGTTTTGGTTTTGTCTCTAAATTCCAGTTCTACCACGTTCGTGCTCCGGTATTAAATTCGTTCAGGTATTCCGCCACAATCAGGCGGTTGATGTCGCCAGCCGCTTTCGCACTCAGGGTGATGTGCTGCTGTTGTTCAAAGTGATCAAGCACACAGGACACAATCTGGCGCTCAAAATAGCTTTCATTGTTCAGTATCTGGCTGTTATTCAGCACTTTTTCATCCGCATCCAGCTTGACGCCGAGCAGTGCTTCGAAGATTTTACGCTCCGGCTCGCTCAGGCCGCCGCGCTCGCAGAGGTGTTTGTGGGTACGCGCGTATTTGACGTCGCCCCGGTATTTCTGGCGCAGCAGGTTGTTCTGGCGATTCAGCTCTTTGATGCGGTCATGAATTTTATTGAGTGTGCCGATATTCGCAACCATTTCTTGCTGGGTGACTTCGCTGAGTTTCTTTTTCTTAAACAGGCGCTCCAGTTCGTCTTTCAGGCTGACGAACTGCGGGTCCTGCTGGTCGAAATTGGCGGCCAGCGCCTCGCGGGTGCGGCGCAGCGTCTCTTTCAGTTCGTCGGCCAGTACCAGCTCTTCTTCGCCCACTTTGTGGAATTCAAAGACAACCTCTTCCAGCGCCCGGTTCAGCAGGCCGGAGAGGTCAACACCCTGCTCCAGATCCGCTTTCAGGTTGAGTAAGTCGAGGCGGTGGCTGGCTTCGCGGTACAGGATGTTGAGTTTGTTGAAGTCCAGCGCCTGAAGAAATTCCGTGTTGCCCTGAAGGCGGATCAGGTTGTACAGGCTGCGGGCGTCGGCCAGCGCGTTTTTCAGCGCCAGCGCGGTTTCCCGGTCCTGGATCTGGCTTATCTGGTCAGTGAAGATTTCCGCGTTTTCGGTATCGAAGCTGAACAGGACGTCTTTGATGTGTTCGATTTCTTCGCGGATCTCTTCTACCGATTTGAACAGACGGGAGTAGTGCTCCATTTCGTCGCCCAGTTCGGCCTGTAGCTCTTCGAAGTAGGCCTTGTTGGTGGCGTCAAATTCCTGGCGGATGTCTGCGAAGTCCACCACGTAGCCGTAGTGGAAGTGATTATAAGTACGGTTGACGCGGGTCAGCGCCTGGAGCAGGTTGTGCTTTCTGATCACCCGCCCGAGGTAGAGCTTTTTCAGCCGTTTAGCGTCGAAGCCGGTGAGCAACATGTTGTAGACGAACAGCAGGTCAATCTCGCCCGCCTTGAATTGATCTACCCACTCTTTGCGTTCCTGCTTGCTGCCGATGTCGTGCAGGATCAGGGCAGCGCGTTTGATTTTTCGCGTTTCTCTGGCGTTAATCTGATAAACGGCGGCAGGTTCTGCGGCCTGCAATACCGGCATTTCTTCGGTGACGTCATCGGCGACGGTGGGCGATTCGGCGTAGTCAGTGTTGAATAACTCAAACATCTGTTTGGCCTGTTCTGAGCTGTCGCAAATCACCATGCCGCCGATGGTGTCATCATTCAGCGCGCCCCGGCTTTTGGCAAAGTCGGTGACGATGTAGTTCAGCATCGGTTTGACGAAGCTGGGGTGGGCGTAGATGTATTTGCGATCCACATCGCCCATTCTGACTTCCACCTCTTTTAGCGCCTGTTGCAGGATCATCCGGTAGTTGGTGGCGATCTCTTCGCGGATCAGGCGCAGCGTGTAGCCGTCGGCAATGGAGGCGTTGTAGTAGTATTTGTGGATGTAGTCGCCGAAGAGGTCGCGGGAGTTGTAGTCCGTTCCCAGCAGAGGCGTACCGGTCAGGCCAATTTTGATGGCGTTGGTGTCCGACTGGCTTAAGTTCGCCAGGAAGCTCCCTTTAGGGTTGTAGCTGCGGTGGACTTCATCGAGGAAGTACACGCGCTGGATGTTGATGTCGTAGTCTTTGGTGGTGACGACGTCCGGGTCATCGCGGAATTTCTGAATGTTGACGACGGTGATTTCCGCTTTGCCGTGGTGGTTGTGCAGCGCCTGCGTCGCTTTGATGTCGCGGGTGAAGGCTTCGCGAGAGTCGATAAGGTGAACGATTAAGCCACGGGCGGTGAACTCGCGCTGCGCCTGCTGGAGCAGATCAAGACGATCGACAATAAAGTAGAATTTCGGGATCACCTGCTGATTCTGGAAGTAATCCGTCAGGAAGCGCACGTTGTAGTAGGCAAGTGCGGTTTTCCCGCTGCCCTGAGTGTGCCAGATGATGCCTTTTTTCACACCCACGTTCAGTTTGCGCTCAATCGCTTTGGTGGCGAAGAGCTGCGGGTAGCGCATGATGTGCTTCTGGATGCCGCCGGGTTCGGCGACGTACACCAGCGCATAGCGCAGGATAAATGCCAGTCGATCGCGGCTCAACAGCGCGGTGCAGAGGCGGTTGGTCGGGCGGTTGTGATCTTTGTTGGTCTGAAATTCCGGGTTGGTGCGGATCACTTCCAGGTTGTTGTCTTTCAGGACAGCGATTTCGGTTTCTTCAGACAGCGGTTTCAGTAAGTTGGTGAGGTTGAAGAGTTCTTCTTCGCGGAAGTAGTTGAATACCGGGTTGCTGTAAGAGCTGCTGGCGTAAAAAGCCCCCTGAATCGGCTCCGGGTCGCTGTCGTCATACTCCATGTTATTGGAGAAGAGCATGAACTGGGTGATATTGGCGAAGCGCTTGAATTTGGGGTTCTTAAAGCGTTCGTTGATGCGGTTGCGTTCTGCGACGATGCCTTCGCGGTTGTTGGGTTTTTTCACTTCGATAAAGATCAGCGGCATGCCGTTGATCAGTAGCGTGATGTCCGGGCGGAACTCTTCGTCACCGTTTTCACAGGTCAGTTCGGTGACAACATGGAAACTGTTGTTGTTGAAGTTGTCGAAGTCAATCAGTTTGATGCCGGAGCGGTCGCTGAGTTTTTCGAAGAAGGCGCGCCCCAGGTCATCGTTGTCGAGGAGGAGCGTGAGGTCTTTTAACAGGCGTCCGGTGTCATCGGGCGCGATTCCGGGGTTTATTTTGCCAAGCGCAGCGGTAAAGAGATCAGGGAAGATGTTGGTTTCTTTGTCCCAATGCTGTTCTTTCAGGGACAGGTAGTGGTAGCCCAACCGTATCAGGTGGAGGATGACGGGGATTTTTACCCGGGTATCTTCAGTGAATTTCATCGTGTTCCCTGTTTTTTTGTCACGTCTCAGGCCATGCTGCGCCCCACAACCCCGGAACGGCTGGCAACAATGTCTGTTCGATTTGCCTCTATGTTACACGTTCTCTGTAAACCGACCGAGTCTATTTGTCGCACTTTGCCCGAATGGGGTTAAGTTTGGATTTTTTATTCAATGTCGATTTTAAGTCGACAAAATGAGGAATCATTAAACTATTTCTTGCTGTGGGGTATCCATGAATCTACACTGGTTTACATATTCGTATTAATGTCTATTCAGGAGCGACATTTGCCAAACTATCTAAACTGGCTGATGCAAAACACGCTACCCGGCCAGGTGCTGCTCCAGTCATGGCTTACCCGCAGCGGCATAGATCGTAAACTCTCTTACCTCTATGTCCAGAACGGCTGGCTCAGGCGGATCGCTCACGGCGTTTACTGTCGGACGGGCCGTGAGCCGGATTGGGTGGACGCGGTTTACTGCCTGCAATCGCAGTGGGAAAAACCGGTTCGCGTTGCGGGACTGACCAGCCTTGCACTACAGGGCCATGCGCACTATACCGAGCCGGGCAGACAGCAGGTCTGGCTCGCGCTTCCGGCTTACGTCAAACTGCCGGGATGGTTTGCAGCCTTTGAACAATCTGCAACGTTTATCACGCTGTATACATCGGGTCTTACCGCTGATGTAACGTCATTTACCGCGGAACTGAAAATTGGCGACCGGCTGTTAGCGGGCAGTGTCCCGGAACTGGCCGCGTATGAGATCGCCTGCGGAGTTCCTTCGTTGATCTCGTTCGAACATGCCGACGCTCTGTTTCAGGGAATGAATCTTCTCAGCCCGCGTAAATTACAAACACTGCTCTGCGCCAGCCATTCGATTAAAACCAACCGGGTGATGCTCTATCTTGCCCAACGCAATGAGCATCCTTATTTTCGGTATCTCGATCAAAGCGGTATAGAAACAGGTACGGGAAAAAGGCAAATCGTTCCCGGCGGCTGGCTGGAGCCGAATTATCAGATCACCGTTCCCCGCGCATTTAAACCGGAAGGAGTCGAAGATGGATCTGCGTGACAGTTATGCCCGACAGGTCAGGCTATTAATGACAGTCCTGCCATATGTGGCAAAGGAGTCCTGCTTCGCCCTGAAAGGCGGCACAGCAATCAATTTGTTTGTGCAGGATTTCCCTCGCCTGTCGGTAGATATCGATCTGGCGTATAAGAGCTATGCGGATCGCGATACCGATCTGGCGGCCATCAATGACGCCTTGATGCGTATTACTGAATCGCTGAACGGCAGACCAGGGATCACCGCTATCCGGCAGGAGAATAAAGCGGATGAAAAGCGCATCATCGTCAACACCGCCGACGCGCAGATAAAGATTGAGGTTAGTCCAGTCTGGCGCGGGCTGCTGCTGCCACCAACAGAAATGCCTGTATGTGAACAGGTGGAAATGGAGTATGGCTTCACCACCATGAATATCGTCTCGCTGGCAGATCTATACGGCGGTAAAATCTGCGCCGCGCTCGATCGCCAGCATCCGCGCGATCTGTTTGACGTGCTGAATATGCTGGAGAAACCGGGCCTGACGCGCGAGATATTTGACGGTTTTCTTTGCTATCTGGTAGGCCATCCCCGCCCCATTGCCGAGCTGCTGGCACCAAACTGGGATACACCGCGGATCGCGACTCTTTACGCACAAGAATTTTCAGGAATGACACAGCGGGAAACATCGCTGGAGTCGCTTTTATCAGTAACGACGTTGCTGCCACAAGCGCTGAAATCGCATCTTACGGACAGGGATCGTCAGTTCTTGCTCAGTTATAAGCAAAATACCCCTGACTGGTCGCTGTATCGCTATCCTGAAATTCAACATCTTCCGGCGATTCGCTGGAAGCTGCGCAATCTGGCAGTGTTGAATGATAAAAATCCGGCCAAATTTGCAGCGGCGGTGAGTAAGTTAGAGGGGGTTCTGGAGCAGTATTTTTAGCTCTGGTTCTGAGAGATTGAATTGGGCCATAATGTTTGGTTACCTTAAATGCCTCATGGCAATATATCAAAAACAGATGAAGATATTTATATAATTCAATGAACAATAATCAACACCGTTAAATATTATCTCAAAAGCGCTTAATCCGACATATCAACTAAAAGCTCAATGCAGGGGTGACGGATCAACCCCCTACAAGCGAGGTGGGTATATTTCTCACGCCGTTATATGTGGACCTCGAACCGTTATGTGTGGAGTTCCATCCACTATATGTGGACCTGACTCCACACATAACGAAGCCCCCTACCTTTAACCATCGATTTTTCGTGATAACCCTCACAGAACCAAAGCGGCTCTTTATGGGGGCCTTCGTGGGGGCGCTGTTTACAAGAAATACCAACAAAACCAATAACAAACAGCATGTTAATCGTGGATATGATTCCGAGTCCGGCACCACTATTTAGAAAAACCAGCCTTAGGGCTGGTTTTTTGCTTTTAAGCATTTCCGCCGATTCCTCATGATCTTATCGCGGAAAATCTATTCCCAATATCTTTCCTGACCAATACATAATTGCAGTCAATCTGACCACCTTTCTGTTTATCCTTAACAAACTATAAGTGGGCTATGCCAGTAGCAGATATAAGCTCTCATTGTCTACACTACGCCCTACCGACATAACAGGCTCAACCAATGATTATCTTCCGTTCAATGCATGAGGACGAATATCCTGGCTATCTGGAATACTTCATTCCAGATTACGCGCATGAAATTGCATCAAACTATCGACTTTCTGATAAGGACTCGCTCGCAAGAGCAAGGCAGGAAATAGCTGAAGACCTGCCGGAAGGCGTTAATACACCCGGGCAGATTTTGTTGTGCCTTATTTCTCGCTCAAACAATGCAGACAGGCATGTAGGTTATCTTTGGTACAAACCCGATACAGCCAAGCGTATCGTATTTATCTATGATTTTCATATTTTCAACTCCTGCCAAGGGAAAGGGCTGGGTAAGCAGGCTCTTCTGGCTTTTGAGCAGGAGCTAAGAGTGAAGGGTTTTGAGCAGATCAGGCTTCGTGTTGCCGGTGACAACACATGTGCTCAGCATGTCTATGAGGCTACAGGTTTTGGGGTTACGGGCGTTAACATGAGCAAGACAATAACAGATTGATGATCGATAGTACTGAGAGTCCCCCCCGATCTAACGACCGCGTCACACCACTAACAGGTCATGATACGTGTGAACTAACACTGGATGAGCATGTTATTGCTGTCGCCAGCGACACTGGGCTATCACTTCCAGTACCGGTTTTGGATCTGAATGATACTGACGGGATGGTTAGCTTTATTCAGCAGTGGATGACAAGTCGTTAGGTCTGTTTTTTCGTTCATACTCACAGACGCAAAAAACCCCGGACCTTTCGGACCGGGGTTTCCTGCTTAATTGATGCCTGGCAGTTCCCTACTCTCACATGGGGAGACCCCACACTACCATCGGCGCTACGGCGTTTCACTTCTGAGTTCGGCATGGGGTCAGGTGGGACCACCGCGCTAAAGCCGCCAGGCAAATTCTGTTCATTAACCCGCTTTCGCCGGCTAATATTATCTGTATCAGGCTGATTATCATGTCTCTTTCGCCAAAACATCTTCGGCGTTGTAAGGTTAAGCCTCACGGTTCATTAGTATCGGTTAGCTCAACGTATCGCTACGCTTACACACCCGACCTATCAACGTCGTAGTCTTCAACGTTCCTTCAGGACCCTTAAAGGGTCAGGGAGAACTCATCTCGGGGCAAGTTTCGTGCTTAGATGCTTTCAGCACTTATCTCTTCCGCATTTAGCTACCGGGCAATGCCATTGGCATGACAACCCGAACACCAGTGATGCGTCCACTCCGGTCCTCTCGTACTAGGAGCAGCCCCCCTCAATTCTCCAGCGCCCACGGCAGATAGGGACCGAACTGTCTCACGACGTTCTAAACCCAGCTCGCGTACCACTTTAAACGGCGAACAGCCGTACCCTTGGGACCTACTTCAGCCCCAGGATGTGATGAGCCGACATCGAGGTGCCAAACACCGCCGTCGATATGAACTCTTGGGCGGTATCAGCCTGTTATCCCCGGAGTACCTTTTATCCGTTGAGCGATGGCCCTTCCATTCAGAACCACCGGATCACTATGACCTGCTTTCGCACCTGCTCGAGCCGTCACTCTCGCAGTCAAGCTAGCTTATGCCATTGCACTAACCTCCTGATGTCCGACCAGGATTAGCTAACCTTCGTGCTCCTCCGTTACTCTTTGGGAGGAGACCGCCCCAGTCAAACTACCCACCAGACACTGTCCGCAACCCGGATCACGGGTCCACGTTAGAACACCAGCCATTAAAGGGTGGTATTTCAAGGGCGGCTCCACGCAGACTGGCGTCCACGCTTCAAAGCCTCCCACCTATCCTACACATCAAGGACCAGTGTTCAGTGTCAAGCTATAGTAAAGGTTCACGGGGTCTTTCCGTCTTGCCGCGGGTACACTGCATCTTCACAGCGAGTTCAATTTCACTGAGTCTCGGGTGGAGACAGCCTGGCCATCATTACGCCATTCGTGCAGGTCGGAACTTACCCGACAAGGAATTTCGCTACCTTAGGACCGTTATAGTTACGGCCGCCGTTTACCGGGGCTTCGATCAAGAGCTTCGCGTTGCCGCTGACCCCATCAATTAACCTTCCGGCACCGGGCAGGCGTCACACCGTATACGTCCACTTTCGTGTTTGCACAGTGCTGTGTTTTTAATAAACAGTTGCAGCCAGCTGGTATCTTCGACTGATTTCAGCTCCACCCGCAGGGGCTTCACCTACATATCAGCGTGCCTTCTCCCGAAGTTACGGCACCATTTTGCCTAGTTCCTTCACCCGAGTTCTCTCAAGCGCCTTGGTATTCTCTACCTGACCACCTGTGTCGGTTTGGGGTACGATTTCGTGTTACCTGATGCTTAGAGGCTTTTCCTGGAAGCAGGGCATTTGTTACTTCAGCACCGTAGTGCCTCGTCATCACACCTCAGCGTTAAAAGAGTCCGGATTTACCTAAACTCTCCGCCTACATGCTTAAACCGGGACAACCGTCGCCCGGCTAACATAGCCTTCTCCGTCCCCCCTTCGCAGTAACACCAAGTACAGGAATATTAACCTGTTTCCCATCGACTACGCCTTTCGGCCTCGCCTTAGGGGTCGACTCACCCTGCCCCGATTAACGTTGGACAGGAACCCTTGGTCTTCCGGCGTGCGGGCTTTTCACCCGCATTATCGTTACTTATGTCAGCATTCGCACTTCTGATACCTCCAGCATCCCTCACAGGACACCTTCAACGGCTTACAGAACGCTCCCCTACCCAACAACACATAGTGTCGCTGCCGCAGCTTCGGTGCATGGTTTAGCCCCGTTACATCTTCCGCGCAGGCCGACTCGACCAGTGAGCTATTACGCTTTCTTTAAATGATGGCTGCTTCTAAGCCAACATCCTGGCTGTCTGTGCCTTCCCACATCGTTTCCCACTTAACCATGACTTTGGGACCTTAGCTGGCGGTCTGGGTTGTTTCCCTCTTCACGACGGACGTTAGCACCCGCCGTGTGTCTCCCGTGATAACATTCTTCGGTATTCGTAGTTTGCATCGGGTTGGTAAGCCGGGATGGCCCCCTAGCCGAAACAGTGCTCTACCCCCGAAGATGAGTTCACGAGGCGCTACCTAAATAGCTTTCGGGGAGAACCAGCTATCTCCCGGTTTGATTGGCCTTTCACCCCCAGCCACAAGTCATCCGCTAATTTTTCAACATTAGTCGGTTCGGTCCTCCAGTTAGTGTTACCCAACCTTCAACCTGCCCATGGCTAGATCACCGGGTTTCGGGTCTATACCCTGCAACTTAACGCCCAGTTAAGACTCGGTTTCCCTTCGGCTCCCCTATTCGGTTAACCTTGCTACAGAATATAAGTCGCTGACCCATTATACAAAAGGTACGCAGTCACCCCATAAAGAGGCTCCCACTGCTTGTACGTACACGGTTTCAGGTTCTTTTTCACTCCCCTCGCCGGGGTTCTTTTCGCCTTTCCCTCACGGTACTGGTTCACTATCGGTCAGTCAGGAGTATTTAGCCTTGGAGGATGGTCCCCCCATATTCAGACAGGATACCACGTGTCCCGCCCTACTCTTCGAGTTCACACCAGATGCGTTTTTGTGTACGGGACTATCACCCTGTACCGCCGGACTTTCCAGACCGTTCCACTAACACACCTGCTGATTCAGACTCTGGGCTGCTCCCCGTTCGCTCGCCGCTACTGGGGGAATCTCGGTTGATTTCTTTTCCTCGGGGTACTTAGATGTTTCAGTTCCCCCGGTTCGCCTCGTTAACCTATGTATTCAGTTAACGATAGTGCAACGAATTGCACTGGGTTTCCCCATTCGGACATCGCCGGGTCAAAGGTTCATATCACCTCGCCGACGCTTTTCGCAGATTAGCACGTCCTTCATCGCCTCTGACTGCCAGGGCATCCACCGTGTACGCTTAGTCGCTTAACCTCACAACCCGAAGATGTTTCTTTCGATTCATCATCAAATTGCGAAAATTTGAGAGACTCGAACACACCTTCATCTGTTCTTATTACGGAGAACAGACACAGTGTGTCGTTTCAATTTTCAGCTTGATCCAGATTTTTAAAGAGCAAATATCTCAAACGTGACTCGCTGCTCACGCAACGGAATCAGTTTTGAGATATATCGGCAGGTGACTTTCACTCACAAACCAGCAAGTGGCGTCCCCTAGGGGATTCGAACCCCTGTTACCGCCGTGAAAGGGCGGTGTCCTGGGCCTCTAGACGAAGGGGACACTGAAGTCTCAATCGCAAGACGCCTTGCTATTTACTTTTCATCAGACAATCTGTGTGGACACTACAAAGGCAGGTTCTTTAAGGTAAGGAGGTGATCCAACCGCAGGTTCCCCTACGGTTACCTTGTTACGACTTCACCCCAGTCATGAATCACAAAGTGGTAAGCGCCCTCCCGAAGGTTAAGCTACCTACTTCTTTTGCAACCCACTCCCATGGTGTGACGGGCGGTGTGTACAAGGCCCGGGAACGTATTCACCGTAGCATTCTGATCTACGATTACTAGCGATTCCGACTTCATGGAGTCGAGTTGCAGACTCCAATCCGGACTACGACATACTTTATGAGGTCCGCTTGCTCTCGCGAGGTCGCTTCTCTTTGTATATGCCATTGTAGCACGTGTGTAGCCCTACTCGTAAGGGCCATGATGACTTGACGTCATCCCCACCTTCCTCCAGTTTATCACTGGCAGTCTCCTTTGAGTTCCCGGCCTAGCCGCTGGCAACAAAGGATAAGGGTTGCGCTCGTTGCGGGACTTAACCCAACATTTCACAACACGAGCTGACGACAGCCATGCAGCACCTGTCTCACGGTTCCCGAAGGCACTAAAGCATCTCTGCTAAATTCCGTGGATGTCAAGAGTAGGTAAGGTTCTTCGCGTTGCATCGAATTAAACCACATGCTCCACCGCTTGTGCGGGCCCCCGTCAATTCATTTGAGTTTTAACCTTGCGGCCGTACTCCCCAGGCGGTCGACTTAACGCGTTAGCTCCGGAAGCCACTCCTCAAGGGAACAACCTCCAAGTCGACATCGTTTACGGCGTGGACTACCAGGGTATCTAATCCTGTTTGCTCCCCACGCTTTCGCACCTGAGCGTCAGTCTTTGTCCAGGGGGCCGCCTTCGCCACCGGTATTCCTCCAGATCTCTACGCATTTCACCGCTACACCTGGAATTCTACCCCCCTCTACAAGACTCTAGCCTGCCAGTTTCGAATGCAGTTCCCAGGTTGAGCCCGGGGATTTCACATCCGACTTGACAGACCGCCTGCGTGCGCTTTACGCCCAGTAATTCCGATTAACGCTTGCACCCTCCGTATTACCGCGGCTGCTGGCACGGAGTTAGCCGGTGCTTCTTCTGCGGGTAACGTCAATCGCTGTGGTTATTAACCACAACGCCTTCCTCCCCGCTGAAAGTACTTTACAACCCGAAGGCCTTCTTCATACACGCGGCATGGCTGCATCAGGCTTGCGCCCATTGTGCAATATTCCCCACTGCTGCCTCCCGTAGGAGTCTGGACCGTGTCTCAGTTCCAGTGTGGCTGGTCATCCTCTCAGACCAGCTAGGGATCGTCGCCTAGGTGAGCCATTACCCCACCTACTAGCTAATCCCATCTGGGCACATCTGATGGCAAGAGGCCCGAAGGTCCCCCTCTTTGGTCTTGCGACATTATGCGGTATTAGCTACCGTTTCCAGTAGTTATCCCCCTCCATCAGGCAGTTTCCCAGACATTACTCACCCGTCCGCCGCTCGTCACCCGGGAGCAAGCTCCCTGTGTTACCGCCCGACTTGCATGTGTTAGGCCTGCCGCCAGCGTTCAATCTGAGCCATGATCAAACTCTTCAATTTAAGTTTGATGCTCGTGAATTAAACTTCGTAATGAATTACGTATGTTCACTCAGAGACTTGGTATTCATTTTTCGTCTTGCGACGTCAAGAATCCATGTCACTTTGAGTGCCCACACAGATTGTCTGATAAATTGTTAAAGAGCAGGTGCGACGCGCTTTAGCGCTCTGTCGCGAGGTGGCGTATATTACGCTTTCCTCTTTCAGAGTCAACCCGTTATTTCAGGATTTTTCTCTTCAACCGACCGGGTTGTTTGTGAAGTGATTCACATCCGCCGTGTCGATGGAGGCGCATTATAGGGAGTTCTCATCAGGCCGCAACCCTTAAATTGCAGAAAAATGACTGACTGCTGCATTCCACAGCAAAACACCGCCTTATACCCTTTTGCTCACAGACTTATCCACAATCATCGTTGTTTTCGGCCACATTCCAGGGTGATGAGGCTCAACACGGTATGAATTTACGCACTCCATCGCCGCGATACATTCATTAATGTGCAGCAAGCACACCAGTATATAGAGGTACATATAGAAGAAAGCGTGGCGCTACGATTTTCACTGTCCAGATGTTTCTCCAGCAAGGCTATGCCGGATTTAGTTAAAGCCATCGCTATTCTGGTCGAAAATGAAATAAGGATGACTGACATTTATCGTCAGCCAGCTCCAGCACTATAGAAAAGCGATAAACCGATAACACCGTGAAAAAGACAAGCAAAGGGGAAACGAATGGCTATAGAGATAGATGATTACAACGAAGAGGGTTTTTGGGCAAAAGCGAAAATGTATTGCAAGAGCATTGGCCGCACTTCCCTTGAGCAGGTGTTTACCCTGTATTACGCCCTGGAGAGTGAAAAATGCTCAACCAAAGATAAGACGATCATTTACGGTGCACTCGCTTATCTTGTATCGCCAATTGACCTGATTCCTGATTTAACGCCAGTTTTAGGATACACAGATGATATGGCTATGATCGCTGCGGCTCTTGTCGCTGTCACAGGATGCATTGATGATGTCGTAAAAGGAAAAGCAAAGGGGAAAGCAGATGAGCTTTTTGACTAAAATGAGAGATGCACTCTTACCCGAAGCAACAAAAGAAAAAATCATTAAACATCAAGTGAAAAAACAGATTAATAACAAGCTTGGCCTTAATGGTGCGTTAGATACGCATGTTGATAAGTTGGCCGAAAAAGTTTTTGAAAAAGTAGATGCCTCTACGGTGTTCAAAGCTAAAGATATGTTTGACAAGTTGAAAGCTGCACCAAAAGACGAAAACAAGTAATCACTCTCGAATGACAATCCTGGCAAGGTCATGCCTGGCCTTTGTCTCGTCAATCGTGCTGACTACCTGCTGAAGCCGATTCTATTTTCATCGCCTTCAGCAGGCCCGAGATTAATGGATGATCGGATTGTTCTTCAAACCCTGATACTCAGTGAGCTTGCCACCGTCAAAAACAGTAATGTTTCCACTGGTAGTCTGTTCCGGGGAATGGGCCGTCACCTTATCGGAGCTAAAACCGGACAACCACTCAAATATAGAGATGAACTGTCTTGCACTGATGGGTTTGTCAGAAGTGATGTGCTTATCGCTGTCACTGGTGAAAATGAAGAAGGGGACATTATAGTTCTGTCGGGCATCATTACCGTGGCGCACCGGGCGATCGCTTTCATCAACCGTCATACCATGATCGGAAAAGTACACCAGCGCGTAAGACTCCCCACTTTGGTTCAGTATCTGGACAGCACGTTCCAGGAAGAGATCGAGTTTCTGTAATGTCGCGAGGTAACAATTGAATTTTTCCTGATGACTTATTCTTATATTCACCGGGAATCCATTCAATCTTTCACAGGTATCAGGGTGAGAGCCTATCATGTGCAGAAAAACAGCATTACGATCATGCTCTTTATTGTTGATGATACTGCTCAACTGCTTCAGTAGATCCATATCATCGGTATTGTTAGCGTTGTAATCACCCTTTTTAAAAAAGACTTCATGCTGTGCATTTTTCGCAATAATCGTACTTGGCGTGTCAAATTCGCCGACAAACCCCTGATTAGAAATCCAGTGAGTGTACAAGCCTGCTTTTTTTGCCAGCGCAACAATATTGTTATTCTCTTCGGTTTTTATGCCGTCACTCACTGTCAGTGTTCGCGGTAACGACATAAAGGTATTTGGGGCTGATGATACATAGTTTGAATAGAAATACCCCGGAGCATGATTCAGCCACGGTGTGGTGTCATGCTGGTATCCATATACCGATAAGTAATCCCTGGTAACACTTTCCCCAACAACAACAATAATATTCTTATACCTCTGATGATTATCGACCACCGTGAAATCATCAGGAACCTGGCTATAGCTCTCAAGCTTTTTCAGCTCAGCATTTGCCTGCTTTACGTACTCGGTTGTGAGAAAAAGCATACGTTTAGGATAGGCATTAAGGTTTATCAGAACAAACGCAATGAGATATAACCAGCTGTATTTTTTACCAAAATCCTGACCATTTTTTGCAAACATGTAGAGTGAAGCAATGGCCAGGAACATCAGAAACCATGCAGCAAAGCTTGTCCCACGCAAAAATTCAGATAGCTCCCCGGTATTTGTTTGCAATGCCGATATTACATAACCATAACTTATCCTGCCAAAATTAATACCTACAGGTATATATAGTGAAATAAAGAATAAGACGAGGCACGATACATAAAATGTCACCCTGTTCTTTCTGGAAAGATAAAGTGTAACAAAGGTTAATATTGAGCTACCAAACCCTTTATAGCCAATACAGATCGGAATGACTATTGATACAACGATAGCAGGGAATAACCACATGAGTGTATCTTTAAGGTCTGTACTTTTATGTTTCATACGAAATGAATGACCAAGACGGTTTAATAAACTATTGAACATCCCGTTGCCTTGCTGTGAAAAAATGAATGAGTAAATATTATTTGAATAAAAAAGCGGCGGACACTATACCTTGTTATACCGCCGGTGTGTAGAGTCTGAACACAATAAGCCCAGCCAACCAGAAAAGCCCTGGATTCCCTTTATCCCTTGATATACACCATTAATTAATAGATACCCGACAAGATATAACGTCTGTCTACCCTTATTTATAGTAGTATTTCATCAGTGCTAAAATGATCGAATGCCGATATAGACATCAACGTCAATGGACGCAAAACGTCCGCTCCCGCTATACTTTTCCTAAATTTTCTCGTCACAGGCCCTCCCATGACCACACAACGTCTGACGCGTGACTGGCGCATCCCCACTGCCGGGTTAATCGTGCTGGTACTTTTATTCGCGGGCTTAACTCTACACACTCACTGGAATGTTTTTATTCAATGGTGTCTTGCCACGCAAATCACTCTACATCGCTATCTGGTGATGTATTTACTGCAGCTCAATAACCATCAGTACAGCGGAGGGCTATGGTTACTGACTGGCGCATTCTTCTATGGCGTACTCCATGCTATCGGGCCGGGACATGGCAAGTTTATTGTCACCACGTATCTGAGCACCAATAAAGAAAGCCAACTCGCAGCACGCGTCGTACCGTTTATCGGTAGCCTGATGCAGGGCGTCAGCGCCATTCTGTTCGTCTTTATTCTGGCCATCGGGTTTAATCTGGCATCAGGGGATCTCAGTACCAGTCGCTGGTATGTGGAGAAAATCAGCGCCGTTCTTATTGGCGCGTTCGGCGCATTTGTCATTTATCAGGCACTCAAGACTTTGCGCCCACGAAAAATGACCATCAGTTCGCTCAAACCAGTACATCAGCATGACGAACACTGTGGCTGCGGCCATCACGGCGTCGGTGCGGACCTGACAAAAGGTGACTGGAAAACCCGGCTGGGCGTGATTCTGGCCATTGGCGCGCGACCATGCAGTGGCGCAATTATGATTCTGATGTTCTCAAATGCGCTGGGCATTGTGACCTGGGGTATTGCGGCCGTCATGACCATGGCGCTGGGAACGGCGCTGTCTATTATGGGATTATCGCTGGCAGTAAGGTATGCCCGTGAACGAACGGTGGCCTGCTTCGGTGGCAATTCTGCACTCAACTGGCTGGTTCCAGCCGTCAAAATTGTGGGTGGCGTGATGTTGATTCTGTTCGCGGTCGTCCTGTTCCTGACAGTCATCCCCATGAGTGCTAACGGGGACTATATCGCAGCCGGATGCTAGTCAAAGAAAACCCGCCAGCGGCGGGTTTTTTGTCTTACTCGTTAATCCGTGGATGCTGATCCACCAGACGTGAACGCTTCTCCTGCAACGCTTCTATCTCAGCATCAAGATCTTCAATTTTCTGCTCGATATTGTCGTGATGCTCACGCAGGATCTCTTTCGCTTCCTGAAGGTCAGATGCCGCAGGCGTAGCTCCTTTCAGCGGCAGATTTGCCGTTTCCTTCATGGTAATACCGGTAATCAAACCAATCACCGCGATAACCATCAGATAGTAGGCTGGCATCATCAGGTTCTGCGTACTCTCCACCAGCGAGGCGGCAAGTGTCGGCGTCAGACCGGCAATCAGTACCGAAATGTTAAAGGCTGCCGCCAGGGCACTATAACGAATGTGCGTCGGGAACATCGCCGGTAGCGACGAAGCCATCACCCCTGTGAAGCAGTTAAGGATCACCGCAAGCATCAGCAAGCCGGCAAAAATCAGCCCCAGCACATTACTGTTAATCAGCATAAAGGCCGGGATTGCCAGCAGTAACAGCGCAACACTGCCCATAATCACAAACGGGCGACGACCAAAGCGGTCACTCAACAGCCCCATCACCGGCTGCACAAACAGCATCCCAATCATGATGGCGATGATAATCAATACGCCGTGATCTTCCGAGTAGTGCAGGTTATGCGACAGGTAGCTCGGCATGTAGGTCAACAGCATGTAGTAGGTAACGTTGGTGGAAATCACAAGACCAACACAAGCCAGCAGGCTGCGCCAGTGCTTGGTTGCAATCTCCCTGAACGAGATTTTTGGACCTTCCTGTAAACCTTCACGGTCACCCTGTTCCAGCTTATCAACATGCTGCTGGAACGCAGGCGTCTCCTCAAGCGCATGACGCAGGTAAAGGCCAATCAGCCCAAGCGGTAGCGCCAGGAAGAACGGAATACGCCAGCCCCAGTCAAGGAAGTTCTCCTCTCCGACGAGAGTCGACAGCAGAACAACCACGCCCGCGCCAAGCACAAACCCGGCAATAGAGCCAAAGTCCAGCCAGCTTCCCATAAAGCCACGTTTACGGTCTGGCGAGTATTCCGCAACAAAGATCGATGCGCCCGTATATTCTCCCCCAACGGAGAATCCCTGTGCCATTTTACACAGCAACAACAGGATCGGCGCCCAAATGCCAATCGAGGCGTAAGACGGTATCAGGCCGATACAAAACGTACTGACTGACATGATCACAATGGTGATAGCCAGTATCTTTTGGCGACCGTATTTATCGCCCAGCATGCCGAAGAACAGGCCACCTAAAGGTCGAATCAGGAAGGGAACGGAGAACGTACCCAGAGCTGCAATCATCTGCACGCTGGGATCTGCACCAGGGAAGAACACTTTACCGAGTGCGTAGGCCACAAAGCCATAGACACCAAAATCGAACCATTCCATCGCATTACCGAGCGAGGCGGCGGTGATTGCTTTGCGTAACTTTCCGTCATCGATAATCGTGACATCGCGAAGCGTGATGGGTTTTACCTTTTTCCTTTTAAGCATTGCTATCCTCGTAGACTGAGCCCTGTCCGCACCACAGTATATTTTGCGGTCTGTGGACCTGGTGAGCGCCTCTTGCGCATCTCCTCTTCAAGCGTAGCAGGTTTACTTACATTGACGTTTTACGTCGATACAACCGAACCTGTTGACGCCTGTCTGGGCAGTTAATGACCTCTTTACCCTACCAGTGTTTATATTTGTGATCAACTTCACACATATTCCCCCTCTTCGTCAGCTGTGTTCAGTATTTGTCAATTTTCGCTTACTACAGCCCTCAGCCTTTCGGGAAAAGCAATATCCTCCCGGACGTTATTATTTCCTTCAGAACAAAAAATAAACCACATTTATTCACAACCAATTCACAGAAATTTTAATTATCGAATATCAATTCTAATGTTTACATAAAATATGTGATACGCATAACTAAAACATTGTTTTATTTTCATTGAATCGCAATTCCAATGATCGCATTATAAAACTGAATTCACCACTTTGGGTGCTTTCGATTGAAGGGTAATTGAATGCACTTACTTAATTTTTTTGCATGGATAACGAAGTGCTCGACGGAACAGTCGATCAATTCATTGAATTAATTGATTTATTTTTTTGACATCTCCGCCAGTTACGCGGGATATGATGTGAGGGTTAAACATGAAAATCAAAGCCACGATAGAACGCATCCCTGGCGGAATGATGCTGGTTCCGCTAGTGCTAGGCGCAATCTTAAATACTCTTGCGCCGAATACAGGTGCTTATTTTGGTGGTTTCACAAAAGGGATGATTACAGGAACAGTACCGATTCTGGCGGTATGGTTCTTCTGTATTGGTGCGTCCATTAATTTACGCGCAACGGGTACGGTTTTGCGTAAATCCGGAACGTTAGTTATTACCAAAATTGCAGTCGCATGGGTTGTCGCGATGATCTGCGCCGTATTTATTCCTGAAAATGGCGTGCAAACCGGTTTCTTTGCAGGGTTGTCCGTACTGGCAATTGTCTCTGCTATGGATATGACTAACGGCGGTCTGTACGCCAGCCTGATGAACCAATACGGAACGAAAGAGGAGTCGGGCGCATTTGTTCTGATGTCTCTGGAGTCAGGCCCGCTGATGACCATGCTGATACTGGGATCGGCCGGTCTGGCCTCGTTTGAACCTCACCATTTCGTCGGTGCAGTTCTGCCCTTCCTGATCGGTTTTGCGCTGGGTAATCTGGATCACGACCTGCGTGATTTCTTCAGCAAAGCAACCCCGGTACTGATTCCATTCTTTGGTTTCGCACTGGGTAACACCATCAATCTGAATGTGATCCTCGATACCGGTCTGCTGGGGATTGTTCTGGGCGTTGCCGTTATCATCATCACGGGTATTCCGCTGATTATTGCCGACCGCGTGATTGGTGGAGGAAACGGGACGGCTGGTGTCGCAGCCTCATCAGCCGCAGGTGCTGCCGTAGCAAACCCGGTGATCATCGCGCAGATTAACCCCGCCTTCGAACCGGTCGCCGCATCAGCGACAGCCCTGGTTGCCGCCAGCGTAATTGTCACAGCAATCCTGGTTCCGATTATTACGGCACTGTATGCCAAACGGTTCGGCAATGTTCCTGAACAAGGCGTCGAGCAAAAAACGGTAGAAATGCATCACTAAAACACTGCCCCCTCATCCTCTTTCTTTATGGAGAGAAGATGAGGGGAAAACCTTCATCCACCAAATATCTCTTCGACCATCGCCCCCACCAGGCGTTTCGCTGAACACAATCTCGGCATCCCTAATGCCACTGTTTGCCAGTTCTGCGTCACCGACCAGCTCACCGGATGCTTATCGGCATGACACCAGTCCCCCAGCCAGCCCAGCATATCTTTATGATCCATTAATCCAGGGGAAGCAGGTGTAGTCAGCCACTGATGATAAAAGTGGCGTGTGGCGGGAGAAGCATTTATCCCCTGAGCAAGGTAATTTGACGCCATGCTACAAAGGTTATCCTTGAGCATTTCAGCCACATCATCATTCGCAAGGCGGCAGGCATCACCAAATGCCCCCCAACGCAACTCTTCCAGTGCGATATAGCAACGCCCAGCCAACGACCAGCCATCATAGTGTCCGGCTCGCCAGCGAGTAAAAATCTGCTCACTATGCTCGCCTGCCTGCACCGTTAACCCGCGCTGAGACAAGGCTTTTTCTTTATAGGCTGCACGCTGGTTAAAATGTGAAGAGAGGTCGTCGTATTGCTGCATCAGGCCAGGAGATTGCGGTGTACGCGGGTTTGTCTGCTGACGCAGTGCCGTCAGTTTTTCGGTCATCCGGGTGAGCGCCAGATGCCCGGGATCAAGCATTCCAGTCAGTTTTTCGGCCAACCCGAGGCGCAATGCCGCATTTTCGTTGAGCATTCCCGCCATCGCCCAGGGCCGCAGCCGAGTGTGCGTCATGATCTCCTGAGTTAAACGCTCACGAAACTGCAGCTGTTGCGGCCCCAAAGGGGTATGACGCACAGCGTCCACCCCCTGAACCAGATCGACCATAAATTTAGGATGAATACACTCCAGCGTCCGCCCGGGACCGTCCAGTAGTTGTGTTGTCATGGTTGCTCTGCCGCGAATAGAGTTTGAATATCATCGCGTAACAGTCGGGTATCTTCCTGAATCCACGTCGCAGTCGTAAGACTTTGCTTCAACAGCTGGCTGAGCCCCCGAGTGGAATGCTCATTTTGCTGGCGTACTGCGAGGCTATCACGCAAGCTTTCCTGTAACCCGGTCAGGCACAACGAAAATTCCGCAAAAAACGTTGCCATACCTGCCGTAACAGAGACATCGACCTGAGCGGCCAAAGCTTTACGAATTTGTTCACAAAACTGATCAATATGTTGCTTAAATTTGTCATGAAGCTGAGCGATATCGATAACATATCGGGTCCGCGTCACCACGTAATCTTCCCAGCCCCAACCCGGATTATTCAGCCAGCGAGAAACCGTCTCCCGCATACTGCCCGCACCGGAAGCCTGACCAGCAGGCCGGTTATCCAGCGCTATCGCATCGTTAAACAGCGCACGCGTATTAAAGTTAAGCTGATTAGCCTGAAATGCCGGGAAGCTAATCCGCGCCCGAAAACCGGCATGACTGAGCTGCTCTTTAATGCGTGTCTCAATGGGGCGCATCGCCTCATTCAGAGATCGCGCCAGCGTGGACTCCAGTTGATCAAAGCGTAATGCCAGTTCACGGCTGATTTTATTCTGCACATCCAGCATGATCAGCTCGCAGGAAGAACGGATCTTACTCAGCACAATTTGCGCCTGGCCTTCATCCTCCAGCACCAGTTGCTTCATATCTTCCGGTGCACTGCTGCGCAGATTCAGGGGATCAATACCTGCCAGATCAAGAACATTATCGCTGCTGAACACATGAGCAATCGCCTGCTGAAGCGTGCTCTTTTGCTGCGCAATAAAGCTATCCGTTGCGCTCAGCGCCTGCTCAACCTCATGCTCGACTTCATCGCTCACCACTGCCTGACGCGTTTGCAGCAGCGTCATATCCTCTTCCAGACGGGCAATATTAAGCTGCAGTTCGTCAAAGGCCACCGTCAGACCCTGGTAGCGAAAATCGAGATACTCCCTGGCATTTTGCGCATAGTTCAGCAGTTTGTGCGATGCAGAACGCAAGGCAAACAACGAGGCATTGGCATACGCGGCATAGATCAACTTACGGATCGGCTGCTCAAATAAAGAGTCTTCCCACAGCAGGTCGGCAGCATGACGAATATGTTCGATATCATCCAAATCAGCCGTACGCCAGCGGCGGCCCAGTGCGGCCTCGGCGAAATCCTGAACCCAGCGCTGCTCCTGATGATCGGGAAGATGTCCGTTAGCGGTCATTTCATAGCGCGCGCGGTTTGCCAGATAAGCCCACATCGACGAAACAGGGTAAATTTGCCCCGGCGAAATATTGCCTTTCATTAGCGTGCCAGAAATCATCGCCCGCACCTGCTCTTCATCATCGCTGTTGCGGTCTTTCTGATCGAATTTATTCACCAGCGCATACAACGGGACGGATTTCCCGACCGCAGAAATGGCCTGGCGAACCTCTTCATCAGAAATGGATTTCAGTTGGGTGTAATCCATTACGGCCAGCACTGCAGAGGCTCGCGCAAGCTGCTCACTGAGCATTTTTTGCAGATGCGGTTGCCCGGCTTCATTTGGCCCTGGGGTATCGAGCAACGTCAGTTGCCCCAAATGCGCATCCAGACCAGCAAGATGCACAAACTCCACCTCAATGACCGGTATATGCTCAATGGCGGCATATTCTGAAAACGGGAAATCGACACCCAGCGCCAAAGAAAGTCGCACCAAATCGTTAAGACTCTTCAGGCAATGAAATATGGGTTGCGCACCAAGATGATGCTTTTCAAAAGCCTCACCTTTTTCAATACGCTCCAACAACGCATTCATGTCTTTATCAATTTCCAGACGCTGCGCCAGTTTTCCCCGATCATAATCGCACAGTCGTTGCTGCAATTGCTGAAGCAATGTATCTATCGGAGATACATGTAAAAAATGCAGTACCGGCTCTTTCTGGCCCGGTGTATGGCGAATCAATGTGGGTAATGCCGTCATCGGACGGTTGCGGTTCGGGAGGACTTCCGTCCCAACGATGGCATTAATCGTGGTCGACTTACCGGCCTTCATGGTCCCGACAATCGCCAACACCATTTCAAGGCGGGTAATTTTCCGTAATTCATTATTCAGCATCGCTTGCTGCGCTTCGACACCACGCGTACTGAAATGCAAAGGTAAAACGTTGTTATTTTCGCCAGTTATCGCCGCTGTAGTGCTATCCAGCATCGCAATCGGCATTGATTTCAACGTATCAAGATTCTGCAAGGCGAGTTGTAGCAACCGCTCTGCTTCCTGGCTTAATTCAAAAATGGTCTGTGTGTGCATGATAAAAGCCTTCCCTTAACGCAAATTTAATACTTTTATTAAGCCACTTCGTTTTAATTATGCTGTTTCGGCTTATATGATCACGTGTGGAAAACATGTTCACTTAAATATAACTAATTGATGGCAATCAGAAATATATTCCCATCGTTGTATAGCGTGTAATACTTCCCCCTTTGGCCAGATAGCCAAAAGATAAAAAGCGTAGCTCAATTTCAGGAAACTTCAGGATATATCATCATTATTTACCCACCTAAAAAGAGAGGTAATTCACCACTGTCATTTGAGGCAAGACAGTAGAAGCAATGGATAAATAACAACGTGTTGCTTCACCTTATCCGAAATGGGAGAGTGTAGCAATTTGCTGCAATAAAATATTCGATATATTTAGTGCCATTTCTTTCCACCTTCTTAAGGGTGTTAGCATCGCTTAACTGACTGACAGGAAATGTCATCCCATCTCTGTTTTTTGCACTTTTTTATAAAACGATATCACCGACAAAAGTGTGGATTTGCGCTATACTTGCCGCCTTTTTCGGCTCTATGCCGCCTTTTAGCTGGCTCTTTCCAGCGTGATAAGCACTTTTTTGAGGATACCGACATGCAACTCCCACACTGCCCGAAATGCAATTCTGAATACACTTATGAAGATAACGGCATGTTCATCTGCCCGGAATGCGCACATGAATGGAATGACGCAGAGCCCTCGCAGGAGAGCGATGTACTGACCGTCAAAGATGCGAACGGTAATCTGCTGGCCGACGGCGACAGCGTTACCGTGATTAAAGATCTGAAAGTGAAAGGCAGCTCTTCAATGCTGAAAATCGGCACGAAGGTGAAGAATATTCGTCTGGTAGAAGGCGATCATAATATTGACTGCAAAATTGACGGCTTTGGCCCGATGAAGCTGAAATCTGAGTTCGTGAAAAAGAACTGATTTTCCAGGCCCGGTGGCGCTTCGCTTACCGGGCCTGCCAGAACTACACTTAACGAGCTTCTCTTACCTGAGGTAACGATTATGCCGTTAAGTCCCTACATTGCTTTCGCCGGTAACTGCACAGAGGCCACCGCCTTTTATCAGCAGGCCGTCGGCGCAGAACTCCTCTACAAAATCACCTTCGGTGAAATGCCAAAAGACGAACACAGCGAAGAAGGCTGTCCGTCCGGCATACAATTCCCGGATTCCGCCATTGCCCATTCCAATGTCCGTATCGCAGGCAGCGATATCATGATGAGCGACAGCTTGCCTGATGGAAAAGCACACTACAGTGGTTTTACCCTGGTCCTCGATACCCAGGATGTGGCAGAAGGTAAACGCTGGTTCGATAATCTGGCCCTGGGTGGCACTATTGAAATGGCCTGGCAGGAAACGTTCTGGGCCCACGGATTCGGTAAAGTCACTGATAAATATGGTGTTCCATGGATGATTAACGTCATCAAACAGCACTAAGATGTTGGCGGTGGGCAGTCTGCCTCCGCCTGTCATCATTTCCCCCTCAACTCTTCAAACTTCCGCAACCCGCACTTAACCGAAATGTCACATTGATCCGCCAGCATGAGGCCACATTTATCGTGAGGCTTCAGCACATGCAAACTGTCATCCGCGTCGAGAAACTCAGCAAGACCTTTCATCATAACAAGGCTCTGCATGCCGTTGATCTGACCGTCCAGCAGGGCGAAATGGTGGCGCTGCTGGGGCCATCCGGCTCAGGTAAATCAACCCTTCTGCGTCATTTAAGTGGGCTTATCACCGGCGATAAAACCCCGGAAAGCCACGTTGAGCTGCTGGGTAACACCGTCCAGCGTGCAGGGCGCCTGGCGCGTGATATCCGCAAAAGCCGTGCGCAGACAGGCTACATCTTTCAGCAATTCAACCTGGTGAACCGTCTGACGGTGCTGGAGAACGTACTTATCGGCGCGCTCGGCAGTACACCGTTCTGGCGCACCTGCCTGCGCTGGTTCTCCCCCTCTCAGAAACAGCAAGCCTTGCAGGCGCTGACCCGCGTAGGCATGGCGCACTTTGCCCATCAGCGTGTTTCCACCCTGTCCGGTGGGCAACAGCAACGCGTCGCCATTGCGCGTGCCCTGATGCAAAAAGCAAAAGTGATCCTGGCGGATGAGCCTATTGCCTCGTTAGACCCAGAATCAGCCCGCATCGTGATGGAAACCCTGCGCGACATTAACCAGAACGACGGCATTACCGTTGTGGTGACTCTGCATCAGGTGGATTACGCCCTGCGCTACTGCGAACGCATCGTCGCGTTGCGTCAGGGCCATGTGTTCTTTGATGGCGCAAGTCATCAGTTTGATAGCGAACGTTTTGACCATCTCTACCGCAGCATTAACCGCGTCGAAGAGAACGCGCAGGCTGCTTAACTCAACCCGATCCGAGGAAAGTACATGAGCTACAAAGCCGTTGCCGCGCTGGCCTTTACCAGCATGTTCAGCATCAGCACCCTGTTAAGCCCTGCGTACGCGGAAGAACAGGAAAAAGCACTGAACTTCGGCATTATTTCGACGGAATCACAGCAGAATCTCAAACCTCAGTGGGAACCGTTCCTGAAAGATATGGAAACCAAACTGGGCATCAAAGTGAATGCCTTCTTCGCCCCCGATTATGCGGGCATCATCCAGGGTATGCGGTTTAACAAAGTGGATATTGCCTGGTACGGCAACCTCTCCGCCATGGAAGCGGTGGATCGTGCCAATGGTCAGGTCTTTGCTCAAACCGTTGCGGCAGATGGCTCTCCAGGATACTGGAGCGTACTGATCGTCAACAAAGACAGTCCCATCAATAACCTCAACGACATGCTCGCCAAACGTAAAGATCTGACGTTTGGCAACGGCGATCCTAACTCCACGTCAGGCTTCCTGGTTCCGGGCTATTACGTTTTCGCCAAAAATAATGCCTCTGCCAGTGACTTCAAACGCACCGTGAATGCCGGTCACGAAACCAACGCGCTGGCAGTCGCAAACAAACAGGTCGATGTTGCGACAAACAACACTGAAAACCTCGACAAACTGAAAGTCTCTGCGCCGGACAAACTGAAAGAACTGAAGGTTATCTGGAAATCGCCACTGATCCCTGGCGACCCGATCGTGTGGCGTAAAAACCTTTCCGAGAGCACCAAGGACAAGGTGTACGACTTCTTCATGAATTACGGCAAAACACCGGAAGAGAAAACCGTTCTGGAGCGTCTGGGCTGGGCGCCATTCCGTGCATCAAGCGACCTTCAACTGGTTCCGATTCGCCAACTCGCCCTGTTTAAAGAGATGCAGGGCGTGAAGGATAACAAAGGTCTTAAGGAAGAAGAGAAGACCAGCAAAGTGTCTGAAATTCAGGCGAAGCTGGAAGACCTGGATCGTCTGACCGCGGCGCTGAGCGCCATGACCAGCGTGAATAAAGCGGTTCAGTAACTTTTAGCCCTCACGCAGCCCTCTCCCCAAGGGGAGAGGGCTGCGTGAGGGACATAAACCAAAGGTGTCACACATGCAAACCATCACCGTCCCGCCACCAAAACGCAGCTGGTTCTCCCTGATTAGCTGGGCCATTCTGCTGGCAGTGCTTGTTATCTCCTGGAAGGGTGCGGAAATGGACCCGCTGATGCTGGTCAAAGATTCCGGCAACATGGCGACCTTCGCCGCCGATTTCTTCCCGCCAGACTTTAGCCAGTGGCAAGACTATCTCGGTGAAATGGCCGTCACGATGCAAATCGCCGTCTGGGGCACAGCCCTTGCCGTTATTCTCTCCATTCCGTTTGGCCTGATGAGCGCCGAAAACATCGTCCCCTGGTGGGTTTACCAGCCAATGCGTCGCCTGATGGATGCCTGTCGCGCGATCAATGAAATGGTCTTCGCGATGCTGTTCGTGGTCGCCGTAGGACTTGGTCCTTTCGCGGGCGTGATGGCGCTGTTTATTCACACCACCGGCGTCCTCTCCAAGCTGCTGTCAGAAGCCGTTGAAGCCATCGAACCCGGCCCGGTCGAGGGGATTCGCGCGACGGGTGCAAACAAAATCGAAGAGATCCTCTACGGCGTATTGCCGCAGGTGATGCCACTGCTCATCTCCTACTCACTCTATCGCTTTGAATCCAACGTCCGATCCGCAACGGTGGTCGGTATGGTCGGCGCAGGCGGAATTGGCGTCACCCTGTGGGAAGCGATTCGCGGTTTCCAGTTCCAGCAAACCTGTGCCCTGATGGTGCTCATTATCATCACTGTCAGCCTGCTTGATTTCCTCTCTCAACGTTTGCGTAAGCATTTCATCTGAGAAGCGAGGCTTTGATTTATATGCACGTATCCAGACATCCGACCAGTTACCCTACCCGCTGGCAAGAGATTGCCGCAAAACTCGAAGTCGAGCTGCGCACGCAATATCGCTGTGGTGATTATCTGCCCGCCGAGCAGCAGCTTGCCGACCGCTACGAAGTGAACCGTCACACCTTGCGCCGCGCCATCGACCAGCTGGTTGAACGCGGCTGGGTACAGCGCCGTCAGGGCATTGGCGTACTGGTGCTGATGCGCCCGTTTGACTACCCGCTCAATTCTCAGGCGCGCTTTAGTCAGAACCTGCTCGATCAGGGCAGCCATCCCACCAGCGAAAAACTGCTCTCAGTCTTGCGCCCTGCGTCCAGCCATGTAGCGGATGCGCTCGGTATTCAGGAGGGCGATAACGTAGTGCACCTGAGAACACTGCGCCGGGTGAATGGTGTGGCGGTATGTCAGATCGATCACTACTTTGCCGACCTTACCCTCTGGCCAGTGTTGCAGAATTTCTCCAGCGGATCGCTGCACGACTTTCTGCGGGATGCCACCGGTATTGCACTCAAACGAACCCAGACGCGCATCAGTGCCCGCCGCGCTCAGGCGAAAGAGAGCAAAGTGCTGGAGATCCCAAACATGGCTCCCCTGCTCTGTGTTCGCACCCTTAACCACCGTGACGGCGAGGTCAACGCAACGGAATACTCCGTCAGCCTGACCCGCGCCGACATGATTGAATTCACCATGGAGCACTGAATGTCAGTCGACACCTCCACTCGCCAGCGCTGGATGAGCGTACTTGCCAAAAGTCAGCCAGCCGCGCTGCAAACCCGCATGCATGCCCTGCATCTGACGCCAGACTATACGACCATTCGCGCGCCGGAAATTGGCCTGGTTCAGATCCAGGCGCGTATGGGCGGCACAGGAGCGCGTTTTTTTGCCGGTGATGCCACCCTCACCCGCGCCGTTGTCCGCCTGAAAAGCGGGACACTGGGCTACAGCTATGTCCTGGGTCGCGATAAACAGCACGCTGAGCGCTGTGCAGTTATCGATGCACTTTTGCAGGAACAGACCCATTTTCAGACCCTGATGGAAACCTTAATTGCCCCGCTGGAAGCTGACCACGCTGCACGCACTGCTGCACGTCAGGCCGAAGTGAACACCAGCCGGGTCGACTTCTTTACGCTTGTTCGCGGAGATAACGCATGACGCTTCAACCTGCTTTTACCCTGGCCGTCCAGGATGCCCAACACAGTTTTCGCCGTCTGCTGAAGGCCATGAGCGAGCCTGGCGTCATTGTCTCGCTTCACCCGCTTTCACAAGGCTGGCTGCCGCTGAGCCTCGCGACCACCAGCGTCTTACTCACGCTGGCAGACAATGACACCCCGGTATGGCTCTCTGCCGCGCTGGCGAACGATATCGCCAGACAGAACCTGCGTTTTCACACCAGCGCGCCGTTGGTTGAACAACCGCAACAGGCCATATTTGCCGTGGCGGATGAACAAATTAGCCACGAACAGCTTAACGCCCTTTCCACAGGATCGGCCGTTGCACCGGAAACCAGCGCCACGCTGATTTTGCAGGTCGCCAGCCTGAGCGGAGGACGTATGCTGCGTCTGACTGGCGCGGGGATCGCCGATGAACGCATGGTCGCGCCACAGTTGCCGGAGTGCATCATTCATGAGCTGACCGAACGTCCACACCCGTTCCCGCTGGGTATCGACCTGCTCCTGACCTGCGGCGAACGCCTGCTGGCTATTCCACGAACCACCCATGTGGAGGTGTGCTGATGTACGTTGCTGTCAAAGGGGGCGAAAAGGCGATAGCCGCCGCCCATGCGTTGCAGGAGCACAGACGACGGGGTGATGAGCAGCTTTCCGAGCTGAGCGTTGCCCAGATTGAACAACAGTTAAACCTCGCCGTGGACCGCGTGATGACGGAAGGCGGCATTGCCGACCGGGAACTGGCGGCACTGGCGCTGAAACAGGCCAGTGGCGATAACGTTGAAGCGATTTTCTTGCTGCGCGCCTACCGGACAACGCTGGCTAAGCTGGCAGTCAGCGACCCTGTTGCCACGGCCGACATGCGACTGGAGCGCCGTATTTCGGCGGTCTACAAAGATATCCCCGGCGGTCAGTTGCTTGGCCCGACCTACGACTACACTCACCGCCTGCTGGATTTCACCCTGCTGGCAAACGGTGAATCGCCAGAACTGAAAAAAGCCGCATTTCAACCCCCCCCCTCCCCGCACGTCTTTAGCCTGCTGACAAATCAGGGGCTGGCGAAAGCTGAAGAAGACAACGGAACAACACCCGATGACATCACCCGCACGCCACCGGTTTATCCGTGTTCACGCTCATCACGCCTGCAACAACTGATGCGCGGCGACGAGGGCTACCTGCTGGCGCTGGCCTACTCGACCCAGCGCGGCTACGGGCGCAACCACCCGTTTGCAGCGGAAATACGCAGTGGTCACGTCGATGTCACCATCGTTCCGGAAGAGCTGGGTTTTGCCGTCAACATCGGTGAACTGCTGGTGACAGAATGCGAAATGGTGAACGGCTTCGTCGCCCCGGAAAACGAAGCTCCACATTTTACGCGTGGCTATGGGCTGGTGTTTGGCATGAGTGAACGCAAGGCGATGGCGATGGCGCTGGTCGACCGCGCCCTGCAAGCCCCGGAATACGACGAAACCATTTCAGGCCCGGCACAGGATGAAGAGTTTGTGCTGGCGCATGCAGATAACGTTGAAGCCGCCGGGTTTGTCTCGCACCTCAAATTGCCGCATTACGTCGATTTTCAGGCCGAACTGGAACTGCTGAAACGCCTGCAACGGGAGCGCGAACATGGCTAATTTGAGCGGGTATAACTTTGCCTATCTAGATGAGCAAACCAAACGGATGATCCGTCGCGCCATTTTAAAAGCGGTTGCTATTCCGGGCTATCAGGTTCCGTTTGGCGGCCGTGAAATGCCCATGCCATACGGCTGGGGAACCGGCGGGATCCAGCTTACCGCCAGCGTGATTGGCGAAGCCGATGTGCTGAAGGTCATCGATCAGGGCGCAGATGACACCACCAACGCCGTGTCGATCCGTAATTTCTTCAAACGGGTCACCGGGGTGAATACGACGGAAAAAACTGAGGATGCGACGCTGATCCAGACTCGCCACCGCATTCCAGAAACACCACTCACCGAAGACCAAATCCTGATTTTTCAGGTTCCTATCCCGGAGCCATTGCGTTTTATCGAGCCGCGTGAAACCGAAACCCGCACCATGCACGCCCTGGAAGAGTACGGCATCATGCAGGTGAAGCTGTATGAAGATATCGCCCGCTTCGGCCATATCGCCACCACCTACGCCTACCCGGTGAAAGTCAACGGACGCTACGTTATGGACCCATCACCGATCCCGAAATTCGATAACCCCAAAATGGACATGATGCCTGCGCTCCAGCTCTTCGGGGCCGGGCGCGAAAAGCGTATCTACGCTGTGCCGCCCTATACCCGCGTGGAGAGTCTCGATTTTGACGACCATCCCTTTACGGTTCAGGAGTGGGACGAACCTTGCGCCATCTGCGGTTCGAAACACAGTTACCTGGATGAAGTGGTGCTGGATGATACGGGCAAGCGCATGTTTGTCTGTTCCGACACCGATTTCTGCCGCCAACAGAGCGAGGCGAACAGCCAATGAAACCGCTGCTTTCGGTGAATAACCTGAGCCATTTATATGCGCCAGGAAAAGGCTTCAGCGATGTGTCGTTCGAGCTGTGGCCAGGGGAAGTGCTGGGAATTGTCGGGGAATCCGGATCCGGCAAAACCACACTGCTTAAATCGATTTCCGCCCGCCTTACCCCACAAAACGGGGAGATCCTCTACGAAGGCCAGTCGCTGTACGGAATGAGCGAAGCCGAACGACGTCGCTTGCTGCGCACCGAGTGGGGCGTGGTGCATCAACATCCGATGGACGGTCTGCGCCGTCAGGTCTCGGCGGGCGGCAATATTGGCGAACGGCTGATGGCAACGGGCGCGCGTCACTACGGCAATATCCGCGCAACGGCGCAACAGTGGCTCGAAGACGTGGAGATCCCCGCATCACGTATTGATGACCTGCCAACCACCTTCTCCGGCGGTATGCAGCAGCGCCTGCAAATCGCCCGCAACCTGGTGACCCACCCAAAGCTGATGTTTATGGATGAACCCACCGGGGGGCTGGATGTCTCCGTTCAGGCACGCCTGCTGGACCTGCTGCGCGGCCTGGTGGTGGAACTGAATCTGGCGGTGGTGATTGTCACCCATGATTTGGGCGTTGCACGCCTTCTGGCCGACCGTCTGCTGGTAATGAAACAAGGCCAGGTGGTGGAAAGTGGGCTAACTGATCGCGTACTCGACGACCCACACCATCCGTACACCCAGTTGCTGGTGTCGTCCGTTTTGCAGAACTAAGAGGCCAACATGATCCGCGTAGAAAACGTGAGTAAGACCTTTGTACTCCACCAGCAAAACGGCGTGCGTCTGCCGGTACTGCAACATGCCACGATGAATGTCAAAAGCGGCGAATGTGTGGTGCTGCACGGTCATTCCGGCAGTGGAAAATCGACGCTGCTGCGTTCGCTCTATGCCAACTATCTGCCGGACGAAGGCCACATTCACATTCGCCATGGTGATGAATGGGTCGATCTGGTTCAGGCTCCTGCGCGGAAGGTGCTGGATGTCCGCCGTTCAACGATCGGCTGGGTGAGCCAGTTTTTGCGGGTGATCCCCAGGATCTCCGCACTCGACGTCGTCATGCAACCCTTGCTGGATCTGGGCGTACCGCGTGAAACCTGCGCCGCCAAAGCCGCCAGCCTGCTGACTCGCCTGAACGTACCAGAACGCTTATGGCATCTGGCGCCTTCCACCTTTTCCGGGGGCGAGCAACAGCGCGTCAATATCGCCCGTGGTTTTATCGTCGATTACCCGATTTTACTCCTGGATGAACCCACCGCCTCGCTGGACAGCAAAAACAGCGCAGCCGTGGTTGAACTGATTGAACAAGCCAAAGCGCGCGGAGCAGCGATCGTCGGGATCTTCCACGACGCAACTGTCCGCGATCGTGTGGCAGATCGTCTCTATGCGATGGGAGTCGCACCATGATTATCAATAACGTAAAACTGGTTCTGGAAAACGAGGTGATCGACGGATCGATTGAGGTACAGGACGGAGTGATCCGCGCGTTTGCTGAATCGCAAAGCCGTTCTCCTGAGGCGATGGATGGCGAAGGCGGTTGGCTGTTGCCGGGTCTGATTGAACTGCATACCGATAACCTGGATAAATTCTTTACGCCGCGCCCGAAAGTCGACTGGCCTGCTCATTCAGCGATGAGCAGCCACGATGCGCTGATGGTCGCCAGCGGTATTACGACCGTTCTGGACGCAGTGGCGATTGGCGATGTCCGCGATGGTGGCGATCGACTGGAAAACCTGGAGAAGATGATCAACGCGGTGGAAGAGACGCAAAAGCGGGGTCTGAACCGCGCCGAGCACCGGCTTCATCTGCGCTGCGAACTTCCTCATCACACCACCCTGCCTCTGTTTGAAAAGCTGGTCGGGCGCGAGCCTGTCACGCTGGTCTCGCTGATGGACCACTCCCCTGGCCAACGCCAGTTCGCCAATATCGAAAAATATCGCGAGTATTATCAGGGCAAATATTCGCTCACCAATGAGGAGATGGCGCGCTACGAGGAAGAGCAACTCGCGCTGGCCGCCCGGTGGTCACAGCCAAACCGCCTCGCCATTGCTGCCCTGTGCCGGGATCGTCATATCGCGTTAGCCAGCCACGACGACGCGACCCACGAACATGTTCACGAATCCCATCAACTTGGCAGCGTGATCGCCGAATTTCCCACCACCTTTGCAGCCGCAGAAGCCTCACGCCAACACGGCATGAACGTGTTGATGGGCGCACCTAACATCGTGCGTGGCGGTTCACACTCCGGGAACGTCGCCGCCAGCAAACTGGCCGCACTGGGTTTTCTGGATATTCTCTCCTCCGATTACTACCCCGCCAGCCTGCTGGATGCTGCGTTCCGTGTCGCGGACGACGACGAAAATAGTTTTTCTCTGCCGCAGGCTATTCGCCTGGTGACAAAAAACCCGGCTGAGGCGCTACATCTTCAGGATCGCGGGGTGATTGGGGAAGGCAAACGGGCAGATCTGGTGCTGGCACATCGCAAAGGCGATCACGTTCATATCGACCACGTCTGGCGTCAGGGAAAAAGGGTGTTCTGATGGGAAGACTGATCTGGTTAATGGGGCCATCCGGCTCCGGAAAAGACAGCCTGCTGTCGGCGTTACGGCAGCGAGAACATACCCAGCTACTGGTCGCGCATCGCTACATTACCCGTGCAGCGAACGCCGGAAGTGAAAACCATATTTCACTGAGCGAACAGGAATTTTTTACCCGCGCCGGACAAAACCTACTGGCACTCAGCTGGCATGCGAATGGCTTCTACTATGGTGTGGGCGTGGAGATAGATCTGTGGCTCCATGCCGGATTTGACGTGCTGGTGAACGGCTCCCGCGCTCACCTTGCGCAGGCGCATGCCCGCTATGAAGCCGCATTACTTCCCGTTTGTTTACAGGTATCGCCCGATATTCTGCGCCAACGCCTGCAAAACCGTGGGCGAGAGAGTGCGCGCGAGATCGACCTGCGCCTGGAGCGCGCGGCACGGTATACCCCTTCTGACTGCCATATCCTCAACAACGACGGAAGTTTGCTACAGTCAGTCGATAATTTTTTATCACTGATTCGCCAGAAGGAGAAACACCATGTCTGCCTGTGAACTTCGCCGCGCCGGGCCTGATGATGCACTTGCGGTTTACGCTCTGATTTGCGAACTCAAGCAAGCCGAATTTGACCGACAGGCCTTTCATGCCGGCTTTATTGCCAACCTTCAGGACCGCAATATGCACTATCAGCTGGCGCTACTGGATGGGCATATCATCGGCATGATTGGACTGCATTTACAGTTTCATCTCCACCATGCGAGGTGGATCGGTGAGATCCAGGAGTTGGTAGTGATGCCGCAAGCACGTGGACTGAAAGTCGGTAGCCAACTGCTGGCGTGGGCTGAGGACAAAGCTCGCCACGCCGGTGCGGAATTAACGGAACTGTCTACCAGCGTGAAGCGTGTAGACGCACACCGTTTTTATGTGCGTGAAGGCTACACACAGAGCCACTTTCGCTTTACCAAACCGCTGTAGAGGTGGATATGAGTTTGACGATCACGTTGACGGGAACTGGTGGCGCTCAGCTTGTGCCCGTGTTTGGCTGCGACTGCGCGGCATGCCGTCGGGCACGTTTGCAAGTCAATCACCGCCGTCGCCCCTGTAGTGCGGTGGTCAAATTCAACAACGCAGTGACACTGCTGGATGCGGGGCTTCCGGACCTGATGGACGACTGGCCTGCGGGCAGCTTCCAGCAGTTTTTGCTCACCCATTACCATATGGACCATGTGCAGGGGTTGTTCCCGCTACGCTGGGGAGTCGGCGCAACCCTTCCGGTCTACGGCCCGCCGGACGACGCTGGCTGCGATGACCTGTTTAAACACCCCGGAATTCTGGATTTTAGCCACACGGTCGAGCCCTTTGTGGTCTTCGAGCTACAGGGATTACGGGTGACACCATTGCCGCTCAACCACTCAAAACTCACCTTTGGTTATTTACTGGAAAGCGCCCACAGCCGTGTGGCATGGCTCTCCGATACCGCCGGACTGCCTGAAAAAACAGTGAAGTTCCTGCTCAATAACCAGCCGCAGGTCATTATTATCGACTGTAGCCATGCCCCGCGTGATGAAACGCCAGGCAACCACTGTGATTTAAATACGGTGATTGCATTGAATAACGTGATTGGCTGTCCGCAGGTGATTCTGACCCATATCAGCCACCAGTTTGACGTATGGCTCATGGATAACCCGTTGCCGGAAGGGTTCGAAGCGGGGTATGACGGAATGGTGCTGGCGCTGGATTAACGCCACTTCACTGTCTCTTCACTTATGCTGATTATCCTCCCCCTTCAACGTGAATACTCTGAAGGGGAATGCTATGACAAAAACACGCCGTATTATCCATCACGCTTGCTGGTTTGCTTTATTAGCCCCACACGCTGGTGTGCCCGTTGCCATTGTCGGTAAAGTGCTCACCAGTTCTTACACGCCAGGACAACTCCTCCTGCAAATCCTCAGCGTCTTACCGCTGTTTATGGCATTAACCTGGATTGTAGGTGGTCTCGCAGCCCTGCTGACCGGCATAGCTGCGGCATGCTTTCCTCAACGTATCTATCACTCTGCCTGGCGAAGAACGCTTGCCTGCGGTGCGATCGGCGCGGTTATCGCCTCTTTTTGCTGGTTGCTGATCATCAAAGAGCTTCCCCCTGATTTTCTCTGGATGTCGACCGGCCCTGGACTGTTGGCCGGGCTAATCATGGGCTGGGCTGTGCCGTATCTCCCGTTTCGTGGCGAGCAGACGGATGGCATGCAAGCCAAAACGGTTTCCATCGCGCACGAAGAAACCGCACCTGACCATTAACGATCGTCACTCTCTTCCAGCCTTCGTTCGTCGTCTTCAAGCTGTCGTCTGTCATCATCAAGCCGACGCTGACGCTCGTCTAAACGGCGGCGTCGGTCTTCAAGCTGTCGGCGACGATCGTCATACTGCCTGCTGTCATTCCGACGGCTGTCATCATAATGATCTCCGTCATCATTACTGCGGCTACTGCTGGGGTTATAGGCATCGTTGATCGCCTGCTGAATATTGCCGATGGCATCATCTACAATATCGGCGTGAGCCAGTTGACTGGTTAAAGACAGCAAACCCAATAACAGAGCGGTAGAGTAACATTTCATAAAGCCAGTCTCGCAGGGGGGCTGGCTTTACAGTAAACAGCAGCAGGTTGCAGAGGTAGCGGAGGAATCTCAATTCGCGGTCACCTTCCGCAGCGCCTGCGCCAGTTGCACGCGGGTAAAAGGCTTGCGCAATAGCGCCACGTCCGGCAACTGTGGGTTATGCGCCGGACGTAAATCCTGGCCGCTCATCAGCAACACGGGAAGATGCGGAAAACGGCTGCGAACATGGTTAATCACCTCCGCACCGCTTAAGTTCCCTGGCAGCATTAAATCACTGATAAACATGCCAATATCCGGCGAGGCTTCCAGCATACTCAGCGCCTGCTCACCGCTTTCCGCTTCGAGCGTTAAATAACCCAGCTGGTGCAGTTGCTCACACAGCGTCTGGCGAACATCAGCCTCATCCTCCAGTACCAGAACCAACTGGTCGCTTGGCTCTGAGGCCGTCGCAGTCCGTATTTCTTCCCTGGGTACGGCCAGCAGCGTAGAACGTGGCAGTTGCAAGCGGACGGTTGTCCCCTGCCCTGGCGCACTTTCAATTTCCACCCGTCCACCGGACTGGCGCACAAATCCGTAGACCATCGACAACCCTAGCCCACTGCCGCTTCCGGTCTGTTTAGTGGTAAAGAACGGTTCGAAAACCTGGGACTTCACCTCCTGCGACATCCCCGTTCCGTGGTCGATCACTTCCAGCGCCACCATGTCCTGCTTGCGTCCGTCACTGCGGGTAACACGCTGGTTCCAGGTGCGAATTTTAATGACACCTGTTTGCCCTTCCATCGCGTCGCGGGCGTTCATCACCAGATTGATAATGGCGTTTTCCAGTTGGCTAACATCAATCCAGGCAGACCACGCCGGAGACTGCGCTTCAATATCCAGCGTCAGGGAAGCGGGCAATGAATGGCACATCAGCTCCCCCAGGTTCTCCAGCAGCGGTTTCATCTCCACGGCATGCGGATTGAGGGACTGCTTGCGAGAGAACGCCAGCAGACGCTGAGTCAGCAACGCGCCGCGTTCCGCGGCTTTCAGCGCACGGGTAATGCGCGGTGCATCCGGCGAGGCACGATCCGTCAGCTCCAGGCTACCGATAATCACCGCCAGCAGGTTGTTAAAGTCATGCGCCAGGCCGCCCGTCAGTTGCCCCACGGCTTTCATTTTTTGACTGTGCAACAGCGCCTCTTCCAGCCCCTGGCGCTCAATACGATCGACCTCCATCTGCGAGGTTTTTTCTTTCAGCAGCCGGGTGGTGTGTTCCAGTGACGCGGTGTTGCGGGCAAAAACGTTGAACGCGCGCGCCAGCTCGCCCAGCTCGTCACGGCGTTGCAGGGCGGGGACGGAAACATCCTGCTCGCCGTGCGCTAATCGCGACATTGCGCGGGAAATGGCCGTCAGGTTGGAGCCTAAATTGCGGTAGATATACCAGCAGGCACAGCCGGTGATGATGAGTGCCAGAACGGCGAAAATCGAGATAAAGACGCTGATCGAGCGCAGTTCCTGATGGCTCTGGGCAGTGCGAAGCTGGGATGCCTGAGCCACCTGCTCAACATACTGATTAATATCGCTGTTTAAGATCGCAACCAGCGCCTTAATGTGGAACATATACCAGCTAATCGCCAAATCGCTCTCTTCCAGCTGTTTGGATAAGGGGGCAAGCTTGCGCAGTTCAGCGTTGAAATCGGGAAGGACAAAATCCGCAACAGGCTGTGGAGCCGTTCGTGGCAGAGAGGCCATTACTCCGTTTAATTGCTGAATGGTGGCACGTGGCGAAGGCGTACCTATTGCCGCCACAATCAGCCGATCCATCTCTCCCAGCAGCTGTGCATCTGGTACGTTACCGCCAAAACGACGCTGAATATCCTGTAAATGACGCAAGTAACTCTGGCTTTGATAGAGTGCGCTAAGCAGCGCGTTGCGCTCCAGATGACGGCGTTGCCCCCGCTCCAGCATCTCCGTCACGCTTTGCTGTAATTCATTACTGCGCTGGATAATTCGCGCCACCAGTGCCGGTTCCTGCTGCGCCAGCGGGGCATCAGCCAGTTGTTCCAGAGAGTGACGTAAAGCCATTTGTGTCTGCTTAAGCCTGTCTGCCTCACCTTTGTACTCCAGCGCACCCACCACCTGCGACAACCGCACCGCCGCCGTCGCCACATTGGCAGTATCACGCGCCAGGTTCATGCTGCCGGTCATGTCATCAAGCGTTTGCTGCTGCACCTGCTCCTGGATCTGGCTGGCATGACGAAAGCCCAGTACCGCCACACCGCTCACCATCAACGTCACCGCGACCACCAGCAGGTTGAAAATCAGCAGGCGACCACGGGCGCTGGTGAAAAAAGGGGGACGGCGTGAGGGCATCGCTTCGCTCCGGTGCAGGACGATTTCGTCCCGTAACTGTGATCCATATTAACTATTCATAACTATGACAAATATGAACGGCTTCTGACATTTTGCATTTACGAACCTGTGATGAAGTGCGGATATCGAGCTTCACAGGAGATCCGCCATGAGCAGAACCCCGGTATTAGAGATGCGCAATATTGCCAAGGTGTTTGGCAGTTTCCACGCGCTCAAAGGTGTGGATCTGACGGTATTTCCCGGTGAGATCCACGCATTAATGGGTGAAAATGGTGCGGGTAAAAGCACGCTGATGAAGATCCTGGCCGGGGCATACACCGCCACCAGCGGTGAGATCCTGATCGACGGCCAGGTGTTTCACATCAAAGGGCCAAAAGATGCATTGGCCGCAGGTATTACCCTGATTTATCAGGAGATGCAGCTTGCCCCCAATCTCAGCGTAGCCGAAAACATCTTTCTCGGAAGCGAGCTGTCGCGTGGCGGACTGGTGCAGCGTAAAGAGATGGCTGCCCAGGCCCAGGCCGTCATTGACCGCCTGGGTGCGCACTTCAAAGCGACCGATCTGGTGATGAAGCTGACCATCGCCGAACAGCAGCAGGTAGAAATCGCCCGCGCACTGCACCGTAACAGCCGTATCCTGGTGATGGATGAACCCACAGCGGCACTCTCTTCTCGCGAAACCCATCGCCTGTTTGAATTGATCCTGCGCCTGCGTGATGAAGGCATGGCGATTATCTATATCAGCCACCGTATGGCCGAAGTGTATGAGTTGTCCGACCGGGTCAGCGTTTTGCGTGATGGGCAATACGTCGGCAGCCTGACGCGTGACAAGCTCAGCGCTTCTGAACTGGTGAAGATGATGGTAGGTCGCCCGCTGAGTGATCTGTTCAACAAAGAGCGCGATATCCCGCTCGGTAGCCCGCGCCTTAATGTGCATCACCTCACCGACGGCAAGAAAGTGCTCCCCTGCAGTTTGCAGGTCCGTTCCGGGGAGATCGTCGGTCTGGCAGGGCTGGTGGGGGCAGGACGTTCCGAACTGGCACAGCTGATTTTTGGCGTGCGTAAAGCCACGGGCGGCATGATTGAAGTGGATGGCGAACCCGTGGTGATCCACTCCCCGCGCGCGGCCATTGATAACGGCATTGGTTTCCTCACCGAAAACCGCAAAGAACAAGGGTTGTTCCTGGAGCTGGCGGCACAGGAAAACATCACCATGGCGACACTGGAGCGTGACGCCACCTTTGGCATGCTCAACCGCAAAAAAGCCCAATCGATTTCTGATGATGCCATCGCCCTGCTCAATATCCGTGTTCCACATTCGCAAGTTCGTGCAGGCGGGCTTTCCGGAGGCAATCAACAAAAACTGCTGATCTCCCGCTGGGTCGCCATTGGACCTCGCATTCTGATTCTGGATGAGCCAACGCGTGGTGTGGATGTGGGGGCGAAAAGTGAAATCTACCGCATCATGAACCAGATGGCGCGCAAAGGGGTGGCGATCCTGATGATCTCCAGTGAACTGCCGGAGGTGGTAGGGATGAGCGACCGCGTGTATGTGATGCGCGAAGGCAGCATTGCAGGCGAATTACACGGACACGACATCACCCAGGAAAACATTATGACGCTGGCAACCGGCGTGAACGACTCTCATCACCAGGCGGTGCAATCATGACGAACTCAACCAACCCGCAGCAGGTCGCAAAATCCGCTTCCGCCAAAAAAATGCTGATGAGCGATCTGATGCAAACGGTCGGTATTTTGCCCATTTTAATTCTGATCGTGGCGGTATTTGGTTTTATCGCTCCAAACTTCTTCACCGAGAGCAACCTGCTGAACATTACCCGCCAGGCATCGATTAACATCGTCCTGGCTGCGGGGATGACCTTCATCATTTTGACCGGCGGTATTGATTTGTCCGTGGGCTCCATTCTGGGAACAACTGCAGTCGCAGCAATGGTGGTGTCGCTAATACCAGAACTCGCCATGCTCTCCATTCCCGCCGCACTAATGCTCGGTCTGGTGCTCGGCCTGTTTAACGGCGCGCTGGTGGCCTTTGCCGGGCTACCGCCGTTTATCGTCACCCTCGGCACGTATACGGCGCTACGCGGTGCGGCGTACCTGCTGGCAGACGGCACAACGGTGATTAACTCAAACATTAATTTCGAATGGATCGGCAATAACTACCTCGGGCCGATCCCGTGGCTGGTGGTGATCGCGCTGGCGGTAATCGTCGTGTGCTGGTTTATTCTGCGCCGTACCACACTGGGTGTTCATATTTACGCGGTGGGCGGCAATATGCAGGCCGCACGCTTAACAGGCATCAAGGTGTGGCTGGTACTGCTGTTTGTATATGGCATGAGCGGCCTGCTCTCCGGGCTTGGCGGGGTGATGAGCGCCTCGCGGCTTTACAGCGCCAACGGCAACTTAGGGACAGGTTATGAGCTGGACGCCATCGCGGCGGTGATCCTCGGCGGAACGAGCTTTGTCGGTGGGATCGGGACGATCACCGGCACGCTGGTGGGCGCACTGATTATCGCCACCCTGAACAACGGCATGACGCTGATGGGCGTCTCCTACTTCTGGCAACTGGTGATCAAAGGGGCGGTGATCATCATAGCGGTGCTGATCGACAAATACCGTACCCGACACCATCAAAGTGCATAACAACAACATCTTACCTTGAGGAATACCCTATGCGTTTGAAACCGTTAGTGACCGCGCTCTGTGCTGGCGCACTGCTTGCCGCTACACCATTTGCGCAGGCAAAAGATTTAAAATCCATCGGTGTTACGGTGGGCGATTTGGCGAACCCGTTCTTTGTGCAGATCACCAAAGGGGCCGAGCTGGAAGCGAGAAAACTGGCAGGCGATAACGTCAAAGTGACGCTGGTGTCCAGCGGTTACGATTTGGGTCAGCAGGTGGCGCAGATCGATAACTTTATCGCGGCAAAAGTGGACATGATCATCCTGAACGCCGCAGATTCCAAAGGGATCGGCCCGGCGGTTAAACGCGCGAAAGAAGCGGGGATCGTCGTCGTGGCAGTGGACGTCGCCGCAGAAGGGGCTGATGCGACAATCACTTCCAATAACACCCAGGCAGGTGAAATGGCCTGCAAATACATTACCGATCGCCTGAAAGGTAAAGGCAATGTGGTGATCATCAACGGACCACCGGTATCCGCTGTACAAAACCGTGTGGAAGGCTGCCAGACTGAATTCAAACGTCACCCGGATATCAACGTTCTCTCCTACAACCAAAACGCCAAAGGGAGCCGTGAAGGGGGTCTGGAGATTATGACCGCGTTGCTGGCCGCCAATCCGAAGATCGACGGTGTGTTCGCCATTAACGATCCTACCGCGATCGGCGCAGATCTGGCGGCAAAACAGGCTCAGCGTAATGAATTCTTTATCGTCGGCGTCGATGGTAGCCCGGATGGTGAAGAAGCGTTGAAACGCGAAAATTCCCTGTTTGTGGCGACACCCGCACAAGATCCGCAGGTTATGGCGGCAAAAGCGGTCGAAATCGGCTATGACATTCTACAGGGCAAACCTGCGCCGAAAGAGCCTGTGCTGATCCCGGTGACGATGATCGATAAGCAGAATGTCGGATCGTACAAGGGGTGGACGGTTAAGTAATCGTTGTGCAGCCAGTTGTCCCCTTCCCAGCCCTCTCCCCTTAGGGGGAGGGTTAGCATGAGGGGTAAGACTTTGCACGTAACGCAAGGAGTTCCCATGAAACGCGCCGAAATCAACGAAATCCTCGGCCACACACGGCAATTTTTTTCCATGCACGATGTTCATCTTCCGCCGTTTGCCAGCTTTCCCCCAACCAAATGGCAACAGCTCGACCAAAACGCATGGCGGGAAGTGTTCGATCTCAAACTTGGCTGGGACGTGACCGCTTTTGGCGGTAACAACTTCGCGGCGCAAGGATTAACCCTTTTTACGCTGCGCAATGGATCGCCAAACGGCGTGCCCTATGAAAAGTGCTATGCCGAAAAAATCATGCACGTCCGTGACGGTCAGGTCACTCCCATGCATTTTCACTGGCGTAAGCGCGAGGACATTATCAATCGCGCGGGCGGAAACCTCATTATCGAACTGTGGAATGCCGACGCGCACGAAGAGACTGAAAATACCGATGTGACGGTAGTCGTTAATGGAGAAATTCAGACACATGCGCCTGGCAGCCAGTTGCGCCTCCAGCCAGGGGAAAGCATCTGCCTGACGCCGGGTCTGTACCACAGCTTCTGGGGAGAACGGGGCTTTGGCGATGTTCTGGTGGGGGAAGTGTCTTCTGTCAACGATGATGAGCACGACAACCACTTTCTCCAGCCGCTCTCCCGATATAACAACATCGAAGAAGACGAACCGGCGGTGCTGGTGCTGTGTAACGAGTACGCCTTGTTTCGGATATAAGGAGTGATTTATGCCACTGATTTCGCTTGCCGACGGTCTTGAGCACGCCAGGGAACATCACTACGCGCTGGGCGCATTTAACGTTCTCGACTCCCACTTCCTGCGCGCGCTGTTTGCGGCGGCTAAGCAGGAGCGCTCGCCTTTTATCATCAACATTGCGGAAGTCCATTTTAAATATGTCTCGCTGGAATCGCTTGTGGAGGCCGTTAAATTCGAAGCCGCTCGCCACGATATTCCTGTGGTACTTAACCTTGATCACGGGCTGCATTATGAGGCGATCGTGCGGGCACTGCGCTTAGGTTTTAGTTCCGTGATGTTTGATGGCTCAACGCTGAGTTATGACGAAAATATCCGCCAGACCCGTGAAGTGGTGAAGATGTGTCATGCCGTGGGGGTTTCTGTGGAGGCTGAGCTTGGCGCAGTTGGGGGCGATGAGGGCGGCGCACTTTACGGCCATGCTGATGAAGCCTTTTTTACCGACCCGCAACTGGCTCGTGAGTTTGTCGACCTGACCGGCATTGATGCCCTGGCCGTCGCTATCGGTAACGCACACGGCAAATACAAAGGTGAGCCAAAACTCGATTTTCCGCGACTGGATGCCATTCGCCAGCAAACGGGACTGCCGCTAGTGCTGCACGGTGGCTCCGGTATCAGCGATGCCGATTTCCGGCGCGCCATTGAGCTAGGTATTCACAAAATCAATTTCTACACCGGCATGTCGCAGGCTGCACTGGCGGCGGTGGACCAGTGTATGGCGAACCGTCAGCCGCTGTATGATGAATTTGCAGAACTGCTGCTCGGCATTGAAGAAGCCATTACCGATACCGTGGCAGAACAGATGCGCATCTTCGGTAGCGCAGGGCAGGTATAAATGGAACGTAAAGGGATCATCGCAGCAGGTAATATGCTGGTGGATCATGTCCACCAGATCGTGCAATGGCCGGAACGTGGCTGGCTGGCGGAAATTACCCACAGTGAACGATCAACCGGTGGTGCACCGCTTAACGTTCTGCTGACGCTGGCCAAAATGCATGTCGGGCTACCGCTACAGGCGGTGGGATTGATTGGTGAGGACAGCGATGGGGATTATATCCTGGCGATGCTAGACCAGTATCATGTCAACCGTCAGCGCGTACAGCGCACCACATTTGCCTCAACGTCGATGTCGCAGGTCATGACCGATCCCAGCGGGCAACGGACCTTTTTCCACTCACCAGGGGCCAACCGTCTGCTGGATCTGCCCGCCTTTGATCGTCTCGATAGCACCATGAAAATCTTCCACCTGGGGTATCTGCTGCTACTCGATAGCCTGGATATACCGGACGATGAATTTGGTACACGTGCCGCGCGCCTGCTGGCGCAGATGCGAGACCTGGGTTTTGAAACCTCGCTCGATCTTGTCTCCCGCAAAGGCGACCCGCGCTATCAGCCGCTGGTGCTCCCTGCCCTACGGTATCTCGATTATCTGGTGATCAACGAGCTGGAGGCCGGCGAGTTCAGTGGGCTGGAGATACGCGATAAGAACGAGGAACTGAACATTGCTCATCTCGCCGACGCCGCATCACAGCTGCTGGCGGCGGGTGTCCGACAACGCGTGGTGATCCACTGCCCGGAAGGTGCATGGGGCGAAGCGCCTGGGGAAGAAGGCCGCTGGATCCCCTCATGGATGCTGGAGCAAAAAGAGATCATCGGCAGCGTCGGCGCGGGAGATGCCTTTTGTGCGGGCTTTTTATATGGCTGCCATGAATCACTGCCGCTGACTGCCAGCATTTATCTGGCACACGCCTGCGCACGGGCAAGCCTGCTGGCTGCCAATGCCATCGACGGCGCAAAAACATTGGCAGAATTGCAGTCATTTATTAACGAGAATACCTGAGATTCAGGCAGCTTTATCACTGTGAGAAACATCGGAGGCGAAGACATAGCCCAGCCCACGGATGGTTTTAATCAACATCGGCTGGTGAGGGTTGACCTCTATTTTTCGCCGCAACCGCATGATGAGCACGTCAATGGTGCGGTCAAATACCTCCGCGCTTTCATTGTGCGTCAGTTCAAGCAACTGTTCGCGGCTGAGTACTCGCCGGGCATTTTGTGCCAGTGCCAGCAACAGGTTGTACTCGCCTTGCGTGAGGGGAATAACATTACGCTGCGGATCGCTGAGTTCACAGCGAACGGTGTCTAACGTCCAGCCATTAAACGCGACCCCGGCAACGCGCGGGGCGTTTGTTTCTGCGGCCAGTACGCCGGTGCGCCGCAGAACGGCTTTCACCCGCGCGACCACCACGCGCGGATTAAAAGGTTTGCCGATGTAATCATCAGCGCCCATTTCCAGCCCCACCACCACATCAGACTCACTCCCCAGCCCCGTCAGCATCACCACTGGCAGTTCCGGACGCTGTTTTTGCAATTGCAAAAGAACCTGCAATCCGTTGATATCCGGCAGCATCATATCCAGCAAGACCAGAGCAATGTGCGGCTCCCGCTGTGACAGTTTCAGCGCATCCTGACCGTTATGGCAGACAAATACCGTAAAGACGTGTTCATTGAGCACATCCTGCAACAGCTCACAGACTGCGGTATCGTCATCTACAACCAGGATCGCCGGCTTCATCGTATGCTTCCGTAGTGGGATTATGTTAAGTCTGATCCAATCTGCAATCGGCTCCAGCCAAATTCCTTTTTACGTGATGGAATTTTAACCCACGTCACATCCATACCCCCTTCGACACGTCAATTTTGACGATTGGCTGCTTTTCGTCAGTGTTTTGACCAAAAATCACCCGTAAAGTCAGGGGATACCCACAATAAAAACATGGCATAGAAGCTGCATAATGGGTGCGAAAGAATCGATTAACTGGAGCAAGACCGATGAAAAAAGTCGTCACGGTTTGCCCATATTGTGCCTCAGGTTGCAAGATTCACCTGGTGGTCGATAACGGCAAAATCGTCCGGGCGGAGGCGGCACAGGGGAAAACGAACCAAGGTACGCTGTGTCTGAAAGGCTACTATGGCTGGGATTTTATTAACGATACCCAAATCCTCACCCCCCGTCTGAAAACCCCTATGATCCGCCGCGAGCGCGGTGGCAAGCTGGAGTCTGTCTCCTGGAGCGAAGCGCTGGACTATGTCGCCACGCGCCTGAGTGCCATCAAAGCAAAATATGGCCCGGATGCTATTCAGACGACCGGCTCCTCACGCGGGACGGGCAATGAAACTAACTATGTAATGCAAAAATTCGCGCGCGCCGTTATTGGTACGAATAACGTCGACTGCTGCGCTCGCGTTTGACACGGCCCATCGGTTGCAGGTCTGCACCAGTCGGTCGGTAACGGCGCAATGAGTAATGCCATCAACGAGATAGACAATACCGATCTCGTGTTTATTTTCGGCTATAACCCGGCGGATTCTCACCCGATCGTCGCGAATCACGTCATTAACGCGAAACGCAACGGGGCGAAAATCATCGTCTGCGATCCGCGTAAAATCGAAACGGCACGTATCGCGGATATGCATATTGCATTGAAAAACGGTTCGAATATCGCGCTGTTGAATGCCATCGGGCACGTCATTATTGAAGAAAATCTGTACGACCAGACGTTTGTCGCCTCACGTACAGAAGGCTTTGAAGAATATCGCAAAATTGTCGAAGGCTACACGCCAGAGTCCGTCGAAGCGATAACCGGTGTGAGTGCGCAGGAGATTCGCCAGGCTGCGCGGATGTACGCGGGGGCGAAAACCGCCGCCATTCTGTGGGGTATGGGTGTCACCCAGTTCTATCAGGGTGTGGAAACGGTGCGCTCGCTCACCAGCCTCGCGATGCTGACCGGTAACCTCGGTAAACCGCATGCGGGTGTGAACCCGGTACGCGGTCAGAATAACGTTCAGGGCGCATGCGATATGGGCGCACTGCCGGATACCTATCCGGGCTATCAGTACGTCAAGTTCCCGGAAAACCGCGCAAAATTTGCGAAGGCCTGGGGCGTTGAGAGTCTGCCTGAACATACGGGCTATCGCATCAGCGAGTTGCCGCACCGTGCAGCACATGGTGAAGTGCGTGCAGCCTACATCATGGGTGAAGATCCCCTGCAAACTGACGCCGAGCTTTCTGCGGTACGCAAAGGGTTTGAGGATCTGGAACTGGTGATTGTTCAGGATATCTTTATGACGAAAACGGCGGCGGCGGCGGATGTGATTTTACCGTCAACGTCATGGGGAGAGCATGAAGGTGTCTACACCGCGGCAGACCGCGGATTCCAGCGCTTCTTTAAAGCGGTGGAACCAAAGTGGGACCTGAAAACCGACTGGCAGATTATTAGCGAAATCGCCACCCGAATGGGTTATCCGATGCACTACAACAACACCCAGGAGATCTGGGACGAGTTGCGCCATCTGTGCCCTGATTTTTATGGGGCAACCTATGAAAAAATGGGTGAGCTGGGTTACATCATGTGGCCATGTCGCGATGAGTCTGAGGCCGATCAGGGCACGTCTTATCTCTTTAAAGAGAAATTCGATACCCCGAACGGGCTGGCACAGTTCTTCACCTGCGACTGGGTCGCACCAATTGATAAGCTCACTGAAGCGTATCCAATGGTGCTCTCCACCGTGCGCGAAGTGGGCCACTACTCCTGTCGCTCGATGACCGGTAACTGCGCCGCGCTGGCTGCCCTGGCAGATGAGCCGGGTTATGCGCAGATCAACACTGCCGATGCTGCTCGTCTGGGTATTGAGGATGAAGCGCTGGTTTGGGTGAATTCGCGTAAAGGCCGAATCATCACTCGCGCGCAGGTCAGCGATCGCCCCAACAAAGGAGCGGTCTATATGACCTACCAGTGGTGGATTGGTGCGTGTAACGAGCTGGTGACGGAGAACCTTAGCCCAATAACCAAAACACCGGAGTATAAATATTGCGCTGTGCGCGTGGAGCCGATCGCCGATCAGCAAGCCGCCGAGCAATATGTGATTGATGAATATAACAAGCTAAAATCCCGGCTGCGTGAAAGTGCAATGGGGTGATGCCGTTAATTAATCAATGAATAAATGGGGTGAAATATTCACCCCATTTTTATTTATGAATAGATGATTAATAAATCAAATATATATTCTGGAAGATGGATCGCAGAAATAATGTAATTTACACAGAAAAGAATTACATCTTTGCAATTTAATTCAGAGAGATAAGATGTGCGGCGGGTGCTTAAGACTTTCTGTTTTAAGCATTGTTGAGGGAAAGAAAGTGGAAAGCCCCGGGAAATTTTATTTACCCGAGGCTCCCCCTCAACAACCAACAGGTTGGGAGTAGCCTCTTATTCTATTTTTCACAAAGAGTAAAAGGCATGACGCCATTAAAAACGGCGCCAGGCATTGGCTTTATTATTTGCCTGAAGATAGTGATATTTACCTTTATTAATCGCGGTAAGTTATACGAACTCACAATAAGGAGTGAGCATCAGGAAGTGGCGGCGAAATTGGCCTGCAATCCAGGCTAATCTCTACGGGCGGAGCGACGGTTCCGCCTGGCTTGTCGGATGCTGAGGTCTTAATGCACCTTTTTTTTCTTCTATGAGCACGATTATACTGCGCGACTGTACCCTGATGATGAGAATCCATGAAACGCATTTTTCTACTGTTGTTACTGTTTACCTCTTTTGCCCGTGCCGACGAGATTGGCAGCCAATACCGTGAACAGGCCGAAGCTGGCGACGCACGAGCACAATACTATCTGGCTGATACTTACTTCAGCTCCGGAGACGACAAACAGGCAAGTCTGTGGGCCGAGAAAGCCGCAAAAGGCGGAGATATCGATGCCATGGCGCTGTTATCACAAATCCATTTCACCCTGGGTGATTACGCACAAGCCAAAACACTGGCCCAGCAGGCGACTATCGCGGGCAGTAAACGTGGGGCAATCATGCTGGCCCGGATTCTGGTTAACACGCTGGCGGGCAAAACCGACTACCCACACGCCGTTAAGCTGCTGGAAACAGCCACTGAAGATACGGATAACGACTCCGCCGTTGACGCACAATTATTGCTTGGGTTGATTTACGCCAATGGCGTTGAGGTGACGCGCGACGATGCCAAAGCTGAATCCTGGTTCAAACGCAGTTCTTCTTTGTCCCGCACGGGCTATGCCGAATACTGGGCAGGCATGTTGTTTCAACAGGGTGAGAAAGGCTTTATTACGCCCAACAAACAGAAAGCACTGTACTGGTTAAACCTGAGCTGTAGCGAAGGGTTTGATACAGGATGCGAGGAATTTGATGCGTTGAGTGGGGAGTAAGTGACTCCCTCACCCTGACCTCTCCCTGTGGGAGAGGAAATGCTACGCAGGCCGGGTAAGCGCAAGCACCACCCGGCTTTTTTACATTACTGATCCGCCGTCTTATCAAAACGACCCAGCACTTCGCGTTCATACGCCAGCGCTTTTTTACGGTCGAATTTGTGTTCCCACTTAGCGATAACCAGCACAGCCAGTGCGTTACCCACCACGTTCAGTGCAGTACGAGCCATATCGAGAACACGGTCAACACCGGCAATAAACGCCAGACCTTCCAGCGGAATACCCACACTGCCCAGCGTTGCCAGCAACACCACAAAGGAGACGCCAGGCACACCGGCAATACCTTTTGACGTCACCATCAGCGTCAGAACCAGCACAATTTCCTGCCACAGGGACAAGTCGATACCGTACAACTGCGCAATGAAGATAGCGGCAATACTCTGGTACAGCGTAGAGCCATCCAGGTTGAAAGAGTAACCCGTCGGCACAACAAAGCTGGTAATAGAAGCTGGCGCGCCATAGGCCTCCATCTTCTCAATAATACGCGGCAGAACACTCTCGGAACTGGCCGTAGAGTAAGCCAGAATCAGCTCATCCTTCAGAATACGGATCAGGATCCAGATACTCAGCCCACAGAGTCGCGCCACCAGCCCCAGCACCACCAGGGCGAAGAACAGAATCGCAAAGTGTACCAGAATAACCAGCTTCGCCAGCGGCCACAGGGAGGCAAAGCCGAAGTTCGCAACGGTCACGGCGATCAGTGCAAAGACACCGACAGGTGCATAACGCATCACCATGTGTGTCACTTTAAACATGGTCTCAGAGATCGAGCGGAATACCGTCACCAGTGGTTCACGGTGCGTAGCAGGCAGAGACGAAAGCCCCAGACCAAACAGCACCGAGAAGAAGATAATCGGCAGCATTTCACCCTTCGCCATCGACGCCACAATATTGGTCGGTACGAGTGACAGAATGGTTCCCATCAGGCCATGAGCATGGCTTTGCACGTCTGCAGTTGTGCTTTGGTATTTCGAAATATCCACCGTCGCCAGTTGCGACATATCAATCCCGGCTCCCGGCTGGAAAACATTCGCCAGTGTAATACCGAGAATAATGGCAACCGTAGTGATCACTTCGAAATAAATGATAGTTTTCGCGCCGATACGGCCCAGTTGTTTTGCATCCCCAACACCTGCGATACCGACGATCAGCGTGGAGATCACAATAGGGACGACAATCATTTTGATCAGGTGAATAAAGATGTCACCGGCCGGAGAGAGCATATTCGCAACCAGCCACTCGCGGCTGTCGCTGTGATAATGAAGATAACTGCCCAGTAAGATACCCAGCACCATGGCGATCAAGATTTGCCAGGCCAGGCTGATTTTCAAATTTTTCATAAAAACAGACTTCCTCAATGAAGCGTCCTATTCACAAGAACTGCATGAATATGGAGACATACTGAAAGGGTATGAATTGTGTTGCGTTGGTTTATAGGGTTTTTTAACGCGGCGTATGAGTATCATTTGCACGGCATGCTACGCAAGCCTTAAAGAACGAGGCTTTCCACTGCAAAAACCCTCGCTGACACTAATTTGTAATAATTCTTATAAATAACCTTTTGTTATAAAAACGCTTTTTTCTCACGAAATGTGAATAACCTCAAAGCTGAATTATTTCCGTTCAAAGTTTCATTTGCTGTTTTTTCATACAACATAATTAATGCGTGATCTGTCGCCCAAATACTAAACAAAGCTGGCAAAGCCCCTACTATTAACGTTTTTGCGACATATTATTAACATCTTACACGGAGAAAAAAAGCCATGAGCCAAATCCACAAACACGACATTCCCGCAAACATTGCGGACCGTTGCCTGATTAATCCGGAGCAGTACCACGAAAAGTATCAGCAATCTATTTCCAGCCCTGACGCCTTCTGGGGTGAACAGGGACATATTCTGGACTGGATCAAACCCTATCAGAAGGTCAAAAATACCTCGTTTGCCCCCGGCAACATCTCTATTAAATGGTATGAAGATGGCACGCTGAACCTGGCTGCAAACTGCCTGGACCGACATCTCGCCGAACGTGGTGACGAAACCGCCATTATCTGGGAAGGCGATGATGCAACCCAGAGCAGGCATATTACCTATCGCGAGCTACATCGCGATGTCTGCCGCTTCGCCAACGTGTTGCTGGCGCAGGGCATTAAAAAAGGCGATGTGGTTGCTATCTATATGCCCATGGTCCCGGAAGCTGCGGTTGCCATGCTGGCCTGTGCTCGCATCGGCGCAGTCCATTCCGTGATTTTCGGTGGCTTCTCTCCTGAAGCTGTCGCGGGCCGTATTATCGACTCTAACTCGAAGCTGGTGATCACGGCTGACGAAGGCGTTCGCGCCGGGCGTAACATCCCACTGAAGAAAAACGTTGATGAAGCCCTGAAAAACCCGAACGTGAAAAGCATCAGTCACGTCGTGGTTCTCAAACGTACTGGTGGAAAAGTCGACTGGAAAGAGGGGCGCGACCTGTGGTGGAGCGACCTTATCGATCAGGCAAGCGACGTACATCAGCCTGAAGAGATGAACGCTGAAGATCCGCTGTTTATCCTTTATACCTCTGGCTCCACCGGAAAACCGAAAGGCGTACTGCATACCACGGGCGGTTACCTGGTGTATGCAGCATCAACCTTTAAATATGTCTTTGACTATCATCAGGGCGATGTTTACTGGTGTACCGCTGATGTGGGCTGGGTGACGGGCCACAGCTATTTGCTGTACGGTCCCCTGGCTTGCGGTGCAACCACACTGATGTTTGAGGGTGTCCCTAACTGGCCGACGCCTGCCCGTATGTGCCAGGTCGTGGACAAGCATAAGGTCAACATTCTCTACACTGCGCCGACGGCTATCCGCGCCCTGATGGCTGAAGGTGATAAAGCCATTGAAGGGACTGAGCGCGCTTCCCTGCGTATCCTCGGTTCCGTTGGCGAGCCAATCAACCCGGAAGCCTGGGAGTGGTACTGGAAGAAAATCGGCAACGAAAAATGCCCGGTAATGGACACCTGGTGGCAGACCGAAACCGGTGGCTTCATGATCACTCCGCTGCCTGGTGCGACCCAACTGAAAGCCGGTTCCGCTACCCGTCCTTTCTTTGGCGTGCAGCCTGCATTAGTTGATAACGAAGGCAACCCGCTGGAAGGTGCGACCGAAGGCAACCTGGTGATCACGGACTCCTGGCCTGGACAGGCACGTACACTGTTCGGCGATCACGACCGTTTTGAACAGACCTATTTCTCAACCTTTAAAAATATGTACTTCAGTGGTGACGGTGCACGCCGTGATGAAGATGGTTACTACTGGATCACCGGACGTGTCGATGACGTACTGAACGTATCAGGCCACCGTTTGGGGACCGCCGAGATTGAATCGGCACTGGTATCTCATCCGAAAATTGCTGAAGCCGCCGTGGTAGGTATTCCACATAACATTAAAGGTCAGGCGATTTACGCCTATGTCACGCTCAACCACGGCGAAGAACCGTCGCCTGAGCTGTATGCTGATGTGCGCAACTGGGTGCGTAAAGAGATTGGCCCGCTTGCAACACCGGATGTCCTGCACTGGACAGACTCGCTGCCGAAGACCCGCTCCGGCAAAATTATGCGCCGTATCTTGCGCAAAATCGCCGCAGGTGACACCAGTAACCTCGGTGATACTTCAACACTCGCCGATCCTGGCGTGGTGGAAAAACTGCTCGAAGAGAAGCAGGCCATCGCGATGCCATCATAGCGCTGTTCTCCCCCTCTCCTGACGGGAGAGGGCCGGGGTGAGGGCATCAGACCGCACCTTTCCCCCTCACCCTAACCCTCTCCCTCCGGGGAGAGGGAATAACGATAAACATCTACCCTACAAAACCTCTGGAGACTCTGTGATGAATGACATCAACATTTATCAACGGATTGAAGATAGTGCGCATTTCAGGGAGCTCGTCGAAAAACGGCAACGGTTTGCCTTCATGCTTTCCATCATCATGCTGGTTATTTATGTCAGCTTTATTCTGCTGATCGCCTTTGCGCCTCACTGGCTCGGCACACCGCTCCACGCGGGAACCAGCGTAACGCGCGGCATTCCGATCGGTATTGGTGTGATTGTGATTTCGTTTGTGTTGACCGGCATCTATGTCTGGCGGGCTAACGGAGAATTTGATCGTCTTAACAAAGCAGTACTGCGCGAGGTACAAGCATCATGAAGAGAGTCCTGACGGCGCTTGCCGCCACACTTCCTTTTGCGGCTCATGCAGCCGATGCCATTACCGGCGAAGTACAGCGCCAGCCAACTAACTGGCAGGCCATTATCATGTTCCTGATTTTCGTCCTGCTGACGCTGTATATTACTTACTGGGCCTCAAAGCGCGTACGCTCCCGGAGTGATTATTACACCGCAGGCGGTAACATTACCGGTTTCCAGAACGGCCTTGCCATTGCGGGCGACTTTATGTCGGCAGCATCGTTTCTGGGGATCTCTGCGCTGGTCTATACCTCCGGTTACGACGGACTGATTTACTCCCTCGGCTTCCTGGTGGGTTGGCCGATCATTCTGTTCCTGATTGCAGAACGTCTGCGCAATCTGGGACGCTACACCTTTGCTGACGTGGCATCCTATCGCCTCAAGCAAGGCCCCATCCGTATGCTTTCTGCCTGCGGCTCGCTGGTGGTTGTCGCCCTGTATCTGATTGCCCAGATGGTTGGCGCAGGCAAACTTATCGAACTGCTGTTTGGCCTGAACTATCACGTGGCGGTGGTGCTGGTTGGCGTTCTGATGGTGATGTACGTCCTGTTCGGCGGCATGCTCGCCACAACATGGGTACAGATCATCAAAGCCGTCCTGCTGCTGTTTGGCGCAAGTTTCATGGCCTTTATGGTGATGAAACACGTCGGCTTTAGCTTCAATAACCTGTTTACCGAAGCAATGGCGGTTCACCCGAAAGGTGAAGCCATCATGAGCCCAGGCGGGCTGGTAAAAGACCCGATATCCGCGCTTTCGCTCGGTCTGGGCCTGATGTTTGGTACGGCAGGTTTACCGCATATTCTGATGCGATTCTTCACCGTGAGCGATGCGCGTGAAGCACGTAAGAGCGTGTTCTACGCCACCGGATTTATGGGTTACTTCTACATCCTGACCTTTATCATCGGCTTTGGCGCCATCATGCTGGTCGGGGCAAACCCGGCATTTAAAGATGCGGCGGGTCAGTTGATTGGCGGCAATAACATGGCGGCGGTGCATCTGGCTGATGCGGTCGGCGGCAACTTGTTCCTCGGCTTTATCTCGGCAGTCGCCTTTGCCACCATTTTGGCCGTGGTCGCCGGGCTAACGCTGGCAGGCGCCTCTGCGGTATCACATGATCTGTATGCCAACGTTTTCCGTAAAGGGGCGACCGAACGTCAGGAGCTAAAAGTCTCCAAAATTACCGTGTTGGTGCTGGGTGTGGTGGCGATCCTGCTGGGCATCCTGTTCGAGAAACAGAACATCGCCTTTATGGTGGGGCTGGCGTTCTCGATTGCTGCAAGTTGCAACTTCCCGATCATTCTGCTCTCCATGTACTGGTCAAAACTGACCACCCGTGGCGCGATGATTGGCGGCTGGCTGGGCCTGCTGACAGCCGTGGTGTTGATGATTCTTGGCCCAACGATTTGGGTACAGATCCTCGGGCACGAAAAGGCCATCTTCCCGTATGAATACCCGGCGTTGTTCTCCATTGCCGTGGCATTTATTGGCATCTGGTTCTTCTCTGCCACCGACAACTCTCCGGAAGGTAATCTGGAACGCGAGAAATTCCGCGCCCAGTTTATCCGGTCTCAAACGGGTCTGGGTGTCGAGCAAGGCCGCGCGCATTAATCTGCTCTTCTCCCCGGCCATTCAGGCCGGGGAGCTAAAACATCGCCCACGCCACCAGCGGTGCAATCAGTACCATCATCACCCCTGAAAGCATCATCACCAGACTGGCTACCACCCCTTCCTGCTGGCCAAGTTCGTAAGAACGCGCCGTTCCTGCGCCGTGCGATGCTGCGCCAAATCCTGCCCCTTTTGCCATGCCTTCCCGAATAGAAAGGCGCAGGAAAAGCATATCCCCGACCGCCATTCCGAATACCCCAGTGACGACCACAAACAGCGCCACCAGATCCGGTTGTCCTCCCAGCGGTTTTGCCGCCGCGAGCGCAAAGGGTGTGGTCACTGAACGCACAGCCAGGCTGCGCTGAATTTCATCAGATAAGGTAAACAGCCGCGCCAGCCAGACGGAGCTGGTCACCGCGACAACCGTCGCCGTCACCACACCAGCGGTCAGAGACATCCAGTGACGTTTGATAATGGCGAGGTTGTCGTACACCGGTACGGCAAAGGCGATGGTCGCCGGGCCCAGCAGCCACAGCAGCCAGTGCGACTCCCCAATGTAGTTCTGCCAGGAGATATGCCCGAACACCAGCATCAGTACCAGCAGGATCGGTGTGAATACCAGCGGCATCAGCGGCAATGTGTGAAAACGGCGATACAGACGCTTATTCGCAAAATAGACCACCAGCGTAGCAATAAGGCACAACATGCTGATCTGGAAATTAGTCATGCTTCTGCCTGCTGATTTCAAAACGATAGACCTTATCCACCACCCATGCGGTTGCGCCCAGCACCATTAACGTGCTCAGCGCAATGACGGCGAAAATACGCCAGCCATCGACCATCAACAATTGCGCATAATTGACCACTGCGACCACTGCCGGAACAAAAAACAGCAGCATTTCTGCCAGTAACCAGCGCGCCCCTGCACGCACCCAGTTCAGCGGGATAACGCGAAACAGGATCAACGTCAGCATCAAGACCATCCCCACCAGGTTGGCAGGCAATGGCAAATGCAGCCAGGTGACGAGATATTCGGCAAAAACAAAAAGACCGGCATAAAGCAGGACCTGAACCGGAACCTGGAGTCGTTGCACAACGGCAGGCGTAACACGACTTAACGCCACAGCCATGGGTGATTTCCTCAAAAATGAGACGAAGCGCCAGTATAGTGAGCGCACGCAATGGACTGAAATGAATTAAAATCATCAAAGGTATAGTTTCGAGGAATAATCATGGACATAAGAACGCTGCGCTATTTTGTCGAAGTGGTTCGTCAGCAAAGTTTTACCCGCGCAGCGGAAAAGTTATTTGTCACTCAACCCACGATCAGCAAGATGCTGAAAAACCTCGAAGATGAACTGAATTGCACCCTGCTGATCCGCGACGGTCGCAAGCTGCTACTCACCGACACCGGGCGTGTCGTGTTCGAGCGCGGGCTGGCAATCCTGGCGGAATTCCGCCAACTGGAAGCGGAACTGGGCGATATTAACCATCTGAATAAAGGCTTGTTGCGCCTCGGCATCCCGCCGATGGTCGGCATGATGATGGCAGGCCCCATTAGCCTGTTTCGTCAGCGTTATCCCGGCGTTGAGTTAAAAGTTTCCGAATTTGGTGGCTTAACTGTCCAGCAGGCAGTCATGAACGGCGAACTGGATGTGGCAATGACGGCCCTGCCCGTCGAGGAAGAAAGCGGTCTGGCGACATTACCGCTGTTCAGCCATCCGCTGTGCGTACTTGTACCGCGTTCTGGTGACTGGCTACATATCGATTCGGTACAACCTGAACGCCTCGGCGAACACCCCTTGCTCATCTACAACGAAGATTTCGCCCTCAGCCGCCAGTTGATGGCGCTCTTCCAGCAGCACAACGTGAAGCCGCGCATTGCGGTACGTAGCGGGCAATGGGACTTTCTGGCGGCGATGGTACAGGCCGGGGTTGGGATTGCGATTTTGCCACAGCCTATCTGCGAACGTCTGGATAAGAACACGCTGCGCTGGATCCCGCTGGAGAGCGATCTGCACTGGCAGTTAGGCATGATTTGGCGTGAGGGGGTTTATTTGTCGCACAGCGCTCAGGCATGGCTGGATTGTTGCGAGGGGTTTTGGGTTGATAATACCCCCTCCTAGCCCTCTCCCTGTGGGAAAGGACAGGGAGAGGGCATCAGCCCGTACAGATCACTGATTCTCGATCAGCAATGCTTCCAGCAAATCCAGGTCGTGCAACAGCTTTTGCAGCGTTTCATTGCTGATCTTGCGCGTCGCTCGCAGGTGATACAGCTCGGCACGTTCAGAGCGTAAAGCCGCCAGACGGAACCGGCGTTCAAGGTTCTCTTCCTGCACAGAGCTTTCCACGTCGTTACGCCCATCAGCGCGACGACGGAGGTTGCCAATAACGCGGGAACTGACCTCTTTCAGCAACTGGTTGTCGATGTTCTCTTCCGCGTCGGCCGCCAGACGTTCTTCCATCTTTTCGATCGCCACAATCGCCACTTCAGCCGTAGCAGCACGGGCAATGCGCTCCTCTTTGTGCTGTTGGGTATGGTCAGCGACTTCCAGATGCTGTAGCAAAATAGGCAGCATAACCACGCCGATAAACAGCGAGAACAGAATCACACCTGCCGCCAGGAATACCAGCTCATAACGCGCCGGGAAGACGTCGCCGCTCGGCAGCAGCAGTGGGATGGAGAGTACACCCGCCAGGGTAATCGCCCCACGAACACCCGCAAACGACGCAATCAACAGTTCACGCGTCGACCACGAGCCAAACTCCATCGGTTTTTTCTTCAGGAAACGACGACTGAAGTTTTTCATCGTCCACAGCCAGCCAAAACGCACCAGCATCAACGCGAGATAGATCAGTACAATGTCGGTGAACAGCATCCAGGTTTCGACATTCGGGTCGGCTTCAGCCGCCACCAGAGAAGACTCCAGAATGCCCGGCAACTGCAGACCCAATAGCAGGAACACCATGCCGTTAAACACAAACTCAAGCATCGCCCAGGTGCTGTTGGCACGCAGACGCATTGCCAGGGGCGCGGTGCGCATCACGCCGGAGCGGGTAATGGTCATCCCCGCCGCTACCGCCGCCAGAATGCCCGATACACCAATATGTTCGGCAATCAGGTACGAAGCGAATGGCAACAGGAACAGCAGCACAATCTGCGTGGCGGGTTCATCGCCACCCCAGCGGCTCAGGAAGCGTAGCGAACGGCCATACAGCCAGCTCACCACAAACCCGGCCAGGATGCCGCCGATTGCCACTTTAAAGAATTCGATAGTGGCGCCGCCCACGGTGAAGATCATCGTGCCCATGGCGACCGCGACCGCAAATTTAAGCGCAACCAGGCCGGAGGCGTCGTTCATCAACGCTTCGCCCTGCAATATTCCCATGATTTTCTTTGGAATACGCCCTTCCCCGACGATGCCGGAAAGCGCCACAGCATCGGTCGGCGATAATACGGCCGCCAGCGCAAAGGCCGGAATCAGCGGAATACCCGGCACGACCCAGTAAATCAGGAAACCAATCCCCACGACCGTAACCACCACCAGCGCCAGCGCAAGACCGAAAATCTCGCGCCCATGTTCCAGGAATTCACGCGTGGGGGTTTTCCAGCCATCGGCAAACAACAGTGGAGGGATAAACAGAACCAGAAACAGCTCCGGGTCGAACTCGACGTGCAAGCCAAACGTAGGCCATGCCAGCAAAGCGCCAATGGCAATTTGCATCAACGGAAGCGGTAACTGGAAGGGGAGTACGCGGGTAACAACCCCGGATAGTGAGACCACAAGGGTCATGATGAGTATTGTGAAGAAAATTTCCATGCGTTCCCTGTTTGCGATATTTCTTATAAGTAAAACGTAAGGCGTCGTGCCTCTATTCTATCCTCTCCAGAGTAACGCAAAAGGCAACGGGATGAGTCCTGAAAATAAAAACGGGCGGCCAAAGCCACCCGTTTTAGCCGTAAAGGACAAATCAGATTGCCCAGCCACCCGCATAGAATGCGACCAGTGCGACTGCGATAACCACCGTACCGATGTTCAGCTTACGCCATTCACCGGAAACCAGACGGCCAATCACCAGCGACGCGAAACCGATCATGATGCCGGTAACGATGTTACAGGTCAGCACAATGAAGACGGCGGTGATCAGACCGGACATCGCATCCACGAAATCCGCAAAGTCGATTTTTGCAACGTTGCTCAACATCAGCAGGCCGACATACATCAGCGCAGGTGCTGTTGCGTACGCCGGAACCAGATAAGAGAGCGGGGAGAGGAACAGGATCAGCAGGAACAGTACGCCTACGGTGATCGCCGTCAGACCCGTTTTACCGCCTGCCGCCGTACCCGCTGCTGATTCGATATACACTGCAGCAGGCGCAGCTCCCACCAGACCTGAGAACACGCTGCTCAGGGAGTCGGTGGTCAGCGCTTTGCCGCCATCGATAATCTGGCCGTCTTTATCGAGCAGATTGGCTTGACCGGCAACGGCACGGATCGTCCCGGTCGCATCAAATACCGCAGTCATAACCAGCGCCAGCACGCTTGGCAGAACCACCGGGTTCAGCGCACCCACAATATCCAGGCTACCAATCAGGGAGTTACCTTTGTCATCGCTCAGCGATGGCATGGCGAAGATACCGGAGAAGTGAACCGTTGGATCGAAAATCAGACCGACAATGGACACACCGATGATGGTCAGCAGAATGCCACCAGGGACTTTCAGTTTTTCCAGACCGATAATCACCGCCAGACCGATCAGCGACATGATCACCGGGAAGCTGGCGAAGTGGCCCAACGCTACCGGCAGGCCGTCCAGCGGGTTCTTAATAACCAGACCAACACCGTTAGCCGCGATCAACAGCAGGAACAGACCGATACCAATTCCCGTCCCGTGCGCCACGCCCTGCGGCAAGTTGCGCAAAATCCAGCTACGGATGCCGGTTGCAGAAATAATGGTAAACAGCACACCCATCAGGAACACAGCACCCAGCGCAACCGGAACGCTGATGTGTTGACCCAACACCAGACTGAATGCGGTGAATGCGGTCAGAGAGATAGCACAGCCAATTGCCAGCGGCAGATTTGCCCACAGGCCCATCACGATGGAACCCACACCGGCAACGAGGCAGGTCGCCACAAAGACCGCCGCAGGAGGGAAACCAGCTTTACCTAACATTCCCGGCACAACGATGACGGAATAAACCATCGCCAGAAACGTTGTCAGACCAGCAACAACTTCCTGACGTACGGTGCTGCCGCGGGCAGAAATTTTAAACATGGCGTCGAGAGAACCGCCGGTACGCGCAGATGGCGTAGACATAGAAAACATCCCCTGAGAGTTTTTATCATTCGTCAATAAGCGTGGTGGACACTCCACTGCCAGCGAAACGTCAAATCCTTGTGCTGCGTTTGTAACGAAAAGGGGCGTCACAAAAAAAGCAAACGTTTAGCTCCGCGCTTAAAAAACGGGTGGTCAAATTAAGGCAAACGATTATCTAGCCTAATCACAGCCCTTTTCAACTTAACTTTATCGTTTTTCGCTAAAATTCCCTTATGACGCTGAAGAAATAATCAGAGGATGCGCAAACGTTATCGTCTATGCGCAATTTGATAACATTTATCCCTAACCTGGAATATCAAACGGGCCGCCTTGCGCAACTGCACGCTGCCAGCCAGGCAACATCTCAACCCTTTTCTTCCAGGCATGAATATGGGGCAAGTGATCAATCCCCCCACGCGACAGCAGCGCAAAAACCGGGAAACTCATCTGAATATCCGCCATGCTGAGGTGATCGCCGGCGAACCAGAGATTATCTGTAAGATGAGATTCAATATAGCGGGCATGCGTTTCTAGCTGAGGATTCAGCCAGGCTTTTTGCACGCCTTGCCCCAGCACTTTCCCCAGCGCACGCAGACCAAAAGGAATGGGCGGTCTGCCCAGGCTCGCAAAAACCAGCTTCATCAGGAGCAGTGGCATAAGCGAACCTTCTGCGTAATGCAGCCAGAAACGGTATTGCACTCTGTTGACAGCATCCTGTGGTTTGAGCCTTGACTCCCGATCGTAGGTCTCCTGGAGATACTCAAGAATAGCGCCCGACTCCGCAAGGATAAGTCCATTGTCTTCCACGACCGGAGACTTACCCAGAGGATGAACTTTCCGGAGCGAGGCAGGAGCAAGCATGTTCTTTTCTCGCTGATAGTGAACGATCTCATAAGGCAGGGAGAGTTCTTCCAGCGCCCAAATCACTCGCTGGGAACGGGACTGATTGAGGTGATGTACCGTTAGCATCGTGTTCTCCTGTTTTCATACTTATTAACTATAGAAAATCGAACAACATCACGAAAAAAATTTGGCTAAAAAACAGTCATCACAACTGGCAAAAAAAAAGGTTATGCATAGAATTAAAGTGTCAGCACAAACCGGAACCTCCTCAACCAGCTCGACATGAGGGGTGCTGATGTCGGGGGAAAACCCTCCCGTGAACCAGCGGGATAGAGAGAAAGACAAAGACCGGGAATAAACTAAAGCGCCTTGGTTTGGCGCTTTAGTTTTTTGGGTTAATCCTCTTCCAGCAATCGTGCGCCCGTCCCCTGTGCGCCGAGCTGGTCACCAGGGTTACGCAACGGGCAATCGCTGCGTGACAGACAGCCGCAACCAATACACCCATCGAGTTCGTCACGTAGCGCAACCAGCGTATGAATACGTCTGTCCAGTTCCTCACGCCATTGTGAGGAGAGATGCTTCCACTCTTTAGCACTCAGCGAATGGCCTTCCGGCAGCACCCCAAAGGCGTCACCGATGGTTGCCAGGGGGATCCCAATCCGCTGTGCAATTTTAATAATCGCCACATAACGAAGCACGTCGCGGGTATAACGCCGCTGGTTTCCGGCATTGCGGAGACTTTTAATTAACCCTTTGCTTTCATAGAAGTGCAACGCCGACACCGCGACACCGCTTCGCTTCGCCACTTCGCCTGGGGTTAACAGGGCTTTAATTCGCGGCAATCTCTTTTCCATAAAACCTCTTTACCTCAAGTTAACTTGAGGAATTATACTCGCCCGCAGAGAAAACGACGAATCAACAGAGATAGTTGTATCTAGAGAGGGGCAACTTTATGTCACATCAGCAAATTATTCAGACACTTATTGAATGGATTGATGAACATATCGACCAACCGTTAAACATTGATGTGGTCGCTAAGAAATCCGGTTACTCGAAGTGGTATCTGCAAAGAATGTTCCGCACCGTCATGCATCAGACGTTGGGCGACTATATTCGCCAGCGCAGACTGCTACTGGCCGCTCAGGCATTGCGCTCTACGCAGCGCCCCATTTTTGATATCGCAATGGACCTTGGATATGTGTCGCAACAAACATTCTCTCGCGTGTTTCGCCGCGAGTTTGATCGCACACCGAGCGACTACCGCCATCAATTGAATTAATGCGTATGTACACGTTTAGCGTAAAGGTTGCTGCTGCCAGGTCATGAATTCCTGCGGCGGCATCGCTTTCGCAAAGTGCCAACCCTGACAGTATTGTACGCCACGCTTCAGCAACCAGTTTACCTGCTCGGCCGTCTCAACCCCTTCCGCAATCGTTTTTAAGCGCAGACTTTGGGCCATCTCGATGATGTGTTCAGCTATCAGGTGGCTGGTACTGTTGGTGGTTAAGGTATCGATGAAGGATTTGTCGATTTTCAGGATATCGACGTTCAGTGAATAGAGGTTGTGCAGGTTGGAATAACCTGTACCAAAATCATCAATCGCCACTTCATAACCTGCCTGCCGGAAGGCCTGAATCACTGGCGTCGTTTTCGGAACATCGATAAACCCGCGCTCCGTGACTTCAATTTTGATCTGCTGCGCCCGCACAGAGTAAAACCTCGCCTTCTCGGAGATCAGGGCAATCAGGCGCGAAGAGTGGAAATCAGACGCGGACAGGTTAATCGAAATATACAGGTGTGGGTTTGCTGCCAGGAAATGGCCCAGATCGCTGAACACGCCCTCAACGACGTAATCCGTAATGCGCTCGATCATGCCCTCTTTTTCTGCGAGCGGAATAAATTCCGCAGGGCTCATGACTTGTCCATTAAAACCAGGCCAGCGCAGCAGGGCTTCAGCACCGACACACTTGTTATTTTTAATATCAATAATAGGTTGATAATGCACACAAAGCTGATGCTTATTCAGCGCCCGGTGCAATAATCGACCTGGTGAATTGAGCTCGCGATGAGTACGTGACCACACCAATAATATAATGATGCTGCAAATCATCCCCAGCGGCAGTGTCAGCGTAGCCTGGTGGTAAAGAATTTCATAAAAACGGGTATTGGATGTCGACACAATGGCCGCTATTGGCCGCTTATCAGAATTAACGATCGTATAGAAACGATCATCCTTTTGAAATGAGGATTCGTCATGACGAATTCTCGAATTTAATAATGAAACGTTTGCTTCCGTACTCACCGAAAAGAATGCATTAGTGACCGTATCATATACTCCCCACGACAGTGAATGGTCCGTCGACATGACCTCACTGTAGGAAAGTGGATTGACCACCACAACATAATTCCCACGTTGCATATACGTCATTTTATAGCCAGTAAAGAATGGCGTATCGCGATAATAATAGATCGCAACATCAGGTTTACGTTTGTAATTGGCTGTGGGTATTAAGTAAGGATGGTCAGGCGTCAAAACGGTCGAACAAAGAAAATTCTGACCTTCTGCATAAATTAAATCTGCAACGTACAGGCGGCCACGAACAACATTCAACATATATTGACGATGGCCAGGCGTACACAACTTACCCTGGTATTTTTCAGCGGCGTCGCGAGCTAAATCAACCTGTTGAATTACCAGTTCAGTTTTGTCTAAGGCGAGTTGTGCAAATGAACGGAGTTGGGCACTTGTTTCGGTCACCGCGCGTAACTGAGCAAACCATAGCGCAAGCATCACCGGTAGCAAAACTACCATGATGATCCCTACCACTCTCAGCATCTTGCGCTGCGCGCTACGATTCATTTTCCGCCCTATATCCCTGCTCTTTGTGCGCCTGTAGTAATGAAGGCCGGATGCTTTGATAAACAGGTGATTACGTTGCATGAATCATGCGAAGTTAGCAACTGACTTTTGGTATTAAAAATCTTAAATTTCGTTATGACGATAATATTTTCCCGTAAGCCAAACTGAAAGTATTCGTTTCGTTTCTATTAAGGAAAATATTTATCCATTCTGGCAGGGAAGTTTTAAGATAACACAACAGAGGATCGTTGATTAAGCCAAACTGCTGGCAGCATGAAAAAAGCACAACTTGAGTGTGAAAATTCATACTATTTGTTCATGACCATTTCTGGGTTTGATTTATAAATAATCAGAGACGACTACCGTTTTCCCTCTTCCCGTCCGCTTAGCATCATATAACGCTTTATCTGCGCGCGTCAGTAATGCTGAGGTATCACGTTGACCATGACACACCTCTACCAATCCTGCACTAAAGGAGAGGATCAACGTTTTATCCCCGACCAACAACGGTATTGTGCTGAGCGTTGTGCGTAATCTGGCGGATAGTAGCATCGCGGCATCGCTGTCCGTCCCCTCCAGCAGCAGTAAGAACTCCTCCCCCCCCACCCGTCCTAAAGCAGAATCTACCGGGCTCAACTCCCGGATCCGATCGCAAAAATGGACCAGAGCAGCATCACCGACCTGGTGTCCCCATTCGTCATTGATTTGCTTGAAATAATCCAGATCAAACATCAGCACACAAAAATGGCTGTTCGCATCCTGAAGTGAATGTACTGCCAGTGCTGACTTGAGTTGCTGCAAAATCGCAGAACGATTGAAACATCCGGTGAGATCGTCAGTGGTCGCTTTTACCGCCAGTTGCTGCTCCACTTTTTTACGCTCGGTAATATCCAGACCTATATTAAGGATAGAGCTGTCCGGTAACAGAATATTTGACCACAGGATGGTGAGTTGCATTCCGTCTTTGCGCACAGGATACCATTCATACATATCCTTAAGTGGGGAGATATGAATCGACTCTCGCACCCGCCTCCGTTCTTCAGGATCGGGATAAAACAGCATCAGCGGATCGGAATGTGCACTGATTTCAGCCATGCTCCAGCCGAACACTTTTTCACATTCCGCATTCCATAACACACATCGGTTATGTCGGTCGAAAGCGTTCATCAACACCGGCGCACGTTCGAAGAGCGTTTTATATTGCGTGACAACTCGCTGCATTTCTTGCGCCGTTTTCTCCCTGGCGACGATTTCTGCCAAATAATCTTTTAATTTTTCAACCAAAACCATCACGATATTTTTGAGTATCGGTAACGAATATAACCGTTCGTCAAAGGCTAAAAAGAAATAGCCACTGCATCGCCAGTCCTGTGATGAGAGCTTACATAATACGCCGCTTTGTAATTGCGAGTAGCCAGGATGCTGAGAAGGAAACAATGCTCTGCCAATATTTTCTTTCCAGTACACCACTCTCCATGAGCGTTTGTGCCTTTGCAGTAACGTGCTGGCCAGAAAATCAGTCACATCAAAAGAATGACAGGTCACGTCACCGGCACACACAACACGCTGTAAACCAGTGTCATCATCGACACTTACCCAGGCCAGTGTCGACCCCAGCGTGCGATTGATGGTTTCAAGCATTTCTACCAGAGAGGATTGCGAGGTGAGTTGAGGCATTAGCTTTGCCAGTGCATGCAACGCCCGCATACTGTCATTAACAATCTCGCGTCGTTTTTCTTTCATCGTTGATTCGCAGGTCATTGAGCGATAAACCGACCGCAACGAATAAATCAGGATTCGGGAAAATGGTAAATCAGATTAAACATCCAAATAATATTTAAAAGATTACAGTCTTATTCTGTGCGTAATAAAAATGATACATAAAAGTAAGAAAACCAATAAATTCAAAATCCTGAATTATTAACTGCGAGTACATTTATATGTCCACTCAAGCATAATCCATAGGTTTAATACTGTAAATATTATACAACTTACGACCTATTGCAGAGGTTTTGCTATCTCAATGAATTTATTATAAAGAGTACAAAGAATCATTCCTTCGCCTGCAAAGATATATTTTCCGTCGGCGCTCTACACATTTACCCTGGCTATAAAACATCGATTTTTCATCACATGAACGCTGGCGAATAAAACAGCAAGTGTGATATAGTTCACATATCTTATGTAACACAAAACACTGTTTCATTACGTTTCGTCTGCCCTGTCGAGGATTGGTTTTATGGCAACCATTACTACCAGCATGGTTCTTCTGCGCTGGCCGTTACTGAGTGCGGTTTTGATGTTTTTAGCCAGCACGCTGAACATTCAATTTCGTAAATCTGACTACGCTGGCCTTGCCATCATCAGCACTGTCCTGGGACTCGGAGCCGCCTGCTGGTTTGCAACGGGTCTGCTTGGCATCACTCTGGTAGATGTCGCAACGATCTGGGAAAACGTAAAAGTGGTGATGGTTGAAGCGATGAGCCACACCCCGCCAGACTGGCCGATGGTGATTACCTGATCGTCTTTGATAACAATGTGTTAAGAGCCTCCATTGCGAGGCTTTTTTATTTCCAATTGTAATGAGAACCATTCTCATATTAATATAGCCGCGTGATGATTAACTTTTGATACATTCCGCATGTCTGACCGCGCCGCTACCACCGCTGCTTTCACACTTGAATCGCTCTACGGCGCGCATCACGGCTGGCTGAAAACCTGGCTCACTCGCAAACTCCAGTCGGCATTTGATGCCGATGATATTGCCCAGGACACCTTCCTGAGAGTGATGAGTAGCGAAACGCTGTCCACGATCCGCGATCCGCGTTCATTTCTCTGTACCATTGCCAAACGGGTGATGGTTGATCTCTTTCGCCGCCATGCACTGGAAAAGGCATACCTTGAGATGCTCGGGAATCTGCCTGAGGCCCTGGCCCCTTCACCAGAAGAGCGTGAAAGCCAGCTCGAAACCCTGCAACTGATTGACACCATGCTTGATGGTTTGAGCGGCAAAACCCGCGAGGCCTTTCTGCTTTCGCAACTGGAAGGCCTGACGTATAGCGACATTGCCCAAAGACTGGGAGTCTCGGTCAGCTCTGTGAAAAAGTATGTCGCCAGGGCCATTGAACACTGTCTGCTGTTTCGCCTGGAGCACGGTTTATGACCCCGTCGTTAACCGATTCACGCCGTCAGGCATTGCGCTCCGCTTCGCACTGGTATGCCGTCTTAAGCGGCGAGCGTGTCAGTCCTCAGCAGGAGGAACGCTGGCAGCAGTGGTACGAGCAAGATCAGGATAACCAGTGGGCGTGGCAGCAGGTAGAAAACTTGCGCAGCCAGCTTAGCCATGTTCCTGGTGATGTCGCCAGCCGGGCGCTGCACGACACACGGCTGACCCGTCGCAACGTGATGAAAGGTCTTCTGCTGTTACTCGGAGTGGGTGGGGGCTGGCAACTCTGGCAATCCGAAACGGGTGAAGGACTGCGCGCCGATTACCGTACGGCGAAAGGCAACGTCAGCCAGCACAAACTGGAAGATGGCTCCTTGCTGATGCTCAATACGCAAAGTGCCGCAGATGTCCGTTTTGACGCCCGGCAACGCACAGTGAAACTCTGGTACGGCGAAATTGCTATCACCACCGCGAAAGATGCACAGCAGCGCCCGTTCCGGGTATTCACTCGCCAGGGCCAGTTAACCGCCCTGGGCACAGAATTTACCGTTCACCAACAGGACGACATCACCCGCCTCGCCGTTCAGCAGCACGCCGTGGAAGTGATTCTGGCCAACGCCCCGACACAAAAGCGCATCGTACATGCCGGAGAGAGTTTGTCATTCAGCGCCACTGAATTTGGCGTCCTCACCCAGCAGGATGACGACGTTACCAGTTGGACCCAGGGCGTACTGAGCTTCAGTGATAAACCGCTTGGGGAAGTGATATTAACCCTGGCGCGTTATCGTAATGGTGTACTGCGCTGCGATCCTGCCGTCGCTGGGTTACGCCTGAGCGGGACATTCCCGCTGAAGAATACCGACGCGATCCTGAATGTGATCGCCCAAACACTCCCCGTTAAAATTCAGTCAGTTACGCGATACTGGGTCAACATCTCGCCACTGTAAGAAAAATAATTCTCATTTCGATTGTCCTTTTTACCCTTCTCGTTCGACTCATAACTGAATACAACAAAAATGATGATGGAGAAGGTATGACGCCTTTACGCGTTTTTCATAACACAACACCTTTGGTTAACGCCATTCGCCTGAGCCTGCTGCCACTGGCAGGGCTGGCATCGTTTTCCGTATTGGCTGCACAGGTTGATATCGCGGCGGGATCGCTGGACAAAGCACTCAACCAGTATGCCGCCCACAGCGGGATCACCCTGTCCGTAGATGCCAGCCTGACGCGCGGCAAACACAGCAACGGACTGCACGGCGACTACGACGTGGAAACAGGACTGCAACAGCTGCTGAGCGGTAGCGGTTTGCAGGTTAAGCCTCTGGGCAACAACAGCTGGACGCTGGAGGCAGCCCCCACGCCAAAAGAAGATGCCCTGACCGTGGTGGGTGACTGGCTGGGCGATGCGCGTGAAAACGACGTTTTCGAACATGCTGGCGCACGCGACGTGATCCGCCGTGAGGATTTCGCTAAAACAGGCGCAACCACCATGCGCGACGTGCTTAACCGTATTCCTGGCGTCACCGCCCCGGAAAACAACGGAACCGGTAGCCACGACCTGGCGATGAACTTTGGTATCCGCGGGCTTAATCCACGCCTTGCCAGCCGTTCGACGGTATTAATGGACGGAATTCCCGTCCCGTTTGCCCCTTACGGTCAGCCACAGCTTTCACTTGCTCCGGTTTCGCTGGGTAACATGGATGCCATCGATGTGGTGCGTGGCGGCGGTGCAGTTCGCTACGGACCGCAGAACGTGGGCGGCGTAGTGAACTTTGTAACCCGCGCCATCCCGCAGGATTTTGGGATTGAAGCGGGTGTTGAAGGCCAGCTCAGCCCAACCTCTTCGCAAAATAATCCGAAAGAGACGCACAACCTGATGGTTGGCGGTACGGCGGATAATGGTTTTGGCACATCACTTCTCTATTCCGGTACACGCGGTAGCGACTGGCGCGAGCACAGCGCCACGCGAATCGACGACCTGATGCTGAAAAGCAAATATGCGCCAAACGAGGTGCATACTTTTAATAGCCTGCTGCAATATTACGATGGCGAAGCTGACATGCCCGGCGGCCTGTCACGTGCGGATTACAACGCCGATCGCTGGCAATCAACTCGCCCGTATGATCGTTTCTGGGGACGTCGCAAACTGGCGAGCCTGGGCTACCAGTTCCAGCCGGACAACCAGCATAAATTCAATATTCAGGGTTTCTACACCGAAACGCTGCGCAGCGGTTATCTGGAACAAGGTAAACGCATCACCCTTTCCCCTCGTAACTATTGGGTGCGCGGCATTGAGCCACGCTATAGCCAGAGCTTTATGATGGGCCCCACCGCGCACGAAGTCGGTGTAGGTTACCGTTATGTCAATGAATCGACGCATGAAATGCGCTACTACACCAACACCAGCAGCGGTCAGTTGCCGTCCACCTCCAGCCCGTATGATCGTGATACCCGCTCCGGAACAGAGGCGCATGCCTGGTATCTGGATGACAAAATCGATGTGGGCAACTGGACCATTACGCCAGGTATGCGCTTTGAACATATCGAGTCATACCAGGACAACAACATCAAAGGCACGCGCGAGGAAGTGAGCTATAACGCCCCACTCCCGGCGCTCAACGTTCTCTATCACCTGACTGACAGCTGGAATCTTTATGCCAACACTGAAGGCTCGTTCGGCACCGTACAGTACAGCCAAATTGGCAAGGCTGTGCAAAGCGGCAATGTGGAACCGGAAAAAGCGCGAACCTGGGAGCTCGGAACCCGATACGACGACGGTGCGCTGAGCGCAGAAATGGGGCTGTTCCTGATTAACTTCAATAATCAGTACGACTCTAATCAGACCAACGATACCGTGACTGCACGGGGTAAAACCCGCCATACCGGGCTGGAAACACAGGCGCGCTACGATCTGGGCACACTGACGCCAACACTGGATAACGTCTCCGTGTACGCCAGCTATGCCTACGTGAATGCCCGGATCCGTGAAGATGGCGACACTTACGGCAATCAGGTTCCGTTCTCACCAAAACATAAAGGCACGCTGGGTGTGGATTACAAACCCGGTAGCTGGACGTTCAATCTGAACAGTGACTTCCAGTCGAGCCAGTTTGCGGATAACGCCAACACCGTGAAAGAGAGTGCTGACGGCAGTACCGGTCGCATTCCAGGCTTCATGCTGTGGGGCGCTCGCGTGGCGTATGACTTCGGTCCACAGATGGCTGACCTGAACCTGGCGTTTGGCGTGAAGAACATCTTCGATCAGGAATACTTCACCCGCGCGTATGACGATAACAACAAAGGCATCTATGCAGGCCAGCCGCGTACGCTGTACATGCAGGGTTCTTTGAAGTTCTGACGTGTTAATGCCCGGCTTGCCGGGCTTTTAGCAGGAATACAACGATGTTGGCATTTATCCGTTTTCTTTTTGCAGGCCTGATGCTGGTCACCAGCCACGCCTTTGCCGCCACGGTTCAGGATGAGCATGGCACTTTTACACTCGATAAAACACCACAACGGATTGTGGTGCTGGAACTGTCGTTTGCAGATGCGCTGGCAGCCGTCGATGTCAGCCCGGTCGGGATCGCAGACGATAACGATGCCAGCCGAATTCTGCCTGATGTACGTGCACATCTGAAGCCCTGGCAATCTGTCGGAACCCGCGCACAACCCAGCCTTGAAGCGATCAGTGCGCTGAAGCCGGATCTGATCATTGCCGACAGCAGTCGCCATGCCGGGATCTACAGTGCGCTACAGCAAATCGCCCCGGTACTGTTGCTCAAATCACGTAATGAAACCTATGCCGAAAATCTGCAATCAGCGGCAATCATCGGCGAGGTGATTGGAAAAAAAGCGCAGATGCAGGCACGCATTGAGCAGCATCACGAGAAGATGGCGCAATGGGCCAGCCAGTTACCCAAAGGAACGCACGTCGTCTTTGGCACATCCCGCGAACAGCAGTTCAACCTGCATACCCAGGACACCTACACCGGCAGTGTACTGAAAGCACTGGGGCTGAATGTCCCGACCGCAATGGCTGGCGCCGCTATGCCCTCCATCAGCCTTGAGCAGTTACTGGCGATTAACCCAACCTGGTTGTTGGTTGCCCATTACCGTCAGGAGAGCATCGTCAAAAACTGGCAGCAGGATCCGCTCTGGCAGATACTGACCGCAGCGCAAAAACAGCAGGTCGCGTCGGTCGACAGTAACGCCTGGGCGCGAATGCGGGGAATTTTCGCCGCAGAACGCATTGCCAGTGACACGGTAAAAATCTTTCACCACCAGCCACTTGCCGATGTGAAATGATCGATCTACATCATCCCGCGCTGCGGTGGGGCATTCCCATCGTGGCGCTTATCGCTATTTTCTGGCTGAGTCTGTTTTGCTACTCGGCCATTCCTGTTTCTGGGGCAGAGGCATTGCGAGCGCTCATTCCAGGCCACACGCCGACGCTGCCCGAAGCGCTGGTGCATAATCTTCGCCTGCCGCGAAGCCTGGTCGCTATGCTGATTGGTGCGAGTCTCGCACTGGCGGGCGCATTGCTGCAAACCCTGACCCACAACCCGCTGGCTTCGCCTTCACTCCTCGGTATTAACAGCGGTGCGGCGCTGGCGATGGCGCTGACCAGTGCGCTCAGCCCGACGCCCATCGCTGGTTATTCCGTGGCGTTTATCGCAGCCTGTGGCGGAGGTATGAGCTGGCTGCTGGTGATGACAGCAGGCGGGGGATTCCGGCACACGCAGGATCGCAATAAGCTGATCCTGGCGGGCATCGCACTTTCGGCGTTTTGCATGGCCCTTACCCGCATCACGCTACTGCTGGCTGAAGATCACGCTTATGGCATTTTTTACTGGCTTGCCGGCGGCGTTTCCCATGCACGCTGGCAGGAATTCTGGCAACTCTTTCCGATGGTGATGATCGTCACCCCGATCATTTTGCTGCTGGCGAATCAACTTAATCTGCTCAACGTTAGCGACCATACCGCCCATACGCTGGGCGTGAATTTGCCGAGACTACGTCTGCTCATCAATGTGCTGGTGCTGATTCTGGTGGGCGCGTGTGTCAGCGTGGCGGGACCTGTCGCATTTATTGGCTTACTCATGCCGCACCTCGCCCGTGTCTGGATTGGGTTTGATCAGCGCAAGGTTTTGCCTATGAGTATGCTGATGGGCGCTACGTTGATGCTGCTGGCCGATGTACTGGCAAGAGCGCTGGCTTTCCCCGGCGATCTTCCCGCAGGCGCTGTGCTGGCATTGCTTGGCGCGCCCTGCTTTGTGTGGCTGGTCAGGAGGCGCGGATGAGATTCGCGATGGTGAGCCTCCTTGCAATTGCGTTAGCGGGTTGCGCCGTATTATCACTCCAGATGGGGGTCATCGCCGTGCCGTGGCATGCCCTGTTGACCGACTGGCATACTGGCCGGGAACACTACTACGTTCTGATGGATTACCGCCTGCCGAGGTTGCTTCTGGCGCTGTTTGTCGGGGCCGCACTGGCCGTCGCCGGTGTACTGGTTCAGGGCATCGTGCGTAATCCGCTGGCTTCGCCGGATATCCTTGGCGTAAACCATGCGGCCAGCCTGGCGACCGTGGGGGCGCTGCTTTTACTGCCCTCACTTCCGGTCATATTTCTGCCACTGCTGGCGTTTGGCGGTGGAATGGCAGCACTGCTCCTGCTGCGACTCCTGGCCGATACCGCCCAGCCGATGCGACTGGCGCTCACCGGTGTTGCCCTTTCTGCTTGCTGGGCAAGCATCACCGATTATCTGATGTTGTCCCGCCCGCAAGATGTCAGCAATGCCCTGCTCTGGCTGACCGGTAGCCTGTGGGGGCGCGACTGGAGCTTTGTGAAAGTGGCCGTTCCCCTGTTGGTGCTGCTTCTGCCGTTAAGCCTGCGATTTTGCCGCGACCTCGATCTGCTGGCGCTGGGCGATGCCAGAGCCACCACGCTTGGCGTACCGGTCCGGCGTCTTCAGTTCTGGGGACTCATGCTGGCCGTGGCCATGACGGCAACCGGTGTTGCCGTCTGCGGCCCCATCAGTTTTATCGGTCTGGTCGTGCCGCATATGGTGCGAAAAATGACCGGGGGACGTCACCGTTGGCTGCTGCCAGTCTCCGCTCTGATGGGGGCACTGCTGCTGGTGGTTGCCGATCTGCTGGCGCGAATTATCCACCCGCCGCTGGAACTTCCGGCTGGCGTACTGACCGCCATTATCGGTGCACCGTGGTTTGTCTGGCTGCTTGTGAGAATGCGATAAATGAGATTACGTACTGAAAATCTGACCGTCAGTTATGGTTCGCAAACGGTGCTGGACGGGCTTTCACTCACGTTACCTGAGGGGAAAATTACTGCGCTACTCGGCCCCAACGGATGCGGGAAATCCACGCTGCTGAACTGTTTTTCACGCCTGCTAGCCCCAAAATCTGGCTCAGTGTGGCTTGAAGAACACCCCATTAACCGCCTCACATCACGTCAGTTCGCCCGTCAACTGGCACTATTGCCGCAGCATCACTTAACCCCTGAAGGCATCACCGTTCGGGAACTGGTGAGTTATGGCCGTAGCCCGTGGGTATCGTTATGGGGACGGTTGTCCGTTGAAGACAATGCGCGGGTCAATGTAGCCATGAGCCAGACTCAGACGCACCATCTTGCCGAGCGTCGGCTAACCGAGCTATCCGGCGGACAACGTCAGCGGGCTTTTCTGGCAATGGTGCTGGCGCAAGATACTCCGGTCGTCTTGCTCGATGAACCCACAACCTATCTCGATATCAATCACCAGGTTGAGCTGATGCGACTGATGGGCACACTAAAAACACAGGGAAAAACGGTGGTCGCCGTACTGCATGATTTGAACCAGGCCAGCCGCTATTGCGATCATCTGGTGGTCCTGGCAAACGGGCGCGTAATGGCGCAAGGATCGCCGGAAGAGGTGATGCAGCCCGCGTTACTGAAAACGGTATTTAGCGTCGAAGCCGAAATCCACCCCGATCCGGTGTCAGGCAGGCCGATGTGCGTGGTGGTGTAACACGCGATACCTGAACAGAACACACCTGTTCAGGTATCAGGGACGTGATTTAAAGAGAGGCATTTTCCTGATAAGTATTTAGATCCAGAACATCAGCACTGACATCAACATACTTTACAGGGGAGGCTGGACTGATGATCGTCCCTTCCGATATGGGGGCAAACAGTGCAGGAGTGATGTAAATCCTGTAAGCCCCACTGACGGGATAAGGCGCTCGGGTTATCGTGGCAATGAGCGTTTCACCTCCCCGTCCACCGCCAGGAATCATAATTCTGGTTTTCGCTGACTTCGTATTAGTGGACGCCCAGTTTCGAGAGCCTGCGCAGATAAGATAATCCTGCCCAATCTCTGCCGCTTTTACTGTATCACCGCCGCTCATCAACGCCCCAGCCTGCGTGACAACAAACATACCCCCAGATTTTTTATACAACACATCATTTTCGCTAAATTCAAAACCCTGAGGGAAAGCGTCCCCAGACAAAAAATAACTGTGATCGATATTACCCAGGATATAACCCCGGGCGCCTGTGACAGATGTCGACTGAACGACATCAATATTACAATCACTGGTATACAACCGATCACATTCCAGACGGGAAAAAGCACTATTCGGTTGCTGCCCTCCCTTCATTTCCTGGACGGCATTGATGGTAGCCTCGATATATGCCTGTCGATTGTATACGCCTCCCCCTTCCCCTTCGCCGAACTTGTAATTCCCTATGGCATCGAATTTCTGACAACGGATCCAGCTAAACGTCATTTTCGAACCAGACCCCCGATGCCGCACAATATTTGCAGTAATATTCGTCAGTGAAAACTCATTGCTGACGTCATTTGTGCTGGAGGTGGCAACCTCAACAGTACCATCCTGAGTCGTAATATCAGACAAAACAAAATTACGGCAGGGTGCAGTATAGATGCCGTTGTTTGTCCCCCAGGCCACGTACACGATTCTTTTACCGTTTCCGACAGGCTCACCTTTCACACCCTTCACCTGAAAATCACGACAGCCATAAAAGGCCAGACCTGAAAACGTCAAACCGGTGTTCAGTGACACATTGCTGTCAGGATAAACCTCGACATTTTCAACGATAAAATTTCGCGACACTTCAAAATGTATGCATTGCCGGGTTTTGGTTGCATACACATTTCGAACGATAATATCAGAGGCAAAATCGGAATCTTTCTGGTCAAGTGAATAAGGTCCTTTTCCCGCAATACCAATACCAATTCCCCAGTTGGGCTGCGCATTTTTATGATTAATATTGTTGATCTGAATATTTTCTATCAGCATGCCGCCATTTTGGTAGTGTCCGTTCACCACATTCAACTCAATAGCAT